>JAZNEQ010000106.1:0-24791 GCA_045588715.1 Eubacteriales bacterium | reverse complement strand
CTTGACAACATCCGCTACGCGCAGGAAAACGTAAAAGCATGCGCAAAGCACATTCGCATCAGGGATTATCTTCCGGGACAGGTGACCTATAATCTCGGGCCGTATCCCGCAAAATTTTCGATCGAGCCGACCGAATACGATTATAATCTGATCAAAAGCTTTGCCGAGCAGGGCGTGGGGCTGATCCAGGTGCACGAGGAATGGAACGACCATATCCGTCTTTACGGCGCAGATAAATATTCCTCTCACGATCCCCGCGGTATGAAGAATTTTATCAAGCTGTGCCATGATTTCGGCATTAAGGTGCTGCCGTACCTCTCCTCCTTTTATTTTGACCGACGCGATCCCGATTTCCGCGAGGATTTCATGCGCTACGGCTCCTATCTCATCAGTGTGCATTTTGAATATGCCAACTGCTCTGCCGAATCCGAAACCTGGGCGACTTATTTCTTCGACAAGATGAAGCGTGTGTTTGACGAATACGAGTTTGACGGTATTTACAACGATACGGGCTGCGAGGAGTTTGCAAAGCGCCATGCTGAGGCACGTGCCGCAGGGAGAGCAAGCTGCGTTCAGTCAGACATTCATTACGACCCTTACGAGGAAGATTTTTATGCCCGTATGTATTCCTTTGTCAAGGAAAATCACGGCATTATGAAAATGCATTATTCCAACGTTTGCCGTCCCGCCTCCACGGAGAAGCTTTACGATTACCTTTGGGTCGGTGAGGGCGTGTCGGACATCGGCAGCCTTTTGGGAACGACCGAATTCGATCCTTATCTGATTCCTTGTCCCGACCTTCGTTGGACGGGGGACGCGGCAGTTAAGCGTATGTTCGCCCTGACCATTCCTTTCCTTCAGTTCCCCCTTCGTCCCGACGGACGTCCTTACCAGGCGGAGAAGATCATTTCTGTTCCCGGGGTACACTATAAGACGACGGGAATGTACGAGACCTATCAGGAAATGGCAAAATACGACAAGGAGCATCCCGATGGACCTTACTCCTACAGTGACTGGTCGGGCATTCCCGATAACGTGGAATACCGTGCCAACTGGTTTAAGTACTTAGCGCTCTACAAGCCCATGGTAGAGGAGGACAACGTTTGCCACATGAACGTTACCGACAGCACCATTACCAAGGGGGCGTTGCCGAAAGACGTGTTTATGAGCTTGTTTACGGGGAACGAGCAGTACCTCTGCATTTCCAATCTTTCCAACAAGAGCGAGACGGTAGTGCTTTGCGACCAGTGGAAGAACCGCGAAACGGGCGCGATTACGGATACCGTAACGCTTTCCGATGGTGAGCTTGCATTCCTGCAAAGAATCTGAAAAAATACGCGATCCGCAAGGGCTTTCCCTTGGGGATCGCGTACTTTTTTTCCTCAAGCCCTTGACGAACTCGGTCTTTTAGTATATAATTTAAAAATAATATTATCGAAAAGGGGAGTGTTCCCATGAGAGTTGTAGTAAAGATCGGTACGTCCACGCTGGCGCATCCGACGGGACTTTTGAATATCCGCCGCGTTGAGGAGTTTTGTAAGGTGCTCAGTGACCTTAAAAATACGGGGCACGAGGTCATTCTTGTTTCCTCGGGCGCGATCGGTATGGGGGTCGGAAAGCTGTCGCTCAAGGAGCGTCCGCAGGATATTCCCACCAAGCAGGCGGCGGCTGCCGTCGGGCAATGCGAATTGATGTATACGTACGACCGCCTGTTCCAAACCTATCATCATACCGTGGCGCAAATTCTTTTGACCGGCTCTGATTTCAGGCACGACGACCGTTATCACAATTTCCAAAATACACTGCAAAGACTTCTTGAGCTTGACGTGCTGCCCATCATCAACGAAAACGATACCATCGCCACCGAGGAGATCAAGGTGGGGGATAACGATACCCTGTCGGCAATGGTGGCGGTCAGCGTCAATGCCGATCGGCTGATCCTGCTTTCCGATATCGACGGGCTTTATACCAAGGATCCGCATCGCTTTACCGATGCCGCCCTCATTGAAGAGGTGAATGAGCTGACCGAGGATATTATGTCGTTGGCGGGTGACGAGGGCTCAAGCCTTGGTACGGGTGGCATGAAGACCAAGCTCCACGCCGCCGATATTTGCATGGAGGCAGGCTGTGAAATGGTGATCCTCAACGGTGCCGAGCCCTCGCTCCTTTACGATCTGTTTGATGGGAAGCGTGTAGGGACTCTGTTTTCAAAAAGGAGATAAAGCATGACCACACTTGAAATTTTAAAGGCGGCAAAGGCGGCAACAGGAACGCTGTCTCTCCTTTCCACTCAAGAAAAAAACGAGGCGCTGCTCTCTATGGCAGACGCGCTTGAGGCATCTTGCCAAGAGATCTTAACTGCCAACGAAAAGGATATCGAGGCGGTTCGCGGCACGGTCAGCGACGTAATGATCGACCGCTTGCGCCTTGATAGCGGTCGCATTCACGCTATGGCAGAGGGGATCCGCGACGTGGTCGCTCTTCCCGACCCTGTGGGCAAAACGGTGGATGCATTTACAAGACCCAACGGGATCTGCGTAACGAAAACACGCGTGCCGATGGGCGTAGTGGCGATCATTTACGAGAGCCGCCCCAACGTGACCTCCGATGCGGCGGCGCTTTCCCTCAAAAGCGGAAACGTTTGTGTGTTGCGCGGAGGGAAGGAAGCGTATCGCACCTCCTATGCCATCGTGTGCGCCCTGCGCCGCGGACTGGAGGCACAGGGGTTGCCCGTGACGCTGGTCAATATGCTGGAGGATACCACGCGGCAAGGGGCAAACGAATTGATGACGGCTGTGGATTACGTGGACCTGCTGATCCCGCGCGGCGGCGCGGGGCTGATCCGTGCCTGTGTGGAAAACGCAAAAGTACCCTGTATTCAAACGGGGACGGGGATCTGCCACGTTTACGTGGATGACGACGCCGACCTTTCCATGGCGCTGGATATTATTGAAAACGCGAAAACAAGCCGCCCCTCGGTTTGTAACGCCGAGGAGGTTTGCTTGGTCTCCCAAAAGATCGCCAATCGCTTTTTGCCAATGCTCCAAAAGAGATTGACCCGGGACAGAGCGGCGGCGGGACTTCCCGAGGTGGAATTGCGGCTTGATGCGGCGGCACACGGGATCATCGACGGGACAGAGGCGACCGATGCGGATTTCGACACCGAGTTTCTCGATTATATTCTTGCCGTCAAGGTCGTTGCCGACGTGCGCGAGGCAATTTCGCATATCGCGGCACATTCAACGCACCACAGCGATGCGATCGTAACCTCGAACGGGGAGACGGCAGAGCTCTTTACCCGTGCCGTGGACAGCGCTGCGGTATACGTCAACGCCTCCACGCGCTTTACCGACGGCGGAGAATTCGGATTGGGATGCGAGATCGGTATCTCCACGCAAAAGCTCCATGCAAGAGGACCTATGGGACTTGAGGAGCTGACCTCCTACAAATATGTGATCAAGGGTGACGGACAGATCCGTTAAGAAGGGATAAAGATATGAAGTATCAATTTGGATTTATCGGATGCGGCAATATGGGCGGTGCCATTGCAAGGGCGGTGGCACGGGCAACGGGCGGCACGGCGTTGGCGTTTTGCGATGCCGATGCTGCCAAGGCAAATACGATTGCCGAGGCGACGGGGGGCAATGCCGTCTCTCTTGAGGTGCTTGCCGCCGAATCGGCGTACATCTTCCTTGGGGTCAAGCCGCAAGGAATGGCGGGGCTTTTTGAAACGCTGATCCCCCTTCTTGAAAAGAAAAACGCGCGCACGGTGCTCATCAGCATGGCGGCGGGGACACCGATCTACACGCTGGAGCGCTATGCGGGAAGACCTATGCCCATCGTTCGCATTATGCCCAACACTCCCGTTTCGGTGGGCGAGGGAATGGTTCTTTACACCGCAAACGGTGAGGTGACCGCAGAGGAAAAGAGCACCTTTTTGTCAGCGATGGCGTATGCGGGGAAGCTTGACGAGATCGCGGAGGGACAGATCGACGCGGCAAGCGCGCTTTCGGGCTGCGGTCCTGCTTTTGTTTATCTGTTCGCCGAAGGACTTGCCGACGGTGCCGTGGAGTGCGGCTTGCCGCGTGACAAAGCCAACCTTTATGCGGCGCAAACGCTTTTGGGTGCGGCAAGGCTTCTTCTTGAGAGCGGAAAGCATACGGGGGAATTGAAGGATGCCGTTTGCAGTCCGGGGGGAACGACCATTGCTGGTGTTCACGCGCTGGAGGCAGGTGCCTTCCGTGCCGCTTCTATGGAGGCGGTTACCGCGGCATATCAAAGGACTCTGGAGCTGAAAAAATAAGAAAATACCGCGTTTTCCAACGTGCGAATCAGCATTGCGGAAAACGCGGTATTTTTTTGTGGATCTAACGGTCAACGTTTTTTCGATGGCTTGATTTTTTAGTGCGCGCATCCTTTGTGGGAGCATTGGAAGAGGGAGCGCGCCTTTGTTTGGGCAGCTCGATCTTATCGCTGAAATATCGGTCCCAGCGGTGCTTTCTGCGGCGGCTGATAACGACCTCGGCGACGATCCAGGCGCAAAGAGCAATGACAAAGAAAATAAGGCCTGCCAAAACGGCACGGTTTTTGATCAGATCCCGCATTCCGCGCATCACACCGATAAAGCTGCTTCGCTCGGCATCCTCGGCGGTATAGAGGGGGAGGGTCTTCAAGGTTTGTCCTTGGTATACGATCGCCACGTAGCCGACAAAGGTGTCCTTTTTGACGGGCGCCTCCAGGGTGTCGCTTTCCAGGCGGATGCTGTAGGTGATCTCCTTCTCTACGTCGGTTCCCTTGGGGATATACGCCGCGTAGGATTCGTGGGTGCGGAGCGGGATCTCGGTAACAAGATCGGAGACCTCAACGGGGATGTGCCATACGTCCCGGTCGGAGGAGAGCACCTCAATATAAGCATAGGTGTCAAGCACCCAGGCGATCATTCGCTTGGCGACCACGTACCCAAACTCCCACGTGTCGGTTTCCTTGCCGCCAAGAGCGATGCAGAGGTAGGTGGCGTCGGCGTGACGCGCAACGGTGACAACGCAGTTTCCGTCCTCGGGCGTGCTTCCCGCACTCATCCCGTAGCAGCTTTTGTCGTAGTATTTGGTAACCGTTCCGCCTTGCGTGGAGATCAACGCGTTTCGGTTATAGACGGTACGAGAGATCCTTTGGGTGGTAAGCACGTATGCTTCGGTATCGCACAGGCGCATATAAAGATCGTTTTCGTATGCCTCGGTGGCAATGCGGCACAGATCCTGCGCGGTGGTTTGCGACGAGCCCGCGATCCCCGTAACGTCGCGGAACAGGGTGTTCTCCGCCCCCAGCTCCTGCGCACGGCGATTCATTTTTGAAAGCATCTCGTTTACCGAGCCGTAAATATGGGCGGCAAGGAGATAGTAGGCATCGTTAAAGCTTCCGCAAAGAGAAGCGTAAAGAAGCTGTTCGGCGGTAAAAACGTCGCCCGCTTCAATGCGGAGAGAATATCCCGGGGAGGCGGGGACCGATGCCATCAGCTCCTCGGTGATCTGAATGCGCTCCGAAAGGCGGGGGGCAAGCTCCTCGCAAAAAAGAAGCCCTGCCATGATCTTTACCGTAGAGCCCGCACCGATGAGGGTGCTTTCGTTTTTTTGAAGCACGGCGGTGCCGCGTTCAAGGTGATAAAGGTATGCTGCCCCCGTTTCCTCCATGGAGGGGAGTGAGAGAGACGTATCCGCATAAGAAAGGGGTACGGTCAAGGGGATGAGTAAAAAAAGAAGGAGGCAAAAAACAAGTGCGCGGAAAACGATCTTTTTCACCTGTGAATTCCTCCTTTTTTGTTTTGATCGGTCTATGCGCGAAAATTTCGCGCGGCTTCCACGTCCTTGGCAATGCATGCCTTTAATTCTTCCAGCGAATCAAAGCGCTGCTCATGACGCAGATAGTGCAAAAATGAAATGTCAACCGTCCTGCCGTAAAGGTCGCCCTCAAAGTCAAGCAGATAGGTTTCGGCATTGACGGGGGCGTTTTCGTCTACCGTGGGGTGTCTTCCCACGTTGGTCACGCCTCGCCACACACGCCCGTCGATATGGCACTCCGTGACGTAAACGCCGTGGAGCGGAATGAGCATTTTTTCGGGGAAGGACTGATTGATCGTGGGGATCCCGATGGTGCGCCCCAGCTTTTTTCCGTGAAGCACGGGGGAAGAAAAGCCGTAGGGTCTGCCAAGAAGGCGCATTGCCTCCTCCGCATGCCCCGTGAGAAGCAAGGCGCGGATGCGCGTGGAGCTGACGGGGGCGCCGTCCTGCAAAAAGGGCGGCCGGACGTGTGCCGCGTCGCCAAAGCGGGCTTGCAACGTTTGGGCATCGCCCTTGCCGAATTCTCCAAAGCGATAGTTAAATCCGCACACGGTGGCAACGCAACGGCATTCCTCAATCAAAATGCGTTCGATAAACGCCTCGGCACTCATGTGGCGGATGGCGGGAAAGTCACACAGCACGGCAAAGTCCATGCCCATTTCCGAGAAAATATCCAGTCTTCCTTCCTCCGAGGAAAGATGCGGAGTAGGGGAGGTGAGTAAAAAATCGGAGGAAAGTCCGCGAAAGCACAGCACTCCGCAGGCGGCATTTTGAAACCGCGTGTCGCGCAAATGCTTTGCCTGTGTCAGGAGCGCGCGGTGCGCCAGATGAACGCCGTCAAAATTGCCGAGGCAAAGCACGGTTGCCTCGGGTCTTTTGACGGTATGCTTTTTTTGAAGTGAAATAAACTCCGTATAAGGCATGGTGCGATTCAGTCCAACGCAAGGTAGCTTTTTACAAGCTCGCACATCAATTCGTCACGGTCGACGCGGCGGATCAATGCGCGCGCGTTGTTGCAGTTGGTGATATAGGTCGGATCCTCGGAAAGCAGATAGCCTACGATCTGCGTGATGGGATTGTAGCCCTTCTCGCTTAAAATATCGTAAACCTCGCGTAAGATCTTTTTTGCGTCCTCGTTTTCTTTATGTGGTGCGGTTTGCTTTTCGGAACTCATAGAAAGCTCCTCCTTTTCTTGAGACAGGCACGAAATAAAAGTGCTATTTTTTATATTATATATGAGTTTTTTCTTTTTTTCAAGTCTTTTTTGCAAATTCTTGCTTTTCGCGGTGTGTTTTTGATAAAATGTGCGTGTCGAGAAAGTGCGGATCGCAAAAAACGTTTTGTTTTTCAAAAGCTGTGCATAATTATTCAAAAAATCATGCTTGACAAAAATAGGAAACAGTGCTATACTTATAATTAATGGGTGGATCTTTTTGATCCATTACATAAAAAACAAGAGGTGAGTGAACATGAAAAAAAGAATGATCAGAATTGCATTGGTTCTTACGTCTTTGCTTTTGGCTCTTTCTGTGTTTGCGGGCTGTGATCTTTCCGGTGAAAAGGGACCCCAAGGCGACGCGGGGCTCGACGGAAAATCCGCCTACCAGATCGCCGTGGATAATGGCTTTAAAGGGACTGAATCCGAGTGGCTTGCATCTCTCGGCGTTGCCAAGGGCGAGCAGGGAGCGAAGGGCGAACAGGGTGAACAGGGCGAGCAGGGTCTTCCCGGCGTTAGCGTAAAGGAAGCGTACGTTGATGAAAAGCATCATCTGATCGTGGTTCTTACCAACGGTGAGGAGATCGACGCGGGCTTTGTCGGCGTTGAGGTAAAGTACACGGTGTCCTTTGACCGCAACGACGGTGAGGGCAGCGAGCCCACTACCCAAAAGGTTCAGTCGGGTCGCAGTGCTACCAAGCCCGAGGATCCCACACGTGATGGCTTTACCTTTATCGGTTGGTACACCAATCCTTTCTGCACCGAGGAGTACGACTTTACGTCCCCCGTCATCTCCGACGTGACGCTTTATGCGGGATGGACGGTTGCGGAATAACTCACAAGTGAAATAAAAAACACGAGGTGAATGGTATGAAAACAAAATTTTTGAAAGCGGCGGCGCTCCTCCTCTCCTTTATGATGCTGCTTCCCATGCTTGCGGGATGCAACCTGTTTGGAGAGAGCGGAGACAAGGGCGAGACGGGCAGCAACGGTAAGTCTGCCTACGAGATCGCCGTGGACAACGGATTTAAAGGAAGTGAAACCGAATGGCTGGCAACCCTCATCGCTACCAAGGGCTTTCGCGGTGAGCAGGGTCAGCAGGGAGAGAGCGGTGCCGCGGGACAGGCGGGTGTTGACGTTAAGGACGCATACGTCAACGACGACTTCCATCTGATCCTGGTGCTTGCCGACGAGACCGAGATCGATGCGGGCTACGTTGGTCAGGTCCTCTCTTACACGGTCGTTTTCGATCTGAATTACGCGGGCGCTGAAAACAAGCCCGCGGCGCAGACCGTCAACACGGGAACGTGCGCAACCATGCCCGACGCGCAGTACCGTACGGATTATCTCTTTACGGGTTGGTATACCGACCCCGATTGTACGGTGGCGTACGATTTTGATCTTCCCGTTCTTTCCAATATGACCCTGTACGCGGGTTGGGATGCGCAAGACTATGATTCGCTTGTGCTTCGAATGACCGAGGAGCTTGACGCTATGAAGGCGCTCAACGGAGGTCGACTTCCCGAGATCGCTTTGGATACGGGCAGCTATCAGCCCTCCTTTATCATCGGTTCTTATTCCGATCAGCGCGTTGACAGCTTTGAAAGCGCGGTTCAATCTCTTGGCAGCATTCAAAATCTGATGGGCTTTGAAAACGCGGGGGAAGAGTATTCCAACGCCGGAAAAACCGAGTTTGAGGGCACCACGCAGTACCGTATGCAGCAGACCCACGACGGCTACGAGGTATACGGTCAGCAGCTCGTCGTAACCACCGACGAAAACGGTGCGACCACCTCGCTCAGCGGCGGGTACACCTCGGTAGGTGCGCTCTTTGATTCCACCGTCAACCTCACGCGTGACGAGGCAGCCGCGATTGTGGAGGATGCAGGACTTGAAGCTCCCGCGGCAGATGACGGCGAGTTGGTCGTTTATACCTTGAACGGATATAACGAAATGGCATACGTTTTTGACGGCGGGATCTATACCGTGGTCGTAAGTGCCATCGACGGCACTGTGATCTCCGCAACCGCCAATGCGCTCGGCGCAATGCCGGGGGAAGCGGAGGGTGAATTCGAGCATACCATCGGCAGAAACGACGAGAATTCCACCGATAACACCTTCAACACCGTATGGTTTGATTACAGTGACGCATCCAAAACCGACACCTATATCTTCTACGATTCCGAAAGAAATATCGCGTATTTCGATCTTGCCGGTGACACGTCCGTGATGGACGCGGGCGGCAACCCCATCAGAGACGCGTATCTTGGCAAAGCACCGCTGACCGACGATAACAACATCTGGCTCAGTGACGGCTCCGCCAAGGCGATCGACCTGTATAAAAACCTTTCCAAGATCTACGATTTTTACCATGAGACCTTGGGGCTTGTCTCCTATGACGGAAACGGCGGCACCGTATACGCATACGTAAACGATGCCTACTCCGCGGGACAAAATGCCTTTAACTGGGGTCCTGTAAACGGCACTACCATCCTCTCCTTTGGCGGTGTTGCCAACTACCACGAGGCTTTGGACGTTGTGGGGCATGAGTACACGCACGCAATGCAGTCCTCGATCACGCCCGGGATGTCCTATGCAAATCTTGAGGCCGGCGCCTTGATGGAAGCGTATTCCGACGTGATGGGTGAGCTTTTGCAGCTTTACTATAACGGTTCGACCGATTGGATCCACGGGAACCGCAACGTTCAAAGCCCTGCTTCGGGACGTGACTTGGTTGCGGTGATGAGAAACGGCGCGTTCGACGTTGTCGAGCAGCAGACCCCCAAGAAGAAGGACGGTGTGGGCTACTATTACGTTCGTCCCACCGCAAACACCACGCCCGCAATGCTGGCAAGCATGAATTCCTCCTTCGCGCATCACAATTCCACCGTGGTCTCTCATGCCGTTTACCAGATGTACCAAAACGGCATCAATGATATCGAAGAGCTGACCACGCTTCTCTACAGAGCGTGGAACTATCTGACGACCGATGCGACCTTCTACGATTATCGCATGGCGCTCCTTGCCGCGGCAAGGGATATGGGCTTGGAGGACGCAAAGCTCGAAGCGATCAAAGCCGCGTTTAACAATGCGGGCATCACCGTCGAATCCCTCTCCGACGATTACAGCCAGACCCTTTGGAGAAATATTGAGGTTCCCACGACCGTCGTCGACGCAGAGACGGGCCGCCGTATCGAGGGCGCAAGGATCCAAGTGAAGCTGTTCGGCAGATTTGAAGTTGCCGACGTTTACTGCGATGAAAACGGTTACGAAAACGTTTTAATGCCGACGGGTGTTCTTCTTGAGGTGACCGTTACGGCGCCGCTTGGCTATGGCGAATACAAGGGTTACTACACCTTTGCAAGAAACAATTCCTACGAATTGACCATTGAGCTGGAAAGAGAAGGCGTTGACGGCGCGGAGTTGATCCGTGCGGTTGGCGGAAGCATCACCAGTGCAATGGATAATAGGGCAGTTGCCGGCGTTACCATGAGCTTCCGCGAGGGCTACAACGTTACCACAGGACGGCCTGTTCTTACCTTGACCACCGATGAGTACGGTCAATACAGCTATAGCGAAAGCTGCAACAGCGATACCGCGATCCTTAAGAGCATGGATTACACCGTCGAGCTTTCCAAGGACGGTTATATCACCTCTTACGTCATCGTTAAGGCGGGTGTGATCAACTGGGACGGAAACGCTGATGACAGCAACCTTACCCGGCAAAACTTCGCGATTTCTCCCGTTGCCGAGGTAGACGGCGCGTTGCGTATCGTTTTGAAGTGGGGATCCTCGCCCAGCGATCTTGACTCGCACCTGCGTGGAACGACGCCCGGCGGATACAACTATCACGTATATTACAGCCAAAAAACCACGTACGAGGGCGGCGTGAGGATCGCAAACCTGGACCTTGACGATACCTCCTCCTTCGGTCCCGAAACCACCACCGTCAATACCGACGGACAGAGTGCCATGATCGGATTCTACGTTCACGACTATTCGAACAGAGATTATTCCTCCAGCACCGCAATGGCGCATTCGGGTGCTACGGTGCAGGTCTATTCGGGCAACGCTTTGCTTGCAACCTACGAGGTTTCTACCTCCTCGTCGGGCAACGTTTGGCACGTCTTTGATTACGATCCCACTACGGGTCTCATCTATGCGGTCAACGCATATTCCGCTGAGTCAAGCCCTTCTTACGTAGGCGCTCGATGATTGGATCGTAAGGAATAAAAACAATCAGGATGCCGCAGGCGCTTTGGCGCCTGCGGCTTGCCGTTTTATAAGTATTGTACCGCATGCTTTAAAAAAAGTCCCGAACGGCGAAAAAGGCTTGCAATCGTGACGGGAAGGTGTTAAAATAAAGACAACGTACAAAAACGGAGGAGATATCTGTGAAAAACATGATCGAGATCCAAAATTTAAGCAAAAGCTTTGGAAGCGTCAAGGCGGTTCGCAATATCAGCTTTGAGGTCAGCGAGGGAGAGCTGTTTGCCTTTCTCGGCGTTAACGGTGCCGGGAAATCCACCACCATCAACATCCTTTGCGGACAACTCTCCAAGGACGCGGGACGCGTGTTGATCGACGGAATGGAGATCGAAAAGCATCCGTACAAGATCAAACGGGAGATCGGAGTGGTGTTTCAAGGCTCGGTGCTCGATGCCGCGCTGTCGGTACGTGACAATCTGAAAAGCCGTGCCGCGCTTTATGGGATCACGGGGCAGGCGTTTGAAGAAAGATATGCCGCGCTGTCGCGCCTTCTTGACTTTGAGGAGCTTGGAAAACGAACGCTTGGAAAGCTTTCGGGGGGGCAGCGGCGGCGCATTGATATCGCCCGCGCGCTTTTGCACCGCCCACGCCTTTTGATCCTTGACGAGCCCACCACGGGGCTTGACCCGCAAACCAGAAAAACGCTTTGGCAGGTGATTTCCGATCTGCGTAAGAGCGAGGGGCTGACCGTGCTGTTGACCACGCATTACATGGAGGAGGCGGCAGACGCGGATCACGTCGTTATTTTGGATCAGGGGACGGTCGTGGCAAGAGGTACACCGCTGGAACTGAAAAATGCCTATACGGGCGATTTTATTACCGTTTACGGCATTGATGAGATGCAAGCCGCGTCTCTGGGCGTTCCGTTTGAAAAATGCCGCGACGGATATCGCTTTTCGGTGCCCTCCACACGTGCCGCCACCGAGCTGATCCTTGGAAACCCCGCGCTTTTTGTGGACTACGAGATCACAAAAGGGAAGATGGACGACGTTTTTCTTACCGTGACGGGAAAGACGCCCGCAGAAGATTTTGTAAAGAATTGAGGGACTGTATATGAAAACGGTTGTTATTTTGATTCGGCGGAACGTAAAACTCTTTTTTCGTGACAAGGGAATGTTTTTTACGTCCCTGATCACCCCCGCGATCCTGTTGGTCCTGTACGGCTTTTTCTTGTCCGACGTCTATCGGGATAGCTTTCGCATGGGATTCCCCTCAGGTGTGGAGATCCCCGAAAAGATCATTGAAGGGCTGGTAGGGGGGCAGCTGATCTCCTCGATCTTAGCCGTCTCCTGCATTACGGTTGCCTTTTGCTCCAATTTTTTAATGGTGCAGGATAAGGCGCTGGGAACACGGCACGATCTTTGCATCTCTCCCGTGCGCCCCGTCGTTCTTTCCATTGGCTACTACGCGGCAACCCTGATCTCCACTTTGATCATTTGCTTTGCGGCGCTTGGGCTTTGCCTTGGGTACGTGGCGTTGGTCGGGTGGTATCTCTCCCTTGCCGACGTGCTGCTTTTGGTGCTTGATATTTTCCTTTTGGTAATGTTTGGAACCGCGCTTTCCTCTATTGTCAATTTCTTCCTCTCCACGCAAGGGCAGATCTCGGCGGTGGGCACCGTTGTAAGCTCGGGCTACGGATTTATTTGCGGCGCGTACATGCCCATTTCCACCTTTGGGGAGGGGCTAAGACACGTCATCTCCTTTTTGCCGGGTACCTACGGTACGGCGCTTGTCCGCAATCACGCCATGCAAGGGGCACTGTCAGCCCTTGAGGAGGAGGGGATCCCCCATGAGGTCGTTGACCAAATGAGGAGCGCGATCGACTGCCGCCTTTATTTCTTTGACACCGAGGTCAAGACGTGGGCGATGTATACCGTCCTCGTTGCTTCCATCCTTCTTCTCATAGGGGGATATATATTGCTGAACAGATTTTCCAAACAAAGATAAAGGGGACGTCTTGAAACTTCTTGCTTAAATCTGACGAAACCATCTAAAAAAACAAGCGCAACGCCGCAGGGTGATGTCCTTAACGAAGAATTTTCACTTCGAATAAAGTGCAAGCACCGCATTTGACCGGTCAAAAGCAAATATGGCTAAGCCCAAACCCTTATAACAATCAGAAAGAGAGAACAAAGCAGTTTTGCTAAGTTCTCTCTTTTTTCTGTTAGTGAAGTTTTTACTATCGCAAAAGTGAAGTTGCTTTGCAGTGAAGTTCGCGCTATCGCACGAGTGAAGTTAAGTTTGCCCACTTTGCCAAAGGCAAAACTTCACTATCTGTAGGATAACTTCACTTACGCAGTAAACTTCACTTGCCCGCAGGGCAAACTTAGTTGTAGCGTGAATACTCCGTTAAGAGTATCACGCTACGGCGTTGCGCTTGTTTTTTTTAGTGGTTTTATCAATAGTTTTCGGCGTGGAGCTCAAAGTAGCTTTGAGGATGCGCACAGGTGGGGCATACGTCGGGAGCATTGGTGCCTACCACGATGTGACCGCAGTTGCGGCACTCCCAAACCTTGACCTCGCTCTTGGCAAAGACAGCGGCAGTCTCTACGTTTTTGAGAAGCGCGCGGTATCTTTCCTCGTGCTTTTTCTCAATGGCTGCAACAAGACGGAACTTTGCGGCAAGCTCGGTAAATCCTTCTTCTTCGGCGGTTTGTGCAAAGCCATCGTACATGTCGGTCCACTCGTAGTTTTCGCCCTCTGCGGCCGCTGCAAGGTTGTGCGCGGTGTCACCAAGACCGTTCAGCTCCTTAAACCACATCTTTGCGTGCTCTTTTTCGTTGTCGGCAGTCTTGAGGAAGAGGGAAGAGATCTGCTCGTAGCCCTCCTTCTTTGCAACCGAAGCAAAATAGGTGTATTTGTTTCTTGCCTGGGATTCGCCCGCAAAGGCAGCCTCAAGATTCTTTTCGGTTTGTGTGCCGGCATACTTGTTTGCCTTGGGAGCTTCTACGATCTGTTCAAGCTTCTTTCCCTTCAGTCCACACTTGGGGCAAACGGGCTCAACACCCTCGGCAACCTCAAAAACCTCGCCGCACATCAGGCATCTGTACTTTTTCATAACTGTTTCTCCTTTTACGTTGTATATATTTTTAATTTTGGGAACCTTGATTGGGGGACGTGTCTCTGCATTTGCGACACAGTCCGTAAAAATGAATGGCTTGCGTATCCGCCGTGAATTCATCGCTTTCGGGCAAGGGAAGCTTTTCCTTGACGGGAAGATCTACAATTTTTTGACATGCACGGCACATAAAGTGGTGGTGCCCGTCAACGTTGGGGTCGTATCTTGCAACCTCGTCGGAAAAGAAGAGCTTGATCGCCCGCCCCTCCTCGGCAAGGATGGAAAGATTGCGAAAAACGGTAGCGCGCCCAATGCCGGGAAAGTCGCGGCAGATCCTTTCGTACACCTCGTCCGCGGTTGGATGATAAAGCGACGTCAAGGCTTGGTAGACGCATTCCCGTTGCTTGGTTGATCGCCTTTTCATAGGATTCTCCTTATTGATATCTAATATCAATAAGAGTATACCATATAAAAAAGGACTTGTCAACAGTTTTTTAAAAAAAGATCGCAATTTTTTTGCGATCCTTTTTTAATAGTATTCTTACAGTCCGAGAACGGCAGCTCCAATAATGCCCGCATCGTTGCGAAGCGTTGCAATGCGGATATCGGGAGTGGGGACCACACCCTTGCCGTAGATCTGGGAGTAGACTTGAGGAACCACAAGATCCAGCAAATACTGTCCCTCGTTGGAAATGCCGCCGCCGATGGAAACGACCTCGGGCTGGAAGATGTTGATCATGCTGGCAAGACCGCTGGCAAGATATTTGATGTACTTGTCGACTACCTCGCTCGCTGCCTCGTCGCCCAGGCGCTTGCCGTCGAAAGCGGTACGGCCGTTGACCTTGCCTGCCTTTTCGGCAATTTCGGTCATTGCGGTCTTTCTGCCCGAAGCCTTGCATTCCTCAAGCTTTTCTTTGGTCATGTTGATAAGCCCTGTAGCGGAGGAATATGCTTCCCAACAGCCGCGTCTGCCGCAGGAGCAGGGCTTGCCGTCTACCTCGATCACAATGTGACCAAGCTCGCCCGCTGCCGAGTTAAAGCCCTTAAAGACCTTTCCGCCGTCGATGATGCCGCCGCCGACACCCGTTCCGAGGGTGATCATAAGAGAGGATCTCGAGCCCTTTGCAGCACCCGCAATTGCTTCTCCCCAAGCCGCCGCGTTCGCGTCGTTTTCAATGTGGAATTCGGGAATGGGGAGGAGAGTGCGAAGCATGGGGAGAATGGGGAAATGGTCGAAGGGAAGATTGTTTGCGTAGATCGCCTCGCCGCTTTCATCGTCCACGATCCCGGGGGATGCAATACCAAGGGATGCAATTTCGGAAAGTGCAACGCCGTTGTCAGCGCAAAGCTTTTTGCAAAGATTGGCAATGTCGTTGGCGATCGTTTCACCGGATGCTACGTTGGTGGGAGTGCTGTCCTTGGCGACGATCTTAAATTCTTCGTTTACGATGCCTGCGGCGATGTTGGTTCCGCCCAGGTCAATGCCGATACGGTACATAGGTAATTTCTCCTTTTCATTTAATGTAGTGATGGATCTTTCATACGGTACGTTAGGTTTCCTTGACGATTGAAGCGTTTTTTTGCAAAAAGGGGATTTTATCCTTCTCGCAAAGCTCCAAATAATCGATGGCACGTTCAAAAATGCCTTTGGTTTCTTTAAAATAAGCAGGGTGATGTGCGTCGCTTCCCAAATAGAATTTACAGCCCATGCGCTTTGCGATGCGGAACATACGCAACACCGTGTCGGCTTCCGCGTCCGAAAAACTCATGTCGGTAGCATTGAGTTCAATGCCCACTCCAAGACTTGCGGCTCTTCCAAAAAGACGCTCCAGCTGCGCGGTGGGGAGCATTTCCAAAACTGCAAGATAATCCTCGCGTGAGGAGGGGGCGATCAGACGGCAGGCAAGGTGCGCAAGTCCGATTTTATAAAAGGGAAGATCCATGGCAAGAACCGCCTCCAGGCGTTCTACCCAAAGGCGCGCACGTGCCTCAAGCGATGCCGTGTCGCCGGCGTCAATGGTAAAATCGGTCATATGAAGGTGCGTGGTCGGGATGATGATAAAATCAAAATCGTCAAACCGCTCTTGTGGGATACCAAGGGTAAGGTCCTTTTTTAAATCGGTTTCGCACCCGAAGAAAAAACGCACGCACGGGTCAGAGGGAAGCGGCTTTGCGCCTGCAATGTGTTCAAAGCCTTGAGGCGCGTACCAGGAGGAGGCGCCGGGAACGGCACTGTCCCAATAGTGATCGGTCAGGGCAACTGCCTGAAGCCCGTTTTCCTTGGCATAGGAAAGGATGGCTTCGGGGGTCTCTTCGGGGTCGCGCGAGCAGGAAGAAAGGAAGGAATGGATGTGAAGATCGTGATCCCATATAAATCTTTTTTTCATATCGCTTCCTCAAAACATTTTTTCAACGTCGTCTCTTACGTAATACTGCTTTTTGTCACAAAAACGGCAGGCGACCTCAAGCGTTTCTCCTTTCCCCTCTGCCACCTGTTCGTCAATGAGAGAGAGGAGATCCTTCTTTCCAAGCGTGATCAAGGCACGCGTGGTGCGCTCGCGGCTGCAGTTGCAAACGTAGTCCACGTCCAATTCGTCAAACACGTCAAACGGAATATCACGGAGCGCGATCGCCGCAATGTCCTCGAGATGCATGCCCGCATCAAAAAGTCCCGACACGTTGGAAAGATCCTTTACGTTGCGTTCGATGAGATCGACCGTAGCGGGGTCGGCAAAGGGCAAAAGCTGCAACAGAATACCGCCGGCGGCACGGCAGGTGCGATCGGTATCGATCAAAACCCCCAAGGCGCATACGGTGGGGACCTGCTCGCTTTGCGCGTAGTAGGCGGCAATGTCCTCGGCGATCTCGCCGCTGACAAGCTCGATAGAGCCGTTGTACGGCTCCGCCGCGCCAAGGTCTCTTATAATGTTGAGAAATCCTGCGCCGACAGCGCCGCCGACGTCTAATTTCCCATTGGATTTTAAGGGGAGGTCGACCGCAGGGTTTTGAATGTAGCCGCGTACGTTGCCGAGATAGTCCGAAACGGCAAGTACGGTGCCCGCAGGTCCGTTCCCTTTGAGGGAGACGGTGATGGTGTCATTTTTTTCACCAAGCATGCACCCCATCATAGAGGTCACGGTCAAAAGTCGCCCAAGCGTTGCGGATGCGGTAGGGGTGGTTTTGTGGATTCGGATCGCCTCGTTAACGATCTCGGTGGAGCGGATGACGTGGATCCGTGCGCTACCGTCGCTCGTCATTGCGCGTAAAATAGTAGATGGCATAACGGTGTATCCTTTTTTATACGGTTTTATTTTTTGATAGCGCGCGCGGCAAAATACCAGCGCTCGGTTTTTTCGTCGGGGGGAGTGAACGCAAAATCGGAAAAGATGCCAAGGAGCTCAAAGCCTGCCTTTTCCAAAAGTGCACGCACCGTGGAAAGGGAATAGCATTTTTCCTCCTGGTGCTCGTCGGAGCGGCGGTAGTTCCCGTCTCCAAGTCCTTCAAAAATAGAAAGATCGAACTCGCAAATGCCACTGTCCTCGTGGTAGGTATTTTGCCAGCCGCAAAAGATGGGAATGCGTTCCTCGTCCTCGGTGCCCTCGTCGTATACAAGCTCATCCTCAAGAACGTATGCCTGATTGGCGTAAACGGTGGCAAACTTATAGGGGGTGTTCATATCAAACACAAACAGTCCGTCGGGGTCTAAATAATTGTGGACGGCAGAAAAGCATTTGAGAAGATCGTTCTCACAGACAAGGTAGTTAAGGCTGTCAAGACAACAGGTAACGGCACCCACCGTGCCGTAAAGCTCAAAGGTGCGCATATCCTGGCAAAGCCAAAGGATCCCGGGGGTATTCTCAGCACGTAAAAACGCTTCTGAGAGCATGTTTTCACTGCCGTCAATGCCGATCATGTCATAGGAGCGACGTGCAAGCTCAATGGTCATGCTCCCCGTGCCGCAGGCAAGGTCTAAAACCAGCGACGGGCGAGAGGGGAGAAAGCGCGCAAAGCATGCCTCTATAAAATCTGCCCATGCGGAGTAGTCAATCTCTTGATTCAGCTTATCGTAAACGTGGGAAAGTGCCGCCTCGTAGCCCGTATATTTTTCTTCGGTACTCATCCTCGCTTTGCCTTTCTGTCAAGTCGCTCAAGAACGGTGACGTAGCCTTCACTCCCGTATTTCAAGCAACGGTTGACACGGCTGATGGTTGCGGTGGAAAGCCCCGTTTCCTCGGCAATGTCGGCATAGATACGGTTGTTTTGAAGCATTTTTGCCGCATGGAGCCTGCGAGACATTTCGGCAAGCTCGGAGGGGGTGCACAGATCCTCCAAAAAGTAACGGCACTCCTCGGGGGTCTGTAGGGTAAGGATTCCTTGGCACAGATATTCCAGCAGTTCTTTAGAATGATTGGTTTCCATAGGCGCCTCCTTTTCCTTTATACAGCACCATTGTAACATAAAAAGGGAGGAAAGTAAATAGATTTTTTAAGGTTTTTTTCAAATGATCCGTTTTCAAAGAAAAGCTTTTGTAAAAAAACGATTTTATTATTGACGAAAGCGTTTTTTTATGATACAATAATCTGTAATATATAAACGTACTTGAACACGGAGGATATATCACAATGACACTTTATGAGGATCTTAAATGGAGAGGCTTGATCCAGGATATCTCCAGCCCCGATCTGATCGATAAGCTCAACGCGGGCGGAATGACCTTTTACATTGGCACCGACCCCACGGCGGACAGTCTGCATCTGGGACACTATTCGTCCTTCCTGATCACGCGCCGTCTGGCGGCGGCGGGACACACCCCCTTGCTTTTGGTGGGGATGGCAACGGCACTCATCGGCGACCCGCGCGGAACGGTCGAGCGTAAGCTCTCGGACAAGGACGAGGTCTTCCACAACTACGGTTGCCTTAAGGCACAGCTTCAAAAGATCTTCCCCTACGAGGTCGTTAACAACTACGATTGGGTAAAGGATCTCAATATCATTGATTTCTTCCGTGATTACGGGAAATATATCAACGTTGGCTATATGCTTAGCAAGGATCTCATCCGCCGTCAGATGGAGAGCGGGATCTCTTATGCGGAATTTTCCTATATGCTGATCCAGGGGCTTGATTTTAAGTATCTGCACGAAACGCGCGGCGTCGATCTGCAGGTTGCGGGCTCTGACCAGTGGGGCAATATTACCACGGGTATCGAGCTGATCAGAAAGACCACGGGCGACGAGGTCTATGCTATGACGATGCCGCTTGTCACCGATTCCCACGGCAACAAGTTTGGTAAGAGCGAGGGGAATGCCGTATGGCTGGATAAGAGCAAGACCAGCTCCTATCAGCTTTATCAGTTCCTTCTTAACTCCGAGGATAGCATGGTCATCGAATATTTGAAGAGACTGACCTTCCTTACCAAGGAGGAGATCGAGGCGATCGAACAAGAGCACAACGCGGCTCCCGAAAAGAGATTGGCTCAAAAGAAGCTTGCCGAGGAGATCTTACGCGACCTTCATGGCGAGGGCGCTTACGAATCGGCTGTTCACATCAGCGAGCTTCTTTTTGCGGGCAAGATCCGCGAGATCCCCACAAACGATCTTTTGGCAGGACTTAAGGACGTTCCGCACTTTGAGACCGAGGGCGGTGCCGTAATGGACGTGCTGGTTGGTGCGGGGATCTGCTCCTCCAAGCGTGAGGCGCGCGAATTTATCTCCAACGGCTCTCTTACCCTCAACGGCGAGCCCATTGCCAATATCGACGTACAGATCAACGCCGAAAACGCGCTTGGCGGTAAGTATATCGTCATTCGCCGCGGTAAGAAAAAGTATTATCTCGGTGAATTGAAATAAAAAAACGTAAAAAAACAGCTCCAAACGGTAAAATCGTTTGGAGCTGTTTTTTTGCTTCATAAAATCCACGCTTTGTGCATAGATTGTACCAAAAAAGAAAAGGAGCGAAATGTATGGACAACTCAAAAGCTATGGAACGGGGAGGGGTTCGCCTCCAATCGTTACTCTTGGACAAAAAGCCGGTGACCGAGCTTTCCTCCGATTTTTCTCTTCCCGATTATCAACCCGAGATCAAACGCTTGCTTGGCGTGCGTGCCGTTGTTTCTCCCGCGGACAAATATATCGGTGCGGGGAGCGGTGAGTTTTCGGGAAGCGTGGAATACAGTATTCTGTACGCCGGGAACGACGGGGATCTTTACTGCTCGGCACAGGTTGGGGAATACCGCTTTACCGTTCCGTTAGAGCTGCCCTCGGACGTTGAGATCGCCGAAGGGTTGATCTGTGACGTTGAGAGCGTTCCAGAAACGCCCGTCGCGCGTGTAACGGGACCCCGTCGCCTTTGCGTGAAGTGTCGGCTGCGTTCGCGTGTGCGCTTTTGGGGGACGCGAATGATCGGGGAAACGGTCAACGGTGCCGAGGGAAGAGATCTGGAACGGTTGGTTGGAAGCTTTGAAAGCCTTGAAACCTTTGCGGGAAGCGGCGAGGTGCTTCATTTGGGAGACGAGATCTTAAACGACGGAGGAGGGGATCTGCGTGTAATCTCGGCAGAGGCACAGGCATACGTCAATGAAGCCGTGGCAGGGAGTGGCTGTGTTAATTGTCGCGGCGAGGTGGCATTAAAGCTGCTTTGTACCAACGAGGGAACGACGGATGCGCCTTTTGTGCAATGGAGACGGATCCCCTTTACAAGCAGCGTTACGACCGAGGGGGCAGAGGTCAACTGCTCTGCCATAGCACGGGGTGTTTGCACCGACGTCGCTGTGTCGGTTGAGGATGGAAGGATCCTTTGTGAGGTGGCATTGCGTTTGCAGGCACTCGCGATGCGAAACGTGACCGTTCCCTATACCAAGGACGTATATTTGATCGGCGGTGAGGGAGACGCGCATTGTTTGCCGCTTGTTTATCAAACGGCCGGCAGATGTATAAGCGGTAATTTCTCGCTCAACACCACGCTCTCCTTGGAGGAGGCGGGACTGCGCCGTGGGCAGAGCGTGGCGGACATCTCTTTGATCCCTTCCGTTACCTCTCTTGAAAACGAGGGTGGGAGACTCGTGCTTTACGGAAAATGCAGATGCCTGTGCCTGGCACGCTTGGAGGATGAGTATTCGGCGCAGGAATTCGAGCTTCCGTTCCGATACATCGCCGATGGCACAGCAGAGGCACATTCGGACAGTGACGTTGACGTTACGGTGATCTCCTGCCGTGCGCGGGAGGACGGAGAGCGGATGAGCATTGACGCCGAGCTTGCCGTCGGTATCGTAACCCGCAAAGAAAGCTGTGTGGAGACGTTTTCCGAAGGGAGCTTTGAACGCGGGAGCGCGGAAGAGGATCATGCGTACACCGTGTGTTTTCCTTCCGGGACAGATACGCTTTGGAGCGTTGCCAAGAGATACCGTGTCCCCGTTGCGCATTTGAGCGAGGGCAATCCTTTGTCGGGAAGCCCGGTTGCCGATGCCGCCGATTCGCTTGTTGGCGTAAAGTATCTTCTGATCTGACCGTTGAGTCTCGAAAAAATCAAAAATGCGGAACGCTTCTTTTTTGTGGGGGAAGCGTTCCGCGTTTTTTATTTGGTTGTGTTGACTTTCGCTTTGTAATAATAAAGAAAATCGAAGTCGGTCGTTTTGTATTCCTCGGGGGTAAGCCACCGATCCTTGGGAGGATCAAACGCTCCCGCAGATGCGTCGTAGACTGCGGTGGAGTAGCAATAAAGATCTGCCTTTGAGTAATAGGTGAGGGCGGCGTAAACGTCAGGGCGCAGTTTGCCCCCGACCCAAACGTACTTGGTCGCCTTGTCTGTAAGCGAATAGTGACCGCCTCCCTCGTCTGTTTTTGTTTGATCAAAGCCGAAAACCGCTTGATATTCGGGTCTGACGCGAATGTTTTTTAGTGAGGAAAGCTGATGGGAGCGCGAAAAATCGTTGCCGTCGCCTCCTGCGAGATAAACGTCGTAGGTAGATACCTCTCCGTCTTTTTTAATTGCGAGGATCAGATCGTTCATGCCGTCAAAGTTCGCGTCTTCAACGTAAAAGCCGTAGCATCCGTTCTCGTTTCCGACCGATGCGTCGGGGTGGACGTCAAGACTGCGGATAACGTACCCGCCGCGGATCACCGAGATTTTTTTTGGAGTATCTCCCACTCCCAAAAGTGCGTAAGTTGTATCCTCCTTTGTGATCTCGCACAAGGTTTCGTAGCTTTGCGCACAGGAAGCGGCGGGGAGGAGCAGTAAAACGAACAGAAGAAGGAGCGCGAATTTTCTTTTTTTCATACCAATTCCTTTTTTATCAATTGAGTGGGTTCAAAGCCGTGACGGCGGGGGCGAGGGCACGTAAATGACGTATTCCAAGGCAATGCCGAGAGCGCCTCCTTGGCGGGTGTACCTTGAGTACAGCTAATTATAAAATACGGAAAAAGAATTGTCAATTATGAAAGAAAGATAATTTTTTTGTGATGTTTTTGTTTTATCTTGTCCGTTTTGCATAAAAAAAGACGAGAAAAACAGGTTCTTTGGCGTTTTGATTTCCGTATTTGTATTGACAAAGCCAAAATCAAAGTGTATAATAAATGAGTAAACCCCATAAAAAAGAAAGGGATACAGTGTTTTCATGTCATTCAAAAGATCTGAGATGAATATTTCAAGAAAAGCCATTTTGCTTTTCTTTGATCTGTTCTGCTTTGCGGCAACCTGTGCCGTGTATTATTTTTTGGTCTTACAGCTTGGAAAAATAGAGCCTACAAAGCCGACAGTCTATCTTACCAACTGTGTGATCCTGTTCTTCGCCATGCTCATTTTCAGGCTCCTTTTCAAAATTTACCTCAGCGTTTGGAGATATGCCGGTACCGGTGTTTACGCAAAAATTTTGATCTCCGATGCCTTGGGCGGTGCCTTGACAGTACTCGTTACCCTTCTTTGCACCACCTATACAAGCTTTTGGGATCTGTTGATCCCGGCGTCCGTTACCTCTCTCCTTACCCTCGGCTCGCGCTTTGCTTACCGTCTTTTGCACAAGCGCCGCCACAATCAGGAGGGAGAAGGGCACCGCATTCCCGTTGCTATTGTGGGAGCGGGGCAGATCGGCGTCCTTTTGGCAAACGAGCTTTTGTGCAACAAAAAATCAAACTATAAGCCGTTGTTTTTCATTGACCGCGATACCACCAAGGTCGGCAGCCGTATCTTGGGTCTTAAGGTCTATGCCGAAAACGACGAGGTCATTGACGTTATCAAAAACCAAGAGATCAAAGAGATCTTTATTGCCGTTACCAATCTTGACAGCGATCTTGCAAGCAATTTATACGAGAAATACAGCAAGACCTCCTGTAAGATCAAGGTTTACGAGCTTCCGCTTCAAGAGGCGGGTGTTCAAGAGCCTCAAAACGCAAAGCGCGGCGTGCTTCACGATTTTTCCATCGAGGATCTTTTGTTTCGTCAGTCGCTTTCCATCAACAATACGGCGGCGTCCTATTATTACCGCGGAAAGACCGTGCTGATTACGGGGGGCGGCGGCTCGATCGGAAGCGAGCTTTCCAGACAGATCGCCAAGTGCGCACCCGCACACCTTATTATTTTTGATATTTACGAAAACAACGCCTACGAGATCCAGCAGGAGCTTGTGCGCCGCCACGGAACGGAGCTTAAGCTTTCGGTGGAGATCGGTTCGGTGCGTGACAGAAAGCGCTTGGAAGCGGTGTTTAGCACCTACCGTCCTCAAATCGTATTCCATGCCGCCGCGCATAAGCACGTGCCCCTTATGGAGCATTGCGGTGGGGAGGCAATCAAAAACAACGTTTTGGGGACCTACAATACCGCGGATATGGCAGAGAAGTACAAGGTTGAAAAGTTTATTTTGATCTCTACCGATAAGGCGGTCAATCCTACCAACGTGATGGGTGCCTCCAAGCGGATGTGTGAAATGATCGTTCAATGCCGAACGGACAGCAAGACCGATTTTGCCGCCGTGCGCTTTGGAAACGTGCTCGGCTCCAACGGCTCGGTCATTCCGCTGTTCCGCCGTCAGATCTCCGAGGGCGGTCCCGTTACCATTACGGATAAGCGCATTATTCGTTACTTTATGACCATTCCCGAGGCAAGCCAGCTTGTCATGCAGGCAGGGGCTATGGCGAAAAAGGGTGAGCTGTTCGTTTTGGATATGGGCAAGCCCGTACATATCTATGACCTTGCCGTAAATATGATCCGCTTATGCGGTCTGACCCCCGACGTGGATATTGAGATCAAGGAGATCGGTCTGCGTCCCGGTGAAAAACTATACGAGGAACTGCTGATCAAGACCGAGGAGCTGGATAAGACCGACAATGAGATGATCTTTGTCGAGCGGGATACGCCGCTCAGCCGCGAAGAAGTGGAAAAGCACGAAGAAAAGGCGGAACGCCGCAAAGGCTTCCTCTACGGCGGC
>JAZNEQ010000105.1:0-2969 GCA_045588715.1 Eubacteriales bacterium | reverse complement strand
TCCACGGTGTCAAAATACGTGCAAAGCTTATACACACCGTCCAGATAAACCTCTTTTTTGGGTGTTGGAAAAATCATAGTTATATCTCCCTTTTTACTTTATAATACCATTTTCTTGATGCTTTGCAAAGTCTGAGCGATCTGAATTTCAGAAGCCGCATCCGAGATCTCGCGCTCGATGATATAGGGTCCCTCAAAGCCGTTCCCCTTCAAAACGGAAAGCACGCGAGGAAAATCGACAAAGCCCTCCCCAAATTCGCTCTCCTTGCCAAGCTCCCCCGGTGTGACGGGCGGCAGCCCGTCCTTGATGTGCACGCTTTTGATATAGGAGCCCAGCGTGTACGCCGCATCCGTGGGATTTCCGAGACCGTACATAATGAGGTTTGCGGTATCGAGATTGGAAAAAACATTTCCCGTGCCGACGTCCTCGATCAGTCGCTTGAGCACGATCGGGCTCTCCCCTCCCGATTCAAGGAGTAGATTCAGCCCCAGATCCTTTAAGTACACGGCAAGCTCCTTGACCAAGTCAACCATCACGCGATATTCCTCGGCATAGGGGTTGTTGGCAACAAAGCCCGCATGGATCAGCATATTTTCGGTTCCTACCCACGTGCAAAAGCGAGCCGCCTCTTTTAAATACGCAATTCGCTCTTTTCCGTATTTCGGGCTGTTGATGCCCGCATCCAGAAAATCGGAGGAAAAATTCCACCGTGTGTGCGTGTCCCGAAATCCCGCAAACAGTGCGGAAATTTCAATGCCGTACCGCTCTGCCGCGGCCTTGATGAGGGCGGCATCCGATTCGGTATATTGCTCGGGCTTGTAAACGAAATGACAGCAGGAAAAGCCGTTTTCCTTTAAATTTCGAAATCCGAGCTCAACCTCCCCAATATCCTTGAGTCTAAAAAACGTACCGAATTTCATGCGTTTTCCCCCTTATATTTTGACCGTTTGGTTGGTTCTTGCCGACGCAAACGCCGCCATTAAAACCTTCATATTGTTTCTGATCTGCGCGTGCGTGACGATTTGCGGTTCGCGTCCCTCGATCGCGGCAAGCACGTTTTCGTAAAAGGTCTCCCATCTGGGCTCCTCCTCAAGGGTAGGCAGAGGCAGCTCCTCAAGATCCTGGGTCGCTCGCGGCCACAGGCTTGTGGACATTCCGTTGGGGGTATAAATACAGCCCTCGTGCCAGCTGATGTTCTGGTTTTTGGCGCGGATGATCTTTCCCTCCTTACCAAACCACTTATCAATGATGGCAGTACCGTCGCTCCCCTCAAGGTGCCACCGCGCTTCGGGCACGTAGCACCACAGATCCGCCACAAAATGCGCGGTCATTCCGCTTTCAAATCCAATCGTCACACGGCATACGTCATCCACCGTCGTCATGCGCACCTTTTGCAGCTGTGCGGATACCCAAATCGGGCGATCGCCTTCATAAAGGTAAAGGATCTGGTCGATCATGTGGATCCCCCAGTCGTAAAGGAGACCTCCACCCGCCTCGTAAAGGCTCTTCCAGCCTGCGTTTGCAAAACCGCGGTTCCCGTACAGGCGCGAGTGAAGATAAAAAGGTTTGCCCAAAACGTCGGAGTGAACCAGCTTTTTGATCAGCGCATAATCTACGTCAAAACGGCGGTTGTGGTGTACGGTATAAAGCTTTCCCGTGCGTTCCGATGCCGCAATGACCTCCTCCAGCTCCTCGCAATCGAGGCACGGAGGCTTTTCGCTGATCACGTTTTTTCCGTGCTCCATTGCCGCGATGCAATGGTTTTTGTGATAGCTGTTCGGCGTAGCAACCAAAACAAGATCTACGTCTCCGTTAAAAAACTCCTCTTCCGTATCACACACGAAAAAGCCGTTCTCTCTTGCCAACGCACGTCTTTTTTCGTCAATGTCATAAACCAGGGCAACGTCAAGATCTTTGATGCGGTCTCTTACGTTCTCGCAATGCCACGAGCCCATGTTGCCATAGCCGATCACACCCAGCTTGTGCTTCATTTTAACGCGCTCCTGACCTCTTCGATCGTCACGTAGCGCTTTTCCTTATCCGAAAGGATCGCCGCGTCGATCACGAGCTGTGCCTCGAGTCCATCGTCGATGGTAGAGGTAAAGTTGTCCGTCTTCCCGTTTGCCATATCGACAAAGGACTGCGACTGGTAGATCTCACCGGGAGTACCGTACTTTTCGGGGGTGGGTACTCTTACCTTACCCTTGGCGATCGTTTCCTTATCGCCGTAGCAGATCTCAAGTCCCTCGCCCACGTAGTTGCAGAAGCGGATATAGCCCTTCTCACCGTAAACAATGAACTCTACAAGCTGATCCTCGGTCTTTGCGCAGCGAGAAAGCTCGATATTGGCAGTTGCGCCGCTGGAAAGATCAGCCAAGATATTGGCATAGTCGTCGGTGGTAACAGGTGCCCATTCGTCGGAATCAAGCTTCTGACGCTCCTTGATAAAGACGCCTCTGTTTGCGCTGAGACCTACGATGCGCTCGTTCATCCAACCGAGGAAGTCGATCATGTGGGAGCCAAGGTCGCAAAGCACGCCCGTGCCCGCGTATTTCTCATCAAAACGCCACTCAAGACGTCTGCCCTCCCAAAGTCCGCTTTCCTTAATGCACTTGATGTAACAATGATACACCTTTCCCACAGCTCCGGAATCGATCACGTCCTTCAAAAAACGTGTGGTGGGCATGTGACGCCAGGTAAAGCAAATAAATACGGGAAGCCCCTTTTCCTCTGCCCAGAGCCGCACCTCCTCGCCCTCGCGGCTGTTCACGCCCGCGGGCTTCTCCATGCTGACCGCAAGACCTGCGTTGAGCGCGTATTTTGCCTGCTCGCAGTGGAGGCTGTTGGGGGTACAGATATCCACCATCTCACAAAGACCGCTGTCAATCAGTGCGCGATAATCCTCAAAAAGGCGATCGTCGGCAAGTCCGAAATCCTCCTGTGCCTTTTTTCTTGCAGCTTCTCTGACG
>JAZNEQ010000104.1:0-17096 GCA_045588715.1 Eubacteriales bacterium | reverse complement strand
CCTATTGGGTGCCTTTGTGTGGCGGAGAGAGAGGGATTCGAACCCTCGTTAGGGTATTAGCCTAAACACGATTTCCAGTCGTGCGCCTTAGACCAGCTCAGCCATCTCTCCGTGCCGACCTGTATATCATACCACAACCGTTTGATTTTGTCAAGCCTTTTTTGGAAATATTTTTTGATTTTTTCACACATCAAAATATTTTTCCAAAAGGTATTTGGCAACGTGCCCGTCGTTGGTGCACTCCGCAACGGTGTCCGCCTCTTCCTTTAGTTCTTCCCACGCGTTTTTCATCGCAATGCCAAGTCCTGCCGCACGAATCATATCAACGTCGTTTTTACTGTCACCGACGGAAAGGGTCTCCTCCTGCGTGATCCCAAGACGTTCGGCAAGGCGCAACATTGCTTTTCCCTTCCCCGCATTTTCAGAAAGGATCTCGATATTGTGAGGAATTGAGGAAACGATCGTCACGCCGCCCAGCTCTTCAAGCCGCGCGCAAAAATCCCGACATTCTTCGTCATCCTTAAAAAAGGTACAGATCATTTCAACGTCCTCGGCGCTTTGACAAAAGTCATTAAAATTTTTCACGGGAACGTTGGTTTGAAAAAGGTGATCTCGGTAATATTTCCCTACCTGATGGCAGGTCATGCACTCCTCGTTAAACTGTTCGTCATCCGCATAGGAAACGCCCCCTGTCCGCACGGTGGAAAGCGTTTCGTACTCACCCAAAAGCCGAAGAATGGAACGGTAGAGTTCTTGCGGAATATACGCCCCCTCCGTGCTGTCGGTTTCTTTATCGTAGATCGCGGCACCGTCGGAATAGATCACGTAACGGATGTCGGGGCTCTTCCTGATCTGCAAAGGAATTTCGGAAAACGTACGCCCCGTATTGGGAACAAAGTGGATCCCCTTTTCACGAAAGACGCGGATCGCCTCTTCATTTTCGGGGCTGAGGGTCATATCCGAGGAAAGAAGTGTCATATCAAGATCGGCAGAAACAATTTTATAGTGTTGCATCATCATCATCCTTTTTTATAGTGTCACCTACAAGAGTATATCACTTCCATCGCATTTTGTCAATTCCTTTTGTGTGAAAAAAGAGACTGCAACGGGAACCTCTTCCATATTTTTCTTTTTTGCACCCCCGCTGTCACTTTTCGTCGATGGAAATATCCGAAATCGGTCATCTTTTTTAAAAAACAGTCTATACAAAAACGCTTTTTTATGTTACAATAGATGTAAGTATACTATATCAACCGACAACCGTTACGGAAAGGAATGACCGTTTTATGGAAAACAGAAAAAAAGATCATACATATAAAAATTCGCCCCGCAAGGATGCACACGCTAATACGCGCCGCGCCGAGCGCCGCCCTGCTCCCACCCAATCCGAGGCAAGCAATGAGACGTGGGAACAGGGGGGGATTCACGGCGACTATGAAAACGGTGCGGTCATCGGCAGAAACGCTGTTCGCGAGCTTCTTAAGAGTGACCGTGACGTGGACAAGCTGTTGGTACAAAGAGGCGAGCGCACGGGCTCGATCACCGTTTTGGTCGCTCAGGCGATCGAACGCGGAATTCCCGTCATTGAAACCGAAAAGCAAAAGCTGGATGCCATTGCCGGCTTTGCCCCCCATCAAGGCGTGATCGCTTACGCCGCCGAAAAGGAATATTGCACCGTAGAGGACATTCTTGCCATTGCCAAGGAACGAGGCGAGGCGCCTTTGATCGTTGTTTGCGACGGGATCACCGATCCTTATAACCTCGGTGCCATCATTCGCTGTGCCGAATGCTGCGGCGCGCATGGGATCATCATTCCAAAAAGGCGTGCTGTGGGGCTCAATCCCCTTGTGACCAAGGCATCGGCGGGAGCGATCGAGCATATGGCGGTGGCAAAGGTCTCAAACATCGCTTCTACCGTTGAAGAGCTCAAGCAAAAAGGCATTTGGACCTATGCGGCGGAGGCAGGCGGCGAGAGCCTTTATACCACCGATCTCTCGGGGCCTTGCGCTTTGGTGCTGGGGAGCGAGGGGAACGGTGTTTCTCAAATTGTAAAAAAGACCTGTGACACTGTAATTTCGATCCCGATGTACGGCAAGGTCAATTCCTTTAACGTTTCCACGGCGGCGGCGATCCTTCTTTACGAGGCGGCGCACCGTCATCACACAAAGTAATTTTTTCCTTTGAATTTGCCGGAAAGGAGCACGACATGAAAGAACAAAATCCCTCGGGAGCAAAAAACGCAACTCTGCTTACCAAAGACGCAAAACACAACAAAACGTCGACGGAGCCGGGATCGATCGATCCCTTTTTAGAGGAGCTTCCCACGCTTTCCGAGCTGGATGCAGAGCTTGCGCGCGAAGAGAAAGAGCGTGCCAAAAGGGCTTACGACGAAGCACAAAAGCCAACGCCCCGTTTCCCAAGCTGGGAACCCAAGGCACAAGCGCAAACGGCAACCGCCGAAGAAGAAGAGGCACTTGACCGCGATGCGTTTGTGGAGATCCCCACCGACGCGCCGCCCGATATTCTTACCACCGAAAAAAACAAAGCACCCAGCCTTTTTTACCGTTTAAAGAAGAAAAAGGAGCTGGAAGCCGAGCAAAAGGCGGGAGAGATCGAATGGATCCGCAAAAAGCACGGACTTTCGGACGATGATATTATTCTGATCTTTGAGCTTGGATATGACGACGAGCTTGGGCGCATCGTAGGCTACGAGGATCTGAAAAAGCTGAGAGCCGATTACCAAAAGCGCTACTGTCAGCCAAACTATAAGCACTACCGAACCTCCTTTGGTTACAGCGGAAGCGAGACCGTCAATACCGAAACGCTCCCCTCGGTCATTGCAAGATATCTGCACGACCGTACGATCCTTATTTTCCGCACGGTACTGACGGCGATCACCGCCGTTCTGCTTTTGTTTCTCGACTATCCCTCGCTTTCGGGGGAGGTACTTCTCCCTCTGACACTCGCCTCCCCTCTCCTTATTCCCATCCTTTCGCTGCTGCTTCTTCTCGCAGTGGCAGCACTCTCTTATAAGCAGCTCAATGCGGGGCTTCGCAGCTTTCTAAAGGCGGCACCAACCCCTTACTCTGTGCCTGCCACCACGCTCGTATTGGTTCTTTTATACGACCTTTTCACCCTATTTCTTTGGGGGAAGGTGTTGCACGTCAACATGCTGACGGCATCGCTTCTCGTCGTGCTTGCTCTATGCGACGTGCTGCGCCTGCGCCAAGAGATGCAAGCGCTTCAGCTTCTTGCAAGCGATGAGGAAAAGACCGTGCTTGAGCCCGCACAGCCACGAAAGAAAAAGCTCCGCCGCGAAAGCAAGCTCATCAAGATCATCAACGACGATGAGGGAAAAAGCTTTTACCGCGTTCGCCGTGCCACGCACGTCACCGGATTTTTCAGACGCTTTAACACCACCGAAACGGCACATCTGCCCTTTCAATATCTGATTTGCCTTTGCGCGGGCTTTTCGGTGATCGTAGGGTTTATCGGCGCGATCGCATACCCTTCCGTCTCCTACGCATTTTCTTGCTTTGTTACAACACTTTTTATTTCTGCACCCGCCACAGCGATGTTCAGCTTTTTCTATCCGCTTTACAGAGCCAACAAAATACTGGTCGCGCACAACTGCGTGCTTTTGGGAAATGAATCTGTCAACGAATTTTCCGACCCAAAAACCGTAATTTTTGACGATACCGATCTTTACAGTGCCGAAAAGCGCGCCGAGATCTTTGTGGAGGACAGCGACGACCTTCGACGGGATATGAAGCTGGCAGGTGCCCTCTTCCGCAGTCTTGGCGGCACGCTTGACGGACTTGGAAAAACCATTGGTGTCGTCGGCGAAGACCCTGAAATCACCTTTGTACGCATTTCTGACAGAGGGGTTGAGGCACTTGCCGACAATGAGACACGCATCATCGCAGGCAGTGCGGATTACCTTCAAAAAAGCAATATCCGTATTCCGCGCGACAACACGGGGCGCGCGCTTCGACGCACCAAAAACACAGCAACTATCTACATCGCCATTGACGGCATTTTGAAATTCACCTACGAGGTTGAATATACCGAAAAGCTTTCCTTCCTGTCACTGTGCGACGATCTTGCCTTGGTCAACACCTCGGTGGCGATCGAATCCTACGATCCTTCTCTTAACGACGGGTTTATGCAGATCAGCCGTCCCTCGGCAAAAAATCCCATTCGTGTGATCAAGCCGGGGCGTTACGAAAAGGACACGCTCCTACGAGAATGCGACACGGGTGCGGTTGCCGTTGGCGATAAGCATGCCATCGTTTACCCCTTGCACGCGGCATACTGCGTAAGAGAATCCAAGCGCTTTGGAATGCGCTTGCAATGGTTCTCGTTGGGACTTGGGATCCTGCTTTCGGCAATCTTTGCCCTCTTCCCCGAGATCAATATTCTCACGCCTCTCTCCGTGGCGGTCTATCACGGTGTCTTTATCCTGTTTTTCTATTTGGTAACGCACCTTTCCATCAACCGTCACACCCTTCATATCAGCCGCTTTTTCTGAATCCCCAAAGAAAGGTTTTTACACTATGATTTCCGCTTCCAAAAAAGCCCCTAACAGCACCATCCTCAAATCCGTTTCCAAGCCCGGCAGATACGCAGGCGGAGAATTCGGTCAGATCCTCAAGGATCCCTCCTCGGTCAAGGCGCGCTTTGCTTTTTGCTTTCCCGACACGTATGAGATCGGCATGTCCAATCTCGGCATGCGCTTGCTCTATTCCTCGCTCAATGAGCATCCCGATATCTGGTGCGAGCGCGCGTTTGATCCGTGGACGGATATGCAGGAGGAAATGAAAAAGCACGATCTGCCCCTGTGCGCTCTTGAAAGCGGTGATCCGCTTGGCATATTTGACTTCGTTGGTTTTACGCTTCAGTATGAGATGAGCTACACCAACGTGCTCAATATGCTTTCCTTGGCACATATTCCGCTTCGCGCCGAGGACAGAGGCGAGGAAGATCCCCTCATCATCGGCGGCGGTCCCTGTGCCTACAACCCCGAGCCGATCGCCCCCTTCTTTGATCTGTTTAACATTGGCGAGGGCGAGGATATGCTCCCCTCCATTATAAGGCTTTACGTCAAAATGAAAGACGAGGGCAGATATTCCAGACGCGCCTTTCTCCTGGAGGCTGCAAGAACCATTCCCGGGGTGTACGTCCCCTCGCTTTACGAAGTAACCTATCACGAGGACGGCACGATCCGTGCATACACCCCCCTGGAGGAGGGTGTTCCCGCACGCGTGACCAAGCAGATCATTCGCGATCTTGACACGGTCTCCTTCCCCGATCGCGTAGTGATGCCCTATATCGAAACGGTACACGACCGCATTATGCTGGAGGTATACCGCGGCTGTATTCGCGGCTGTCGCTTCTGCCAGGCGGGTATGATCTACCGCCCTGTAAGAGAAAAATCCCCGGAGGTGCTCTCAAGCCAGGCAAAAAAGCTGTATGCCACGACGGGATATGAGGAAATTTCGCTGTCGTCCCTTTCTATCAGCGACTATACCGCGCTGGAACCCCTTTGCGACAAGCTTCTTTCCTGGACCGACGAAAACATGGTCAGCTTGACGCTTCCCTCCTTACGCGTAGACAATTTCAGTCAGGATCTGATGCGCCGTATCGAATCGGTCCGCTCCTCCTCCCTTACCTTTGCCCCCGAGGCGGGCACGCAAAGACTGCGCGACGTGATCAACAAAAACGTGACCGAGGAAGAGCTGATGCGAACCGTGAATATCGCGTTTGACGCCAAGAAAAACACGGTCAAGCTCTATTTTATGAACGGACTCCCTACCGAAACGTACGAGGATATCGAGGGGATCGCGTCTCTTGCCGAGCGCGTGGTAGACGCTTACTACCAAAATCCCAACCGAAACCGTGCACGCCCCGTACAGGTCACCGTCAGCGTTGCCTGTTTCATTCCCAAGCCCTTTACCCCCTTCCAATGGGAGGCACAGGACACCATGGAAATGCTTGCCGAAAAACAGGAATACCTAAAAAGCAAGATCAAGAGCCGACACGTGCGCTACCAGCATCACGACGCAAGGGTCTCCCGCATTGAGGCGGTATTGGCACGCGGAGACCGTCGCCTGGCAGATGCCCTGGAGCTTGCCTGTCACGAAGGCTTTTACTTTGATTCATGGGACGAGTATTTTGATTACGACAAATGGATCAGCGTCTTTGAGCGCACGGGGATCGACCCCGCCTTTTACGCCAACCGCCGCTTTGGGCTTGACGAGGTCCTTCCCTGGGATATCATCGATTGCGGTGTGAGCAAAGACTTTTTCAAAAGAGAGCTGCAAAAGGCGTATGCCGGAACTACCACCCCCAACTGCCGCGAGCAATGCTCGGCGTGCGGTGCCAATGCCCTGGGCGGTGTGCGTGCCGTCTGCCCCGGATGCAAGGAGGCCGCAGCCTCTCCCGCGCCTGTTGATACGACCGCTCTTCCTTCCAAGGTAAAGGAACGCTGGAAAAAGCTTGACACCTTCAAATCGGTTCGTATCAAATTCAGAAAAGTGGGAGATCTGCAATATATTTCGCATCTTGATCTGCAACGAACCATGTCGCGCGTGCTGGTTCGCGCGGGACTGCCCATGTGGTACACACAGGGATACAATCCGCACGCAAAGGTCATTTTCGGACTGCCGCTCTCCGTCGGTACGGAAAGCGAATGTGAATTTATTGATCTGCGCGTAGATCGGGATATCGGCGGCGAGGAGGTCAAGGAGCTTCTCAACCGCCATCTGACCGACGAAATGCAGGTGATCGAAGCTTACGAGCCCGTATCCAAATTCAACGAGATCGCATGGGCAAGATACGAGATCGAGCTCTCACTTGAGCATGCCGACGCGGCGCTTGCCGAAAACCTGCAAACGCTTTATACGTCCGCTCCCTTGCTTATGACCAAAAAAACCAAGTCCGGGGAAAAGGAGATCGATCTGATCCCTCTGATCAAAAGTGCAAAAGTGAACTGCACCGAAGCGGGAAAGATCCGCATGGACGTCGTTTTGGCGGCAGGAAATACCGAACACCTCAACCCCGAGCTTCTCATAGAAGCCGGACGAAAAAATTGTGCAATTCTTTCGGGTGACCCCGCACGCGAGGCCTATTCGATCTTGCGCACACACGTTTACTTTGCCGACGGCGAAACGGAATTCAGATAACGAGGGGAGCTATCATGATCAAAACCGATATTCAACTGACGGGCGGCGGATACGTCGCGGATATCTCCTCGGAGAAAGGCGGAACCTGCTTTCGCCTCTTTCACGAAAGCACCGGAGCCGATATTCTGCGCACACCGCGCGACGAAGCGCACCTTTTAGAAAACGTATATCTTTTTGGCAATCCCCTGCTCTTCCCCCCAAACCGCATTCTTGGAGGAACGTTTGCCTTTGACGGCAGGGAGTACGTCCTTCCCCTCAACGAGCCCGCCACGGGCTGCCACGTTCACGGGGCGCTTTACGGGGAGCCCTTCCTTGTAGAGGAACAAACCCCAAATTACGTGCGACTCTCCTATCACGCACAAGCGGGGGAATACATCAATTTTCCGCACGCCTTTACCTTTGTGCGCGAATACACCCTGGACGCGGAGGGCTTACACGAGCGCGACCGCATTACCAACGAAAGTGACCGACGAATGCCCTTTCTCCTTGCCTATCACACCACGTTCAATTTAGCCCCCTTTCCCACGTCCTCTCCCGAAGACGCGCGCATCCGTTTGCGCGTTGGGCGCGAGGAGATGCGGACCGAAAAATTTATCCCAACGGGAGAATTCCGCGCCCCTGCCGCACGTGAGGAAGCTCTTTCCGACGGCACCTATGCCCCGCATGGAACGCATCTTTCGGCGTTTTACGAATGCAATGATACCATGGTGCTGACCGATACCAAAAACGGTCACTCGGTCCTTTATGAGGGAGATGCGCAATTTATTTACCGCATGCTGTTTGCAAGCGTCGACGGTGGATTTTTCGTTTGTGAGCCGCAAACCACGGCAATTGATTGCTTCCACTTGCCTGCTTCCCCAGAGGAATACGGGCTTGTAACGATCGGACCCGGAGAAACGAAAACCTACCAAACTAAAATTTTTGTAAAATAGAACAAGGTGTCACAAACCCAAATGCGTTTGTGACACCTTGTTCTATTCAGTTTGATATTTCTTCTTGATATTTCTTCCCCTGCCACGAATCGCGCGCAAAAAGAAGCTTATCGATATCGTTGATCACCGTTGTTTTTTTAACGTTCCAAAGAGGGGCAAGCAGTGCGTCTTTCATGCCGTCCCCCGTAAGACGTGCAATCACCGTTTCGGGCGGTAAGAGTTCTATGGCATCGGCAACCAGCCCGATATAACGCTCACGATCCAAGGGCGTATATTCGCCGCGTTCATACATCGAAGCCAAGTGAGTACCGCGCAAAACGTGCAACAGGTGTATTTTAACCTCGTCGGGGGCAAGAGCGGCGACGTCGCGCACAGTTGTAAGCATCTGCGCATCATCCTCCCCCGGAAGCCCAAGAATGATGTGCACACCGATACGGATCTTGGGGGAAGCATTTCTAAGCCTTGTAAAGCCTTCGACAAATTGGCGGTAGGTGTGACCGCGGTTGATCCGCACGGCGGTTTCGTCAGAAGAGGACTGAAGTCCCAATTCCACACAAAGATAGGTTCTTTCGGCAAGCTCCTTTAAATAATCCACCACTTCGTCCTCAAGGCAGTCGGCACGGGTCGCGATATGAAGCCCGATGATGCCCTCCTCCCCGAGTGCTGCCTCAAATTTTTCCTTCAGGACGGAAAGCGGCGCATAGGTATTGGTATGCGCTTGAAAATAAGCCACCGCACGCGATACGTCCCATTTGTGTGCGTAGATCTCTTTTTGCCGTCGGATCTGATCGGCAACACAAAATGCGGCATCGGGGGCAAAGTCACCGCTCCCCCGCCCGGAGCAGTAGATACAACCGCCCGTCGAACACGTTCCGTCGATATTCGGGCAGGTAAAGCCCGCATCGATGGGAAGCTTAACGCATTTACCGCCAAAGCGATGCTTCATATAGTAATCGTAGGTATGATATCGCTTATTGGTATCGCTGAAGGCAAACGGGTTTTGATTGACTTGGGTGTATTTTTTTGCCATTTTCTCTCCTTTTGAAAAAATGGTCTGTCTCAAATTTGCATTTGTGACAGACCTCATTTTTCAAATTACATGCAAGTGTTTTTATCCTTAAGCAGATTTTCGATTGCGGCAATGCGCGCGCAAAGCGTCAGCACCTTCATGGCGGTTTTGAGGCTTCTCATATCCGGGAAGGTGGGAGCTATGCGGATATTGCTGTCGTAGGGGTCGGAGTGATAAGGATAGGTCGCGCCAACGTCGGTCAATTTAACGCCTGCCTCACGGCAGAGCGCGTAGGTGCGCTTGGCACATCCGGGCATAAGATAAAGGCTGACAAAGTAGCCGCCTTGGGGACGCGTCCAATGCGCAATTCCCGTATCTCCCAAATCGCTATCAAGCGTATCCAAAACGATCTCAAACTTGGGACGGATGAGGTCGGCAAGCTCCATCATGTGGTTACGGATATTTGCAGCCGAGCCGAAGTAGCGAACGTGACGCAATTGGTTGATCTTATCAAAGCCAATGGTCTGCGCGCCGATGATCGGCATGATCTGAGAGAGATTTTCGGTCGATGCCGCCATAATGGCAACACCGGATCCCGGGAAAGAGATTTTGGAGGTAGAGGCAAAATAGAACACGCGGTTGCCGTTTCCGTATTTCTCGCATGCTTCAAAAATATCTGCAAGAACGTCGGCACGGTCGTGGTAAAGATCGTGCACGGCATAGGCATTGTCCCAAAAAATACGAAAATCCTTGGCGGCGGTCTTCATTTTACCAAAACGCTCGACCGTTTGTGCGGAATAGGTGATACCGTCGGGATTGGAATACTTGGGGCAGCACCAAATGCCCTTGACCGTAGGATCGGACGCCGCAAGCTTTTCCACAGTGTCCATATCGGGACCGGTGGGCGTCATCGCTACGGGAAGCATTTTGATCCCAAGAGATTCGCAAATGGCAAAGTGGCGGTCGTAGCCCGGTGCAGGGCAGATAAACTTCACACTCTCCTCACGGATCCAGGGACGGTCGCTGTCGCACACGCCGTACAAAAGAGCACGGGCAACGGCGTCGTACATCAGATTAAGGGAAGAATTTCCTCCAATAAACAGCTTTTCCTTGGGGATATTCAAAAGGTCGGAAAAGAGCTGCTTCGCTTCGCCAATGCCGTCAAGCACACCGTAGTTACGGCAATCAAAGCCGTCGGCAGTGCGGCAATCGTAGGAGGAATCAATGCAATGAAGCATTCCCTGCAAAATATCAAGCTGATCGGCGCCCGGCTTTCCGCGCGAGAGATCCAAAGAAAGCTTTTTGGTTTTTATATTTTCATATTCGCCCGTAAGAGTGGCAAGCTCCTGTGATAGCGCCTCTTGGCTAAGTGATGCAAAATCCATGACTGGGGTCTCCTTTTTTATCATATCTCTATCATTGTATCACATAGGAGCCTAAAATGCAATAGGTTTTTGCATATTATCTTATAAAATCCTGCAAATAATTTTATTTTTCAAATTTATTCCAAAAATCGCGAACGATTTCTGCAAGTTCCAAAGAACTTCTTGCATATTCGATCCCACTCCAGTGCTCGGGGAATAAACGTCGGGTACGCTCCTCGGCATAGCGGTCATCGATCAGGATCACCACGCCGCGATCCTCCTCGCGACGGATCACCCTTCCTGCGGCTTGAAGCACGCGATTCATGCCCGGATAGACGTAGGCATAATCAAATCCGCGCTCACGGGTAGCTTCGTAATGCTCGGAAAGAATGTTCCCCTCATTGGAAAGCGCAAACAGCCCCGTTCCAACAATAATGCTTCCAATCAAACGCCGTCCCGGAAGATCGACGCCCTCCGAAAAAGAGCCGCCAAGCACGCAAAAGCCAATGCGAAGGCTTGTATCATCAGCGAACGCATCCAGGAACCGTTCCTTTTCCGCACCGCTCATGCCGCGCGTTTGTTGGATCAGAGGAACGGTGGGATATTTTTTTCGGAACTCCTCCGCCACGTGCTCCATGTAATCGTAGGACGGAAAATACACGATATAGTTCCCCTTCTTCGGGCTGACGGAGGCGGCGATGGCAGAAACGATCTTACGGTAGGATTTTTCGCGATCCTCGTATCTTGTGCTGATTCCCGTCATGGCGCAAAGGCAAAGATTTTCACGGTTGAAGGGAGAGGCAAGCGAAAGCTTGACCGCCCCCTTGCCACCGCCTAAAATATCCGCAAAATAATCCAGCGGTGTCATGGTTGCGGAGAAAAGCACCGCGGCGTGAGCGAGCGACAGGCGCGCATCCAAAACACTTGCGGGATCCAAGCAAAGAAGCGAGAGGGTCGTCTTGTCCCCCTCTATTTCTACAAAGGTCAAAAAGGAGCGGTCAAAATGCTCGCCGATGACGTCGATCTTTTTCAGTGCCGACAAAAGCGCGTGTCCCGCGGGTTCAAAGGAAGCTCCGCGGTGCTTTGTAAGATAGAGATCCAAGGCAGATTTCGTTTCGTGAATTTGGGAAAGCAATGCCTCGGGGGCTGTGTGGTTGACGTCGTAACCGCGCAGGATCCCCTGCCCGTCCTTTTGTGCGGTATCACGGCAAAGGCGGCGCAGTCCGAGAAGGGAGACGTTGAGCTTTTCGATCTTGTCTCGCACCGCCTCGCCCTCCGGCAAAAGGCGATAAAGCTCTGCGGAGAGAGTACTGTCAAGAGACGCGGAGTACATCGCGCGGGCACGGTCGGCAAGGTTGTGCGCCTCGTCAATGAGAAAAACGTTTTTTCCGTCAAGCGCATCGGTGCCGAAATAACGCCGCAAATAGACCATGGGGTCAAAAACGTAGTTGTAGTCACAAATGATGATATCGCAAAGCTCGGAAAGCTCCAATTGGAATTCGTAGGGACAGATCCCGTATTTGTCGGCGATCTGTTCGATCACGGCGCGGCTGTAGCCGTTCCGCACGGACAAAAGCTCCCCGATCGCCACGGTGCATTTTTCATAAAAGCCGCGTGCGCGCGGACAGTCCCCGGGGTTACAATGCCGCGAGATCCCTATAGGGTCGCACTTTGCCACCTCGTTTTTACAAAGCTGATCGCGTGCCGACAGAACAACGGTGCGAAGCTTGGCACCCGCCTCAAAAAGCGATGCCGCCGCCAAAAACGCCTCGCGCCGCACCGCCGCCTTTGCGGTCAGATAAAAAATGCGGTCGATGTGCCCCTCGCCAAGCGCGCGCACCGCGGGATAGAGGGTGGAAAGGGTCTTTCCGATCCCTGTTGGTGCTTGCGCAAAAAGGCGCTTCCCCGCACGGATGTCGCGGTAGCATTCCTTGATCAAAACGTCCTGTCCCTCGCGAACACCGGAAAATGGAAAATGCGCACCGCATGCCGACGGGCGAACGGAAAGCTCATGCTCGGCAAGCAGGCGCGCACGCCACAAAATACGCCCGAGAAGCTCCAAAAAGCGGCGCTCCAATTCCGCTTTCGTTTGATGCGTTGTGACGTATCTGATCTCTCCGTCCTCAACACAGTAATAGGTCAGGCGGGTTTCAATACTGTCAAGCCCACGCTCCGCACACAGAAAATAGGCATAGCAGCAAAGCTGTGCGGTGTGTGCCGATGCGGGCGGAGATCGAAACGCCTTTTTCTTAACGGTTTTGATCTCATCCACCGTTAAGACGTCGCCCGTGATCACGCCGTCGGCGCGCCCCGAAATTTCAAAGCCGATCCCCTTATACAGAACGGTATGCACGAGCGATACCTCCGGGGTGTACAGTCCTCCCGCTTCCTTTTGCAAACGCGTGTGAATCGAGGTGCCAAGCAAGGCAGAGGATAAGGAGGGACTGCCGCTGTGACGGCGCAGATCCAGATCCCGAGGTCCCTCGGCAAGAGCGCAAAGCTCGCGCACAGACATCGTCAGCACCGCGCGTTCCACGTCGTATTTCATACAACCCCTCCTTTCTGTGAAAATAATACCTGCCCTCAGATCAGTTCATCCGAGGAATATGCGCGGCTCCAGGCCTCGTTTCCTTTCGCATCGCGTATCGTTACGCGGATATAATGCGGACAATCCTTCGCAGCACAACGATCAATATACCGATTCAGATCGAAAACAGCGTCACAAATCGTTTCTCCCTCGGGACTTCTTCTTTGGAAATTCGTGCGACGGTCCGAGCTGACGAAAATACTGACCACCTCCGAGGTGCGAACGGTAAGGATCCCATCCTCAATAGAGATCTCCTTGAAATCGGGCCCCGTCGAGGCATAGAAATCGCCCTTTTCAAGCGCGTCCATCACCGCCTTGTATTCCAGCCTTTCCGCATCCACCATCACCCAGCCGTGACAGAAATCGTCAAAAACGTGACAGTCGTCGGTTGCCAGGGGGAACAAGCGTTCTCCACGGCGCAGCAACGTGTCCAGCGGAACGGGGTTGTCCGTATATCCGTTGTGTGCACAGTCCGTATTATACACCTCAACGCCCCAAAGCCCGTGCAGATCCGCATAATCCTCATACCCCTGCTGTGACCAGATCGGGTGATTCAAGGAAACCAAAAAGCCTTCCTCATTTGCAATGCGGATCACCTCGTTGATAGACTCCGTAGAATAGCCGGACCCATAGCGACGCTCTGACATATGCGTCGGGACGTGCGCCTTGGCATTTTTAAAAAGATTTGCCTTGTCCACAGAAAAAACACTGTAATCGTTCTTTTGGGGATCCTTTGAAAAAAGGTTGAGATGATAGGTTTTCATAAATTCCGGAGCAAGCCCGTCGGTTGCTTCATTGACGGCGTACTCGTAGGCGGTCAACGCCAAAAAGCGATCATCGGTCAAATGATTTTGATGGACGATGATCTCGTGATCGGTAAATGCAACAATGGAATATCCGTTCTCTACGTATACGCGTTTGGTTTCCTCGGGCGACAGACATCCGTCGGACACGGTGGTATGCGTATGCAGGTTGGCTTTAAAAAATGGTTTATCCTGCTTTAAAAGACAGTTTTTCATACTTCCTCCGATGTTTGATCTTGGGTACAGAGCCTATCCGCTCTGCAACGTGCAATTTTCGAGTCCTTCAACATGGCTCGGCTTGAAAAATCCATAAGCGAACGATTGGGGACGTCCCCCAAACAATTTTATCACATTATTTATATAAAAACAATGTTTTTTTCAAAAAAAACACAATTTGTTCTTGCAATTTACAAATAAATGGAGTATCATATATAGGATAAGCTGAATACTTGTTTGTAAAAGGAGACTTGCCATGCTGGGATACGTGCGCGCGGATATGCCCGAATTGCGTATGCGTGAATATGAGTGCTACCGTGCCCTGTATTGTGGGCTTTGCCGCCACATGGGCAAATGCACGGGACAGTGCTCCCGCCTCTCCCTTTCCTACGACTTTGTGTTTCTCGCCGCGGTACGCATGACACTCCTCGGGGAGAAGCCAACCTTCCAAAAAAAGCGTTGCCTCGTTCACCCCATCCAAAAAAGAAGCACGGCGGTGAATTCCCCCACGCTTCGCTACTGTGCCGATGCCTCGGCACTTTTGACCCATCACAAGCTGCGCGACGATCTTGCGGATGAAAAAGGCTTTAAAAAGCTACGCGCCAGAATGGCACTCCTCTTTTTTTCGGGAGGATATCGGCGCGCGAAGCGGCGCTATCCCACACTTGACGCTTCGATCTCGGCGCATTTAAAAAAGCTTTCGGAATACGAAAAAGACACAGAACAGCCGCCCAGCGCCGACACCCCCGCCGCGATTTTTGCCTCTTTGATGGAAGAGGTGTTCTCCTATGGATTGGATGGGATCGAGGCACGCATCGCTTCCTCTGTCGGACGATCCGTTGGAAATTGGATCTACCTTGCCGATGCGGCAGACGATTACAAAAAGGATCTTGAGGGCAACCGCTTTAATCCCTATCTGCGGCTTTTTGGGAACGACTTTTCCGCCGATGCACGCGCCTCGGTCGGCATTGCCATGACCAACCATCTTTTGGAGGCGGACCGCGCCTTCTCCTTGATCGACGATTTTCCCTACCCCGAATTTAAGGAGATCTTATCCAATATTCTCTACCTCGGACTTCCCGGCACAGCCAAGCAAATACTCAATGAAAACGTGAAAGGTGAAACCAACGACCATGAAAAGCCCCTATGAGGTTCTCGGCGTCTCCTCCGACGCTTCCGATGAGGAAATCAAAAAAGCATATCGAGCTTTGGTTCGAAAATATCATCCCGACAAGTACCGTGACAGCGACCTTGCCGACCTTGCCACCGAAAAGATGAAGGAGGTCAACGCCGCCTACGAGGAGATCCAAAAAATGCGTGAGGGAGGAAAGAACAAAGGTTCCTCCGGCGGTGGCTATAACGGCAACCCCAACGCATCGGGCTCCACACCGCAGTTTGCTGAAATACGGCGCATGATCAACAAAAATCAGATCCAACAGGCAGAAAACGCCCTGCGCACCATGGATACCTCCATGCAAAACGCGGAGTGGCACTTCCTGATGGGCTGTGTGGCACTCAAGCGCGGTTTTTACGTGGACGCACAAAATTTGTTTGACCGTGCCTGCGGAATGGACCCCTACAATCAAGAGTACAAAAACGCCCGTGACCAGCTTCGCGCCAGCTCCTCGAATTACGGTGCGGGCTATCGCACGACCTCCAATGCCGACACGGCGTGCAATTGCTGCTCCAACCTGATCTGTGCTGATTGCTGCTGTGAAATGATGGGCGGCGACTTGATCAGTTGCTGCTGACGTGGAGGCGCTTCTATGGCAAACAATACGCGTAAGCAAATTAAGTATCTTACCGTGTCCGCTATGCTCTGTGCGCTTGGCGTTATCATTTTGGCACTGGGATCTGTGATCGAGGTCATTGATCTGTCGGTGGCGGTGATCGCCTCCCTCCTTTGCGTTTGGGCGGTCATTGAAATGGGCGGCATTTATCCTTGGATGATATGGATCGTCACCTCAATCGTGGGACTTTTACTCCTCCCCTTAAAAACGCCCGCACTCTTTTACGCCGTTGCCTTTGGCTTTTACCCCATGATCAAGGAGCTCGCGGAAAAGCGGTCGCGCCTTGTCTCATGGATCATTAAGATCGTCACCTTCCACGCTTGTATGGCATTGATGTTTTTTGGACTGTACCTCTTCTTCCCCGCCGTGCTGGAGGGCAGCATGCAGCCCTTGATCCTTTTGGGTCTTTACCTCTTGTCCCTTGCGGTATTTATCATTTACGATATCGCACTGTCAAGATTGATCTCGATCTACGTGTTTAAATTCAGAAGAAGATTTCAATTGAAATAAAAAAAGAAGCTTTTGCGGATTTGTTCTGCAAGGGCTTCTTTTTTCGTTATATTGTGTTTCTCCTACCGAAAAATGCGTTTCAAAACGGCTTAAGACAAGCCCCGCCCTACCAAAAGATCTGTTACGCACAACACCCCCCACGCGGAAAAAACCGCGTGGAGGGTGTTGAATATTCTCTTCCGAATTCGATCTTACTTCAAAGCTGCCTGAGCGGCTGCAAGACGTGCGATCGGAACACGGTAGGGAGAGCAGGAAACGTAATCCAAGCCGATGGAGTGGCAGAACTCAACGGACGTGGGGTCACCACCGTGCTCACCGCAGATACCAACGTGGAGGTTGGGATTTACGGGACGGCCGAGGGTGATCGCCATGTTCATCAGCTTACCGACACCGGTCTGGTCAAGCTTTGCAAAGGGATCGTTCTCGAAGATCTTTGCATCGTAGTAAGCACCAAGGAACTTACCGGCGTCGTCACGGGAGAAGCCGTAGGTCATCTGGGTCAGGTCGTTGGTACCGAAGCAGAAGAAGTCAGCGTTTGCAGCGATCTCATCTGCGGTCAGGCATGCGCGAGGAATCTCGATCATGGTACCAACTTCGTATGCCAGCTCTACGCCTGCAGCAGCGATCTCAGCGTCAGCAGTCTCAACAACTACCTTCTTAACGAACTTCAATTCCTTAACGTCGCCTACCAGAGGAATCAT
>JAZNEQ010000103.1:0-18327 GCA_045588715.1 Eubacteriales bacterium | reverse complement strand
CCTTCCGGGGCGTCGAGGACGTCGCTTTCCGGAGCGTCGAGGACGTCGCTTTCCGGAGCGTCGAGGACGTCGCTTTCCGGGGCGTCGAGGACGTCGCTTTCCGGGGCGTCGAGGACGTCGCCCCCTACTACATGTTGGTTTTGTTATAGTGCCAACGGATTGGATTTTCGTAGATATATTTCAAATGCTCCTCGTAATCCTTGCGGTTACGGATGATGTGATCATAAAAATGCCGCTGCCATATATTTTCACCGTATTCTTTATTGCAAAATCTTTTAAATGTAGACACAAAGCGTGACACCGCCGAATGTTGTCTCGTAGGGGTCGACGTCCTCGACGACCCGTTTGTCGACGTCCTCGACGACCCGTTTGTCGACGTCCTCGACGACCCGTTTGTCGACGTTAATGATACTTGGGTTTCCGGAGAAGATGTTTTTTCGATGCTGTTCTCATCCTCGAAGACAAATAGCATAATATGGATATGGTCCGGCATGATAACATAGTTTGCAACCCTAAGGTTGGCATAAAATTCGTCTAATTGGCGTATATATTTGTTCGCAATTTCTCCATGCGGCAACAACTCTACGTTATTGGGGAAATACGGAGCGTCGCTTTCCGGGGCGTCGAGGACGTCGCCTTCCGGGGCGTCGAGGACGTCGCCCCCTACGATACGGGATAAAATTTGTTTTCGGTTTGCGGTGCATATTGTTATAAAATAAGCGCCGTTTTTGTTATAATCAAATACATTCCATCTTGTCGGTTTTCGTTTTGGCAGCTCGTTGTCCATTTCTTACATATCCTCTCTTGCAAAGCAAAGAAAATGCGTGCTTCCATACATCAGCGCTGATTTCCCTCCAACAACTCAAAAATCGCATCGGAGAGCTTTGTAAACGCCGCGATATCAAGCCGCTCGCCACGAATATCGGGGGCGTAACCAAGGGATAGAATGAGGTGTTGAATCTCTTCACGGGTCAGCTCGGGAAAGCCCGCGCCAAGCGTGTTTACAAGGGTTTTGCGCCGTTGCGCAAACGCCGCCTTGATCGTGCGGAACAACAAAGCCTCGTCGCGCGGGCAACACGGCTTTTCACGATAAAGACGGATGCGAATGACCGCGGAATCGACCTTGGGAGCGGGGAGAAAACGGTCGGCGGGAACGTCGAAAAGCTTTTCCGCCTCGCCGTAATAAGCAAGCACCGCCGTAATGGCGCCGTAGTCCTTTCCACCCGCGGGAGAGGTCAGACGGTCGGCAACCTCCTTTTGGATCATGACCGTGATATAGTCAAAAGGGAGGCGGCTTTCAAGTAGCTTCATTAAAATGGGCGAGGTAATGTAGTACGGAAGGTTGGCACAAACCGACACGGGTCCTTGGCGAAAGGGTTCTTCCAAAAGTGCGTGAAGGTCGGCTTGCATGACGTCCTCGTTCATAACCTTTACGTTGTCAAATTCCGACAGCGTATAGGCAAGAACCGGGATAAGTCCTTTATCAATTTCAAGAGACACGACGTTTTTGTGACGGAGCGCCAGCTCGTAGGTAAGCGTACCGATCCCGGGACCGATCTCAAGAACGGTTCCGTCGGAGCGTTCGCAGCAAAGGGACGCAATATCCTCCACAACCGCGCGGTCGGTCAAAAAGTTTTGCCCGAACTCCTTGCGGAAAGAAAGCTGATATGCCCCCATGATCCTCTTTACTGTTTTGATATCGCATAAATTCATATACGGTGCTCCCCCAAGTAAAAATCGTGAATAAACAAAATCCGCTTCCTTACGAAAGCGGATTTTGCTTGGAGCTGGTGATGTGACTCGAACACACGACCTGCTGATTACGAATCAGCTGCACTACCGACTGTGCTACACCAGCAAGGCTGACAAGAAGCCACGCCCTTGACAACGTGAATATTATACCCTATCAAAACCGTTTTGTCAAGATGTTTTTTTAAAAAGTTTTGATATTTGCAGAGTTTTTTAATTCTCTCATTCTGAGCGAAGCGAAGAATCCCGCGGAGGATTTTTTTGAAGCCTCTCACCTTGGGAGAGGTGGCACGGCTGCGAGATTCCCAAAAGCGAGCTTGCTGATCTTTTGGGGGTCTCGTGTAGCCGTGACGGAGAGGGCTATGCCTTTGCCCTCTCACCCGCGTTCGTGGGAGCTCCCCCACAGGGGGAGCCTCTTTTTGTTACGAAAGGAACAAGATCACGGGGGAAAGAACCCCGGCTTCAACGCCTATGTGAAGCGTTCCGCCCTGCGCGCATACAAATTCCACGGGCACGCGAGCTCCCTCTTCATTCAGCATTTCGACCCTTGTAACGGGCGTTTCGCACTTTAAAACGATCTCCTCCAGAGGGTCAAGTCCGATATTGAAAAAGGCAACGAAAAGAGTATTGTCACGAAGCGTTCCCGCACGCAGATAGACCTCTGCATCCTCGGGGTAATACACGGGAAGATCGCCGCCCCTTTGCAAAATATCGACGAGCTGCTCCTTGCGGCTTGACGAGAGCATGGAAAAGGCGGTTGCGTAATGAAAGGGCGTATCGGGTGTCCCATGAAAGACGACCGTGTAGCCGCCTGCGGGATTTGCATATCCCGTCACCGCGGGGAACAGCGGTTCGATCTTTGCGTCCAGCTTATGGACCGCATGGGAAAGGACCTCTACGTGCGCGTTCATTGGAACAAGCTCCCTAAATCCTACCTGCTTTTGAACGGTTTTGCCATGGATCAATTCACCCGTCACGATCTTGTCTCCCTGCCAGGGGCGCACCGTAACGCCGATCATGTCACCAAAGCCACGTTCGGTTAATTTTTGTGCCGCCACGGCGGAAAGAACAAGCGTCCCTCCAAAAAATTCTTTTACCGTTTCGTCGTCAAAACGAGAAACGCTGATATCGTCAAGGAACACCGCACCACCCTTCTCGGCAGAGAAATAAAGAGGCAGTCCCAAGCGCTCCAGCACGCAAGTGGACCAGGGGCTTAAGTTGAGCCCGCTTTCCGACGGAACAAAGCCGTAGTCCTGCACAAGGGTCAGCGGAATGCGACAGCCAACAGGCTTTAATTCGTCGGCATACTCGGTCAGCTTTTCATAAAATTTTGCATACCTTGCAAGCTTTTTTCTGTATGCCTTGCCCGCCGCGGGATCGTGACAGATAAGGCGTGTGATCCAATGCTTGGCGCCCTTTGCGCCCTCAAGGATCGTGCCCGTAAAATGCGCGTGCAAAAGAGAGGCGCTTGTGCTGTAGCGGTTGTGAGGACAGGTGTCGGTTTCGGCAAGGAATACGTCGACCTTATCCTTTACGTTTTCGCGCAGGATCGCGGCGCGGAACATATTTTTGGTAAAGAAGCGTGCGCCCGCGGCAGTATACATACCGTTGTTCATGCGCACCACTCCGGGATTTCCCTTGCCTGCGAACGCCGCGGCAATATCGCCCGAAAACTCACAAAACGTGCTGGTATAAATTCCGGAGGTCACGCCCTGGATGGTGGGATCGATCTCGTCAAGTCCCTCACGCATGGCGCGCACCGCCGAAAGCAGTCCGTCCCTTTGCAGTTCTACGTAGATCTGCGTATAACGCTGATCCTCCTCGGTTTTGCCCTGCGTGTGCGCGTAAAGCTCCTCGCGCGTCATGTTGGTGCCCGCGCGGCGGTTGAACTCCGCCATGTGAAGAGGACAGGCACAGCCCTTGACGTCACGGTAAAGGAGCCCTACGTCGTCGTCGATCATAACGACCGAGGGGGCGTGCCTTGCCAAGGTGCGCATTTGACCCTTGATGTATTTTTGAAAGCCCGTGTCAAGGGGACAGCAGGTGCTTCCGAGGGAGCTTCCGTCCACAAGGCTTACCACCGTACCGAAGGGATGCGGTGATGGGGGCAAGGATATATGTCCCAGCGTGGATTGGACCAAAACGCCGTATTTTGCGCCCGCGCGGTCAAGCCGCTCGCGGAACAGATCGTACCTTGCGCAATACTCTGCCGCACGGTCAATAGGGGGCGTTCCCACCGGGGTGAAATACATGATCATCATCGCGTGTGTCGAAACACCGCTTTTTTGTTGCTCGATGATATCACGGCACACCTCCTCGACGTGCTCTACGTCCAAGGGCATGATAGAAAGATTGAGCATGACGTTGTCCTCCTTACAACTTCTTTGTTTTCATTGTATCACACAAGATACGGATATGCAATATCATATTTTTGGGATCTTTTGTCATTTTTATCATTTTGTTGAGAAGCAATCTTGCAAAAGAAGGCACGGCATGGTATAATAACGTTAGAACGCACAAGGAGAAACGCTATGAACACTTTAAAAAAGCACGCCCAACGCATTTACAGCACCGCGATCAAGCGTTGCATGCCGCAGGAAGCCGTCATGCGCGCGCTCGAACAGCTCCCTCCCTCCACGGGAAGAACGGTTGCGGTCGCCATTGGCAAAGCAGCTTACGAAATGGCAAAAACCGCCCACGAGGTACTGGGCGAACGCATAGACAGCGGCATCGTCATTACAAAATACGGGCATGCCAAGGGGGAGATCCCCGCTTTCAGAATTTTTGAAGCTGGTCATCCCGTTCCCGACGAAAACACTCTGTGCGCCACCAAAGAGGCGCTGGCGCTTACCCAAGGTCTTTCGGAACGCGACACCGTTTTGTTTTTGGTCTCGGGCGGTGGGAGTGCTTTATTTGAAGCACTTGATCTTCCCCTTGAGGAATTGCGATCCATTACGTCACAGCTTCTTGGCGGCGGCGCTTCGATCGACGAGATCAACACGGTGCGCAAGCATTTATCAAACGTGAAGGGCGGCAGATTCGCCGCACATTGTGCCCCCGCACACGTATTCAGCGTTATTCTTTCCGACGTGTTGGGAGACCGCCTTGACACGATCGCCTCGGGTCCCTCGGCGGCAGACGCTTCGACGGTAGAAGAGACCGCAAAAATCGTTGCGCGCTACGGCTTACGCCTCTCTCCCAAGGCAGAGGAGTTGCTTTTGAGAGAGACCCCAAAGAAGATCGACAATGCCACTTACTTTATCGGCGGCAGTGTCAGAGAGCTTTCCCGTGCCGCCATGGAAACGGCAGAAGCTCTCGGATACCGCGCAACGCTTTTGACCGATGCTTTGGACTGTGAAGCATTCGAGGCGGGAAAAATGCTTGCCGACCTTGCAAAAAAGCATTACGATTCCCCAACTCCGCTTGCCTTTGTGGCAGGAGGAGAAACGGTGGTACGTTTACGCGGTGACGGTTTGGGTGGCAGGAACCAGGAAACCGCGCTTGCCGCCGCTTTGGAGATTGAAGGAATGGACGGTGTTTGCGTTTTTTCGGTTGGCTCCGACGGCACAGACGGACCTACCGACGCGGCGGGCGGATATGCGGACGGTGGAACCTGCGCGCGCATGCGCAAGGGGGGGATCGACCCCTCGCTTGCCCTTTTGCGCAACGATTCTTATCATGCGCTCCAAGCCGCCGGCGACTTGATCGTTACAGGCCCCACCGGAACCAACGTCAACGACGTTGCCGTGGTGTTGATTGAGGGGAAAGAATCATAAGCACAAAAAAGCTCCGCCGAAAGGTTTCGGCAGAGCTTTTTTGTGTTTTACAATTCTAATGCCTTCTCCAGCGTGAGAAGGTGGCGCCGACAGGCGACGGATGAGGTGTCCACAATTGAGGAAGGCTTGGAATAAGCAAAGCTTACAATTGCGAAATCGTTATTTCGCAATTGTAAAAAGGAACGTTCCCTCCCCCGACAGGGTCACACACGAAAGGCATGCGGGCAACAGATACCCGTCGCCGCGTGTGATGGGATAGGCATTGCCCCCATATTCTAAAGCGCCATTGCCGCCCACGCACAAAAGATGCCCCATACGGTCGTGCAAGCACAGCGTATGGGAAGTGCCGCGCAGCTTGATCTCCTCGACCCGGAAATAAGCACAGTCGGCAAGCACGCCCTCTTCCTTTTTTGGGGAGGCTGCAAAGCGTTCGGCTTCGATCTCGCGCGCGGAGAAGGGACGGATCACGTCAAGCGCCTTTTCTACGTGCAACGCACGCGGATTCCCGTTTTGATCGCGGCGGTCATAATCATAGAGGCGGTAGGTAAGGTCGCAGTTTTGCTGGATCTCGGCAATTAAAATTCCCTTTCCAATGGCATGGGGAAGCCCTGCGGGAATAAAATAGCACTCCCCTGCGCAAACGCGCTTTTTATCAAGCGCCGAAAGGATTTTTCCTTGATCGATCGCACGGCGAAGCTCCTCTTTTCCAACGTGATTCTTAAGTCCGCAAATGATCTCGGCACCCTCGTCCGCCTCCACAATATACCACATCTCGGTTTTGCCGCGATCGTGTTCTGTGCGTGCGGCATAGCGGTCGTCGGGGTGAACCTGTACCGAGAGGTCGTCCCCGGCATCGAGAAGCTTGATAAGAAGGGGAAAGCCACCGTCGCACCTACTCTCTCCCATAATCTCCTTTTCACACCGGGAAAGAAGCTCGGAAAGCGGTGTGCCCGCCAGTGCGCCGTTGGCAACAGTGGCGGTGCCGTCGGCTCTGACGGTCAGCTCCCAGCTCTCCCCAATGCGCTCCGCGCCGCTTTTGTTCCAATCGCGAGCAAGGCGGTTGCCGCTCCAGATGGGCGAGCGGACCACGCCCAAAAGCTTTAGTGGATACATCAAAAGAGCCCTCACACGTCTCCCGTAAGAGATACACGCTGCGCGGTATGTCCCGTTGCGGGGAGAATTTTATCAAAAATATCAGCGGTTTTGATCTTGAGGCTTGAGGTATTAACACAAGGGTGACAGCCCACGTACTCACCGCGCAAAACGTCCTCGTCCACCAAAAGATGCACGCGCCGCTCCCTGTCGTTGGCAAGCCCCAGCACGCTGACAGCCCCCGGAAGAATATCTAAATATTCCAGCATTTTTTCGGGACTTGCAAAGGAGAGCCGCGCCGAGCCGATCTGGCTTGAAAGCTCTTTGGTCTTAAAGGGCTTATCCCCCGGCATCATCAACAAATAAAACTCGGTCCCTTGGCGATTGCAAAGAAAAAGGTTTTTGCAAATAAGGGCACCGAGCACACGGTCGATCTCGGCACACACCTCCATGGTGTCTGCCGCCTCGTGATCGATCCTTTCATATTCAATTCCAAGGGCATCTAAAAAATCATAGGTGCGCCCTTCGCGCGCCTCGCGCAACGCGCGGTCGGCAGGCGCCCCCTTTTCAAGCGTCATCATTTCAGATCAATCTCCAAGCAAGGTATATTCGGAAAATTCGTAAAGCAAACGGCTCCCCGTATCCGTTCCCACAGGCAAAAGCGCCAGAGCAATAAACAATTCCTCCCTGTCGGGTGCCTGTTCGTCGCGCAGATAGGCGTATTCGCCCTCGATTCTTGTAACAACGTAATTTTTAGGTTCCATAAAAAGTCCTTATTTAAACAGCGTATGCTTGATTTTGACCGCCAACTGCCGCGTTTTAAGCAACAACAGGCGCAAGGGAAAAATGAAATGCCAAAGTGCGGCATAGGTACGGTATCCCCACGCGTTGGCACGGATATGGCGACTGCCGCGGTAGAACTCGCTGACCACGCCGATGATCTGCTCGTCGCGCACCTTTTCTTTTTGATAGGTATTGTCGCCCCGAATGACGTAATAGCCGTCACGCACGCCGATAATACGGTGAAGAACGTATTTCCCGTCGGCGCGGCGATACATGGGAAGATCGTAGCGGCGCAAGCGCTCCTTCCCCACGGGAAGCAGGATCACCCTGTCACGGCGGTTGCGGAGCATGGGGTACATACTCATTCCCACGGTGGTGCTGACGTAAAAGCCCTCCGCTTTGAGCACGTCCTCGATGCACACCTCTTTTTCATTTTCGTTCATACCAAAAAACCGTTTTCGGCAAGCATTTCGACAACGCGGTGCACGTCGCGCGCAGCCACGTCACGGGAGACGTCGTATTCTGCAAGAAGCGCCTCGACCAAAGCCTCCTCGGTCATGTCCTTTTCTGAAAGCGCACGCCACAAAAAAGCCCCCGTTTCGTTCAGTCGTACCATGCCGTGAAAGGTCTTGCTGCTCTCGCCCACGGGAACCGCCACGTAAAATGCCCCTACCTTCTGAATGGTAAAATCTTTATTGATCTGCATCTTTTTTGCCTCTTTTCTTATGTTTGCTCATTTCGTGATAGGCAACCAAAGCCGCCTCGTCGGAGATCGTACAGCGCAACACGTAGTAAGGGACGGCGCGCAACAGTGCATCCATCATTAAAAGTCTTTTTTCAATACTCTCACGTGCGCCGCGCAGGTAGACCTGTGCCATCAGGCGGGTCAGGGTCTCCTCCTCGCTCGCCGGTCGGATCTCATTTTTCTCGCCGCGCTCGATAAAGCAGACAGCACCCAGGGGCGCCGAAATATTGTCCCCCCAGTTTTCTTTCCCGTTCCAAGGAGTGCCATAGGCGGTAATGCTGCCGTCCTCCTCCACGCGGAAGAGAGGCTTGTCACCGTTGATGACCCTTGTTGCAGGAATATTTTTGAGCCAAAGTCTTGTATGCGTAGACTTTCCAACGCCGCTGCGCGCCAAAAAGGCGTATGCCGTTCCGTCCTGCTCGATAACAGAGCCATGCACCAAAAAGACGTTGTACCGAAAAATTTTTTCACAGATATGGCGATAAACGCACACGCTTTCGAGATACCCCATGGAATGCCCCTCTTGACGGGGCTCCTGTGCAATTTCTTCGTCGGTTACCTCCACCCAGAAGTCCGCGTCCTCCGTGTCCGCCAAAAAGGCGCGGCATTGACGTTCGACAAAAGGATAACGGTTTTTAATTCCCACGTGAACGCCTGCAAGCTTGATAATAAACACGGCGCGCCTCCTTTTTTGTTCGTTTCATTTTATTTTATCATGAAATTGTTTTTTTTGCAATAGTTTTTTCAAAATTCCGCTCTTTCCGCTCTCTTTCCAAATCATTTTCCGGCAATTTGCATGTTTGTTATTTTACATCTCCGTTTTTTTAAAAAAATCTTTCTTTTTTTGAGAAAAGCCCTTTTCAATTTTAAAAATATATTGTATAATAATAGCAGATGATCCCGCCTCGCGGGAAAGAAAGGATCGTGTGCAAGCAATGAAACAAAAATACACCATTACCGTTGCGGATATGACTCTCAGCATCGTCAGCGATGCCGCCCCCGATGAGGTGGAAAGCATTGCCGCCATGCTCGACCGCCGCATGAAGGATATCAGCTCCAAAAGCCCTCGCTGCACCAAAAGCGAAGCGGCGATTCTCTCTGCGCTTTCCTACTGCTCGGAGCGTATTGCCATGCAGGAGGCTTTTCGAAAGGTGGAAAAGGATGCCTTCCGCTATGCGGGTGAAAACGAGCGTCTCAAAAAAACGATCGAGCGCATGCAAGAGGAGCTTGACAATCTTCGCCGCGATGCACAGGTAATGCGTGCGGTGCTTGATCGCGCAACCTCCGAAAAAGAAAAGCCCGCGCCCAAGTATATCAAGCGCGAGACTCCAAAGAAGATCACGCGTGAGGCAACGCAGCTTTCTGCCTTTGATACTTTGCCCGAAGAAGAGCCCGCGCATCTTACCGCTCCCGTGCCTCCCATCGCCCCCAAAAAGGAAGAGGCGCCCGTTAAGGAAGCAAAAGCCGACGAGGCTCCCGAGAAAAAAGAACCGAAAAAGAACAAAAAGAACGCCAAGGCAAAGAGCCACATCGGCGGCATGTTTGATCTTTTGACCTTTAGCGACGTTTGATATGAACAAAAAAAAACTTCCCGAGCTGCTCTCGCCCGCAGGATCCCCCGAGGCACTCGATGCCGCCATTGAAGGCGGTGCCGATGCCGTTTATCTTGGGGCAGAGCTTTTCAACGCACGCATGAATGCTCATAATTTCGGCGGAGACGCTTTGCGCTCCGCCGTTTTGCGCGCCCACTCCTTTGGCGTTAAGGTATATCTTACGCTCAACACGCTGATCCTTGACCGTGAAATGGATGCCTTGATCGAATGCGCACGCGAGGCGGCACGCATTGGCGTTGATGCGCTCATCGTTGCCGATCTGGGGGCTGCCGCCGCCATCAGGCGTGCGCTCCCCACGCTGGAGCTTCACGCAAGCACACAAATGTCGATCCACAACACCGAGGGCACAAGACTCCTTGCCACGCGCGGATTTTCCCGCGCGGTCATTGCAAGAGAAACACCCGAGCGAGACGTTTATACCGCCGCCAAGGATTCCCCCTTGGAAATTGAAGCCTTTATTCACGGGGCACTTTGCGTCAGCCACTCGGGACAATGTCTTTTCTCTTCCCTGGTGGGGGGAAGAAGCGGCAACCGCGGCGAATGTGCCCAACCCTGCCGCCTTCCCTACTCCCCCACGGGGCGCAACGACAAAAACAGCTACCCCCTCTCCCTGAAGGATCTCTCGCTTGCCGCGCACGTCCCCGCCTTGATCGATGCGGGCGTGGCTTCTCTTAAAATTGAGGGGCGCATGAAGTCTCCCGAATACGTGCGCGACACCGCACGCATCTTTCGCCGTTTGCTTGACGAGAGGCGCGCTGCGACACCGTCGGAGCTGCACGAGCTTTCCAACATCTTCTCCCGCTCGGGTCTGACCGACGGATATTGGGTCGAACGAATCTCGCACAAAATGTTAGGGGTACGCTTGCAAGAAAACGTAGAAAGCACGCGCGCCCTTACCCCCTTTGGCGGCATTACCAAAAGAATTCCACTTTCGCTTTATGCCGTTATGAAGGAGAACCACCCCATCGCGCTGACCGTTTGCGAAGGGGCACGCCGTGTGACCGTGTACGGCGACGTTCCCGAGGCGGCGCGCACCTCCCCCCTCACCTGCGAAACACTGGAACGAAATCTTACGAAGCTGGGCGGCACCGCTTACGTTGCCAAATCGTTTAACGCCGAATGCGAAGAGGGACTGATGCTTCCCATCTCAAAATTAAACGATCTGCGCCGCCGTGCCATTGCTGCCTTGGAAGCCGAAAAGGCACCGCCCGTACACACGCAACTGCCCCACGTCCCCAAAAAACCAACGGGAAAGCGCACCTTCTGCCGCTCCGCCTGTTTTTACGACGTTGATCGGATCCCAAAAGAGGCACGTGCCTTTTTTGACCGTATCTTTCTGCCTCTCTTCAAGGCAGCCCCGGGCATAGACGGTGTGATTTTGCCGCCCGTGATCTTTGATCACGAGGTCCCTGCGGTGAAGGAACAGCTCATGCGCGCCCGTGAGATGGGAGCGATCTACGCCCTTGTTGGAAACCTTGGACATTTGTCCCTTGCGCGCGACTTCGGCTTTACACCCATGGGCGACTTCCGTTTGAACGTAACCAATGCGGAAACGGTGTGTGCGCTGGAGGAGCTTGGTATCTCCTCCATGATCCTCTCCCCGGAGCTAACGCTTCCGCAGGCGCGTGACGTCGGCGGTGATACCGCCATTACGGTATACGGAAGAATCCCACTCATGACCGTGGAAAAGTGTGTGATCCGAGAGATCGCAAATTGCGATGCCTGCCGTGGAGGACAGGTGCGTCTGTGCGACCGCCGCGGTGTGGAATTCCCCGTTCTGCGCGAATGGGAGCACCGAAACGTAATTTACAACAGCCTTCCCACGTCAATGTCCGACAGAGGGGAGCAGCTCCGCGCATTCGGGCTGACCGCCCATCACTTTATTTTCTCCACCGAGACCTCGGAAGAAGTGAGAGAGGTCATCAACGCCTTTCGCAAAGGAGCTCCTCTCCCTTATGCGGTAAGGAGAATTTGATTATTTTGAAGAAAACGCCAGCACTCCCGTGTGCCCTCTGAAAGCACACGGGAGTGCTGACGTTTTCCACGGAAATCTCATTTCGACGACCCGTTTATAGGGTCGCCCCACGTGTCACTCCATGCGGAGCGTTTTTACGCCCGATCCCTGACCGTAACCGTCATTTTGCAATGCTCGGCTTGCGCGCCGTGGATCTCGACCAAGTAGTCCAGCACCAGTTCACCGTCACGCAGCAATCGGTTGTCCACTTTCAATGCGCGAACGCAAACCTCAAAATCGGAATACGGGGTATTGTAAAGGCAATAGTGTCGCTTGCCCTCCTCAAAGGTCATGGCGGTACGCACCTGCCCCGAACGCATCATGGAGATCAGCTCGGGATTGTTTCTTTGAAATCCAATGGCGGTCACAGAGCCCTCCATCCCCGTCAATTCACTTTCTTCATAGATCAGCTCCACGCGCTTTTCGTTGGTGACAAGCCGCCCCTCCATCAGCATTTCATCCGGCTCGGGCATTTCCCCTGTCATGGCGTTCAGATCAAAGCGAGGGGCTTCCTCCTCGTCTGTGTCCTCCTCTGCTACGTTCTCGTCGTCAAAAAGAGAGATTCCAAGCTCCAGACGGGACACCAGCATATGGATCATTACGTTTCGTTTGGTCACGTGCGTCCCTCCCTTCTTCTTAAGAGCTCGTTTACTTTAAACACGGCAAACAGCGTTTTTCCGTCCATAATTCGCCCCTCCATCGCATCCTCAAGAAGTGCGGTCAGCGGAATACGTTCAATTTCGATAAATTCGTCCTCATCAAAATCGGTCTCGCCAAAGGTGAGCCCCTCGGCAAGATAAACATCGATCTTCTCGCTCAAAATTGCGGGAGAGCCGATATAGGTTCCAAGAAAGGTCAATTGATCGCACAAAGCTCCCGTTTCCTCGCGCAGTTCGCGAAGTGCTGCCTCCTCGTGTACCTCCTCCACGCTGTCAAGCTTCCCCGCGGGGATCTCGGTGGTCACTCTGCCAATGGCATAGCGATATTGCTTTACGCAGATCACCTCCCCCTCATCGGTCAGGGGAAGTACCGCAACGGCACCGCCGTGCTTGATATATTCGCGATATCCCATTTTGCCGTTGGGCAGATTGATATCATCGACAAAAACGTGTAAGACCTTCCCGTCAAAAACGTTGCGCGACGCGGCACAGGTCTCCGTCAGCTTTTCAAGTTTCATGCTTTTCTCCTTATCAACGTACTTTCGTTATTTTATCACATTCTCGCCGTTTTGTAAAGAAGGTCTTGCAAAAAAAAGGATTTTCTGTTATACTGTAAAAAAACACGGGAGGGCGTTATGGAGATCAGAGAAGAAGATGTCCGCACGGCGATGCTCATTGGCGGCGGGGCTGTCGAAAAACTGAAAAGCGCGCACGTTGCGGTATTCGGCATCGGCGGTGTGGGAAGCTACGTTTGTGAAGCGCTGGCGCGCGCCGGCGTGGGTGCGCTTGACCTTTTTGACAACGACACGGTCAGTCTTTCCAATATCAACCGTCAGCTTGTGGCGCTTCACTCCACGGTGGGACGTTATAAGACAGAGGTTATGAAGGAGCGTATCCTTGACATTAACCCCGACTGCCGCGTAGCAACGCACAACGTTTTTTATCTCCCCGAAAACGCGCACCTTTACCCCCTTGACGGGTATGATTATATTGCCGACGCGATCGATACCGTTAGCGCAAAGATCGCCTTAGTCCTTCGCGCCAAGGAGGCAGGGGTGCCTCTCATCTCCTCGATGGGAACCGGCAACAAGCTTGACCCTTCCCGTCTTTGCCTGACCGATCTTGCCAAAACCGAGGGCTGCCCCCTGGCGCGCGTGATGCGCCGCGAATTAAAGGCACGAGGGATCACACACCAAAAGGTGCTCTACTCCTCCGAGCCTCCCGTAACGCCCCCTGCCGACACCCCTCACAGTGAGCGTAAGCACGGGCGCACACCGCCTGCCTCCATCTCCTTTGTTCCCTCCGCGGCGGGGCTGATGATCGCAGGAGAGATGATAAAAGATCTGATCAAAAAGCAGTAAAGAAAAGCAGCGGCTCCATACGCGGAGCCGCTGCTTTTCTTTATGAAAATTAGTGGATGATGCAAACCTCGGTATCCTTATCGAAGAAATGCATTCTCTCCATATCAAAGCCGATCTTGATCTGCTCGCCTGCGCGAGTGGTAGATCTGGAGGAAACACGAGCGGTCAGCTTGCCCTCTTCACCCACCTTGAGGTAGAGGTAGATCTCCGCACCCATAAGCTCGGTAACGTCAACGTCGGCAGTAAGGGTAGCACCCTCGCAGTTTGCTGCGATGTAGTCGGCGTTATCGTGAATACACTCGGGACGAAGACCCGCAACGACCTCCTGACCGATGTAGGGCTTCAGCTCCTCGGAATTTGCCTTGTCTGCGGGAACCTTCAGCTCGTTGCCCTCGAATACAAAGTATACGCCGTCGTCCTTTTGTACCAGAGAACCGTTCATGAAGTTCATCTGAGGAGTTCCGATAAAGCCTGCAACGAAGATGTTCACAGGATTGTCATACAGGTTTTGAGGAGTTGCCACCTGCTGGATAAGACCGTCCTTCATAACGACGATTCTGGTTGCCATGGTCATAGCCTCGACCTGGTCGTGCGTTACGTAGATAAAGGTGGTCTCAACACGGTTGTGGAGCTTTGTAAGCTCGGTTCTCATGGTTGCACGAAGCTTTGCGTCCAAGTTGGAAAGCGGCTCGTCAAGAAGGAATACCTGGGGATCACGAACGATTGCACGACCAAGTGCAACACGCTGCTTCTGACCACCGGAGAGAGCCTTCGGCTTACGGTCGAGAAGGTGGGTGATATCCAGAACGCGTGCAGCCTCTTCTACCTTCTTCTTAATGGTTTCCTTGGGAACCTTGCTGAGCTTCAAACCAAACGCCATGTTTTCAAACACGGACATATGGGGGTACAGAGCGTAGTTCTGGAACACCATCGCGATCTTACGGTCCTTGGGGGCTACGTTGTTTACAAGACGGTCACCGATGAAGAGCTCACCTTCGGAGATCTCCTCAAGACCTGCGATCATACGAAGCGTGGTGGACTTACCGCAACCGGAAGGTCCGACCAATACGAGAAATTCCTTATCCTTAATTTCCAGATTGAAATCGGAAACTGCGGTAACGCCGCCCGGATACTTTTTATAGATATGTCTGAGGGATAAGCCTGCCATTTTGAATCCTCCTATAACTCCTTTTCGGAGCATTATTTTTCATCTAATATTGTACCAAATTTTCGTTAAAAATGGAAGCGTTTATTTCTCCAAAATTTTGTGTTTTCAATTGTGCATCTTGCACAATGCGACAACAGGATCAACGTCGATCCGCTTTTTTACGACGGTTTTCGATTTTAATATATTAAAATCAAGCCTTTTGCTTTGAACGCATGGTAAGAGAAATTCTCTTTTTGGGAACGTCTACCGAAAGCACGCGAACGTTAACGATATCCCCTACCTTCACAACGTCGGAGGGGTGCTTTACAAATCGGTCGGAAAGCTGGGAGATATGGACCAAGCCGTCCTGGTGTACACCAATGTCGACAAACGCACCGAAGTCGATCACGTTTCTCACGGTTCCCGTCAGCTCCATATCGGGGGTGAGATCCTCAAGAGAGAGAATATCGTCGCGCAAAACGGGAGGGGGCAGCGTATCGCGTACGTCGCGTCCCGGCTTTTCCAGCTCGGAAAGAATATCGCGAAGTGTGGGCACACCGATCCCAAGCTTTTCGGCAACGGCACTCTCTCCGCTCTTTTGCACCTTGGTGCCAAGATCCGAGATCTTGCCATCGGCTACGTCGCTCTTGGTATATCCAAACATTTCGAGAAGCGTGACTGCCGCCGTATAGGATTCGGGATGCACGCCCGTATTGTCAAGGATCTCCTTACCGCCGGGAACCCTCAAAAAGCCCGCTGCCTGCTCGTATGCCTTCGCTCCGATGCGCGGCACCTTAAGAAGCTGTGCGCGTGCGGTAAACTCACCGTTTTCCTCACGGTATTTTACGATGTTCCGTGCGGAGGTGATATTGATGCCCGAAATGTAGGAAAGAAGCGAATAGGAGGCGGTATTAACGTCGACACCGACCGCGTTGACACAATCCTCAACTACACCGCCAAGTGCCTCGTCCAGGCGCGCCTGCTTCATATCGTGCTGATACTGCCCCACTCCAATCCCCTTGGGGTCGATCTTGATCAATTCCGCCAAGGGATCCTGCAAGCGGCGCGCAATAGACACCGCACTTCTTTGCATAACGTCAAATTCGGGGAATTCCTCTGCCGCCAGCTTTGACGCGGAGTAGATCGAGGCGCCCGCCTCGCTGACAACGATATACTTGACGTCCTCGGGAATCTCGCGAAGGAGCTGCGCCACGAAGATCTCACTTTCCTTGGACGCCGTACCGTTTCCGATAGCGATGACGTCCACGCGGTTTTTCGTGATGAGACGCTTCATGATGGATTTGCTCTTTTCGATCTCCTCGCGCGGCTTTACGGGATAAATGACCGCCGTATCCACGACCTTGCCGGTCTTATCCACCACGGCAAGCTTACAGCCGTGTGCGTATCCGGGGTCGAAGCCAAGCACGGTCTTGCCCTTGAGGGGCGACTGCATCAACAAATGGGAAAGATTATCGGCAAAGAGCTTGATCGCGCCCTCGGATGCATTGTCAAAAATATCGCTGCGGATCTCTCGCTCGATAGAGGGGGCGATGAGACGGTCGTAGCTGTCAAGGATCGCCGCCGAAACGTAGGGCTCGGCAGGGCTCTTATTGTATTTCAAAATTTGGGAGAAAAGGTAATTGAGTACGATCTCGGCATCAACGGTAACGCTTACCTTTAAAAATTCTTCCTTTTCGCCGCGGTTAATGGCAAGCACACGGTGCGGAAGCACCTTTTTGAGCGCCTCGGAATAATCGTAATATTGCGCGTAGACCGAGTCCTCCTCCTTTGCCTGCTTGGTGGAGAGCGTACCGAATTCAAAGGTCAGTCGGCGCAGCTCCTTGCGGAATTCCGCATTGTCGGATACGTTTTCGGCAATGATGTCCTTGGCGCCTGCCAGTGCCTCTTCGATGCTTGCAACGCCCTTTTCTTCGTTGATATATTTTTCCGCTTCCTCCTCAATGGAGGGCTCGTAGCTCTCGTTTTGGGCATAGATCAAATCCGCCAAAGGCTCCAGCCCCTTCTCTCTTGCCACCGACGCACGCGTTTTACGGTGCGGACGGAAGGGACGGTAGATATCGTCTACCTCGGTAATGGTAACCGCCGCAGCGATCGCCGCCTCGATCTCGGGGGTCATTTTTTCCTGTGCCGAGATCAGGTCAAAGACCTCCTGCTTTCTCTTTTCGATATTGCGAAGGAAATTCAGTCGGTCGTTCAAATCACGAAGGATATTGTCGTCAAGGCTCCCCGTTACCTCCTTGCGGTAACGTGCGATAAAGGGAATGGTATTCCCCTCGTCGATAAGCTCCACGGTCTTTTCGACCTGCTCGATTTTCAGTTTAAATTCCTCGGCAAGTGTTTGGATGATGTTCATTGGTCGTTTCCTTTCCTTGGGATTGGGATGTGTTCAGCTTCGCCAGCTCCTCCTCGGTCAGCTCGCGCCATTCCCCGCGATCCAAGCAGGGATCCAGCACAAGTGCGCCGAAGGTACGGCGTTCAAGATAGGTGATTTGGTTGTGGACTGCCTCCATCATCAGTTTGATCTGATGGTATTTCCCCTCGGTAATAGCGATCACTCCGCATTTTTCATCTTCAAGCAAAACGCGGCAAGGGCGCGTTACGTAGCCGCCGATGTCCACGCCGCGCTCCAGCGCCAAGACGTCAGCCTCGGACAGCGGAAACTTAACGCGGAAGGCATAGCTTTTTTCAACGTGACTTTTGGGAGAAAGCAGGCGGTGGGCAAGCTGGCCGTCGTTGGTAAGCAGCATCAGCCCCAGCGTGTGCTTGTCCAGTCGTCCCGCGGGGAAAAGCTCCATTTTTTGATAGCTCTCGGGCAAAAGCGAGGTAACGACGGGGTCTCTCCCGTCCTCGGTCGCGCTGATGTATCCGTCGGGCTTATTGAGCATTACGTAAACGTACTTGCGATAATGCACGGGCGCGCCGTCAAGGGTGACCGTATCTTTGGTGGGATCGACCTGCAGATCTGCCTTTTGGGCGGGAATACCGCCTACGGCAATTCTCCCCGCGCGCACAGCGCGCGCCGTTTCCTTACGGCTGAGAAGCCCGCATTCCGAAAGCATTTTATCCAGCCGCACAGTGTCACCTCCAAAAAATCTTCTATCCTTTATATTATAACACAAAAACCGTTTTTTGTAAAGTGGTAAAACCAAAAATACCCAAGGGGCGCATCAAAGCAAAAAAATACCCACGGGAGTATTTTCCCGATGGGTATTTTTTGAAATGGAAACAACGAATGTCGACGTTGACCTTTTTTCCGCTGTTGACGGATGCCGCCTTGATCACGGTGCGGATCGCCTTTGCGATTCTGCCGTGTCTGCCGATCACCATGCCCATATCGTCGGGGGCAACAGTCAGAGTCAGGGTGACG
>JAZNEQ010000102.1:0-2354 GCA_045588715.1 Eubacteriales bacterium | reverse complement strand
GATGATGCAAAGCTCCGCACTCAAAACGACCATGCGCCCGTTTACGATTGCCTGCCGCTTCCAATTTTCATCAAACTCCACCTTCGCGATACCGTCAAGACATTTATTCATATAGTCGATCACGTTTTCGAAATAGAAGGGATCTCCGCACACCTTCAGATCAAAAAATCCGGGAACTGCGGTAACATTCAACGGTTGACGGATGATAAAGCCGCACATCGTGGAGGAATGGATGCGCTCAGGCTCCAAATGATAATACTGCTGCATTTTGTAAAGCCATCTTGCAACCGGTGCTCCGAATACATATTCATCAATGTATTTTTGCGCATTGTGGATATTGTGGGGCTTGAGAGTTCCTCCGGTTTGCTTTTCACCAACGTGCCATGCGTACTGTGCGCCAAGTGCCATGGGAACAAGACTCCATACGGGGAAATGCATGTGCCCTTCACCGCACCCCCAATCCGTTACCATATAGCCGATGGCGCCGTGTGCCTTACCGATCTCACCGCAGCTACGGAGATTAAAGCTTGCCACGTCAAATCTGCCCGTCATGCTCAGCCACGTACAGTTTCCGGCACAGATATAGTAAGGAACGTTTTTGGTTTCAAGCGCGGTGGCGAGCCGTTCCATCATCGCCGTTTTGGCGAGATCGTAGCCCCAACAAAGAGCGATTGCATCCTTGGGAAGACGCGTATATGCCTCCGGAGACTCATAGAGCATATCCGCCCAGAACTGCACCCTTTTCCCGTGCTTTTCCCGAATGTGATCGGATAGCTTGATCAGCCAATCGACAAACACGTTGTCCTTCCCTTTTTCGCGGCAAGCCTCTTCCAGATTGTACAGCCCAAGTCCGCCTGCCTCATCAAGACCGATATTCACAAAATCCGACGTAAAATGCGGAAGAATGCTATCATAGAGCTTGTCGGCAAACTCCATGGTTTCGTCCAAAAGCGGGTTTACCGTGGCGGTATTTACAACACCGCCGCTGACGTCCAGATGCTTGAATTCCTCTTCCTCCAACCACGTCCCCATATGACCGAGACAGTTTTGATTGGGAACAAGATCGATGAACCTATCCGCGCAATAACGGTCGAGGTATTCAATGTCCTCGGGAGTGAGGCAATCAAAATCCTCGGTGTATTTCGGAAAATGCTTCAGCTTCATCACAAAGCTTTCCATGTAAAGCTGAAACTCATTGTACTTCAGCTCTGCCAACTGGTCGATCAGTCGCGTAATCGTCGAAACCTTGGGCATACGGCAGCGGCTGATGTCCAGCATATAGCTTCTCTTCTGAAAATCCGGATCATCGTGAATTTCGCAATACGGAAGGCTTGCCCCATGTACCTTGAGCAGCTGCCTCAAAGAGGAAAGCGCTCTGAAAACACCGCAATCTCCCAAAGCGATGATCCGAATGCCGTCCTCATTGATTGCAATTTCATATTCATCCACAGAAAAATCTGCATTTTGAACAATCGTTACGTCTTCATTTCCTGCTTTATATTTTTCATACAGCTCCATCAGATCCACGGTGTCAAAATACGTGCAAAGCTTATACACACCGTCCAGATAAACCTCTTTTTTGGGTGTTGGAAAAATCATAGTTATATCTCCGTTTTTACTTTATAATACCATTTTCTTGATGCTTTGCAAAGTCTGAGCGATCTGAATTTCAGAAGCCGCATCCGAGATCTCGCGCTCGATGATATATGGACCTTCAAATCCGTTCTTTTTCAAAATGGAAAACACGCGTGGAAAGTCGACAAAGCCCTCCATAAATTCAGTTTCTTTGCCAAGCTCCCCCGGCGTCACGGGCGGTAGTCCGTCCTTGACATGCACGCTTTTGATATAGGAGTCGAGCGTGTACGCCGCATCCACGGGATTTCCAAGTCCGTACATGATAAGATTTGCGGTATCGAGATTGGAAAACACGTTACCCGTACCAACGTCCTCAATCAGTCGTTTGAGAACGATCGGACTCTCCCCTCCCGATTCCAGGAGCAGGTTGAGCCCCAAGGTTTTCACGTACGTTGCAAGATCTTGCACCAAGGCAATCATCACACGATACTCCTCCGAGAACGGATTGTTTGCAACAAATCCCGCGTGGATCAACATATTTTCGGTGCCGATCCACTTGCAAAAATGCGCCGCCTGCTTCAGATATTCGATGCGCTCCTTGCCGTATTTTGCGCTGTTAATGCCGGCATCCTCAAAATCGGAAGAAAAATTCCACTTGGTATAACTGTCCCGAAAGCCTGCAAACAGCGCGGAGATTTCAATGCCGTGCTTTTCGGCTGCGGCTTTGATCACTTGGGCATCCGCATCTGTATATTGCTCCGGCTTATAGACGAGATGAC
>JAZNEQ010000101.1:0-9515 GCA_045588715.1 Eubacteriales bacterium | reverse complement strand
GGTACGGCGACCGCGCTGTCGGCGCTTGACCGCGAGGCGCGCTTTATCGGCTGCGCCATCCTTCCCGGGGTGGAAAGCGCCCTCTGTGCTCTTACGGGCGACGCCGCGCTTCTTCCCAACGTTGAAATTAAGGCGCCCCGCTCTCCCATCGGTACCAATACCGTGGATTCTATGCGGTCGGGCATCGTATTCGGATCGGCATCCGCGGTGGACGGAATGATCGAACGCTTTGTCTCTGTTCCCGGAATGGAAAACGCCACCATTGTCGCAACGGGCGGCAGCGCCGCCGCGATCCTACCCTATTGCAAGCACGATCTCATTCTCGACGAAACGCTTTCTCTTCGCGGACTTCGTCTTGTTTGGGATAAAAATCAAAAATAAAAAAAGAAGGCGACCTATGCCCGGCGGTACGGGGCGCCTTGCTTTTTTATCGTGGAGGAACACTATGAAATCCGTCATTTCGGCGCATGCAAAAAAAATCGCCCGAACCTTTTCACTTCTTTACTTTTCCAGCTACGTCATGCGCATCAACTTTGCCGTCATGCTGGTCAAGGTCATCACCGAGACCGCAAGCACCAAAAGCGCTCTTTCGATCGTCCTGACGGCGCTGACGGTCACCTACGGCATCGGGCAGATCGTAAGCGGAATTCTTGGGGACAAGCTCAACCCCGCGCATCTCTTGTCGGTAGGGCTTGGCGTGGCAACGGTTGCCAACGCTGCAATGTTCTTCACCACAAGCATCCCCGCCATGGCTGTGATCTGGGGGATCAACGGAATGGCGCACGCGCTCCTGTGGCCTCCCATCGTAAGGCTGATGTCCTTGCATCTGACCGATGAGGAATACGGATATGCCGCAGTGCGCGTTTCCTGGGGCTCCTCCGTCGCAACGATCCTGCTCTATCTCGGGTGCCCTCTGCTTCTGCACGTGATGTCCTGGCGCACCGTTATGCTTTTGTGCGCACTCCTCGGTGCCGCCGTTACAGTCTTTTGGCTGTTGATCCACCCCACCCTCCTTCCCGCAAAGAAGAAGACAGCGCCCGTGCAAGCGCCGTCGAAAGCCCAGGAATGCGTCGCCGCGGGACTTCCACTTCCCCGTTACGTTTATTTGCCCATCGTCCTTATCATGCTCGCTATCATCCTTCAGGGCATGCTTCGCGACGGTGTTACCAACTGGATGCCCTCCTATCTCCTTGAGACCTTCTCTCTTCCCGAGGAGGATGCCATTATTTCCACCGTTATTCTCGCCGTCTTCAGTATGATCAGCTTTACCGTCTTTGACCTGTTACATCGCAAGCTCTTTCAAAACGAAGTCTTTTGCGCCGCGGCGATCTTTGTTCTTTCCGCTGTTGCCGCCCTGATCCTTTATCCCCTCAATTTGTTCTTCCCCTCGCCCCTTCCCTCCATGCTGCTCATGGCGATCATCGTGGGATCCATGCACGGCATCAATCTTATGCTGATCACAGTGCTCCCAAAACGCTTTGTCAAAAGCGGAAAGGTATCTACCTATTCGGGGCTTCTCAATGCCTGCACCTACGTGGGCGCCGCCATCTCCTCCTACGGCTTTGCGGCCCTTGCGGAAAGCTTTGGCTGGAGCGCCACCATTCTTACCTGGATTATCATCTCGGCTGTCGGTGCCGCCGTCTGCTTTGCCACCGCTCCCATTTGGAAAAAATTCCGCCGCGAGTATGCCGACTGAGATCATGTAAAAAGGAAAATTAAAATTTCTTTTGCAAAAAAGGAGAACGTCATGGAATATATCCTCCCCAAAATCGGGCAATCGGCACTTCCGCTTCCACACTTCCCCACACGCCACCAAGCATTCATCTTCCGTGCGTCGGAATATATCAGTGCCGAGCGCATGGCAAAAATTTTGCGCACGACTCCTCAAAACGTCATCGATGCCGCCGATGAAATGGGCGTTCCCTACCGTGCCGAGGACGACACGTGGCTGCAAAAGGGATACATCACCATCATAAGACGTCTGTGGCATATTCTTCCCTACAGCCAACTTCTCGAGCTGCTTGAAATGGACGAAACGAGCTTTGCCACGATCCTGCGCGAGGAGGATTTTTTGGACGTTAAGCTTGGCGACAAGCCCGAGTGCGAACCCGTATACTTTCGCCCCTTGACCGACGAGGAAAAAGCGCGCACAAGAGAGCTGCGCGAAATCATGTCCGCGCTTCCGGCGGCAAAAACCAAGCCCTTCGATTTTCAATACCGCGTTCCCAAGCTCCGCTTTGAGGGGAACGAGGTCTTCCATACCCGTATGATCTATGCGTTTTCGGGGCTCTACCAAAACGCCTTTGAGGTTGACAGCCGCACCTATCTTCCCGATTCGCTCCTGGAGGCATACCGTGATCTTGGGATCAACGCCGTTTGGACACAGGGACTTTTGTCACAGCTGACGGAGTTCCCCTGGGCACCCGAGATCTCGGCGGGCCGGCAGGCGCGCATTGCGCGGATGCGCGACCTGACCGACCGATTGGAAAAATACGGCATTGAGCTGTTTTTGTATCTCAACGAGCCCCGCAGCATGCCCAAAAGCTTTTTTGAAAGTCACCCCGAGCTGCAAGGGCACCGCCACTCCGAGGACAAGCTCTGCCTTTGCGTCTCCACGCCCGAGGTGCAAAAGTATCTGACCGATGCGGTGGAGGCACTTTGCCGAAGCGTTCCGAAGATCGGCGGATTCTTTACCATCACACGCTCCGAAAACCCCTCGAACTGCTACTCCCATTCCACAGAGGAGACCTGCACCTGCCCCCGATGCGCCCAGCGAAGCGTTGCCGACGTCATTGCCGACACGGTCGCCTGCTATCGCAACGGTGCCGACCGCGTGCGGCGCGACATCAAGGTCATCGCATGGAGCTGGGGGTGGAAGGAGTATTCCAAGGACGTTATCCGCAAGCTTCCCGACCGTGTCATCCTGCAATCGCAAAGTGAATTGCACGTCCCCTTTGAAAAGGGCGGCGTAAAGGGTACGGTAGTCGACTACTCAATGGGCAACATCGGCCCCGGCGAGCTTGCGCTTGAGGAATGGGCGCTGGCAAAGGAACGCGGCCTTGAGATCTCGGCAAAGATACAGGTCAACACCTCCTGGGAGGCATCCACCTGTCCCGCCCTCCCCGTCTATCCTCTGATCGAAGAGCACGTCCGACGCCTCAAGGAGGCGGGAGTCTCCTCTCTCATGCTCTCATGGACGCTGGGCGGCTACCCTTCGCTCAGTGTGGCTCATGCGGCAAAGTACTTTTTTGAGCGGTGTGATTTCCCACGCCTCTCCGAAAACGTCAAGCAGGCATCCGCGCTCTTCTCCGAGGCATTCAAGGAATTCCCATTTCACATGAACACGCTCTATTACGGCCCACACAATGCCGGTCCCTCCTCGCTTTTGTTTTTGGAGAAGACCAATTACGAAGCAACCATGACCTGCTATGCCTACGACGATATCGAACGCTGGCGCTCGATCTATCCGATCGACGTATTTGAAAATCAACTTGCCAAGCTGTGTGACCAATGGCAAACGGGCCTTGCGCTTTTGCGGGACGAGCCCGACGGCGAGGTCAAAACCATGGCGCACGCCGCCTATCTCCTCTTCCGCTCCTCTTGGGACCAAGTGCGCTTTTACCGCGCGCGCAACGCGGGAGATCGCGCGCGGATGCTTGCCGCCGCAGAAAGCGAATTGAAAAACGCCGAGGAAATGCTTACCTTAATGCTTTCCGACCCCTCCGTCGGCTTTGAAGCGGCAAACCACTATTATTTCTCGCGCGGTCAGCTTGCCGAGAAGATCCTCAACTGCCGTTATCTGATGAAGCGCTTGCAAAAATAATGAAAAAACGAATTTCAAAAAAGGAAACTGCCATGAAATACGCAAATTTACATCTTCACTCCACCTATTCCGACGCAGGCTTTACACCGAAGCAACTGGTGTGCCTTGGAAAAGCGCTTGGCTACCGTGCCCTTGCCTTGACGGATCACGAGACGGACGGAGGCGTCAAGGAATTTATGGAGTACGCACGCAAAGAAGAGATCAACGCGCTTACGGGGATCGAATTCTACGGAGACCACGGAAGGTTCGACCTACACATCGTAGCGCTTGATTATGACATGGACCATCCCAAGCTCCGTGCGTTCGTGCGAGAGCGAATCGAACAATATACCGAGTATACCAAGGCTTGTGTTGAATACGGAACCCGGATCGGTGTGATCGACGGGATCACGTGGGATGACGTTGTGCGCCTGTCAGGAAAGGATACGTGGATCTGTATCGATTCCGTAATAAACACCTTTGCTGCGCATCACATTCCGGTTCCCGAAAATTTGCGTGCGGCAGTTTTCAAATCTCCCGAAACACGCTGTCTGCGCCCGAAGCATCCCTCCGCCGCGGAGGTGATCCGCGTCATTCGCGAAGCGGATGGGATCGCGGTGCTGGCGCATCCGCTTGGACAAACCCACCTCGTTCCCGAGCTTGTGGAGCTGGGGCTGAACGGAATTGAGGTCTGCCACCCCGATTTGGACGATGAATCGACGCGTCTTTCTTCTGAGGCGGCAGATGCTTACAAGCTCTACCGCAGCGGCGGCACCGATCACACGGGTCCTATGAGCGCTTGCGGCGGAAAGCTTGCCATTCCCGTCTTCCACGGCGTTACCGAGGAGGAATATTTCACGATCAAGGAACGAAAGCTTGGATGACCCCTCATAAAACGCACTTTTTACGTGTGTTTTTCAGCCGCGTTCACGACACTTACCGTACCACGGTACGCCTCCGGTGTCGCGAACGCGGTTTTTGTTTGAATCAGCCTTTTTTGCAAGAAAAGCAATGCGGTTTGCAAAATTCACTATATACCTTTCCTTTATTTGATGATACAATGAGTATGAATCATAAGAAAGGACGATGACAGATATGCTTCGGATCTTGTTCAAAACAGAAAAGACATTCCGCTTTGAAAATGAGAGCGGAATACAGTTTGAATTGACCTATCATAAAAACGGTACGTGGAGGCTCCGCGCGGATAGAAAAAACGGTGCTTCCTTTGAAAGCGCGGGAGATGCGCAAAGACTTGCCGCCTACCTTGGGGACGAGATCAAGGAGAGCGCATGCACCTTTGACGGATGCGAGCGCGAGGACGCCTTCGTTTGCACCGCGGAGGACGGGTCTGGCGCAAGGCTTGCCCTCGGCAACGATTTTTCCATTGCCTTTTACGGCAAAGACGGAACCAAGCTTTCCGAGCTAACGTCCGTTTGTATTAAGGACGGAAAAACGTACCTTACGGGAACACTGAACGAGGGCGACGGTGTGTTTGGCGGCGGTCAGCGCTTTGACACCTGCAACCGCCGCGGTACCTCCATGCACCTGTTTAGCTACGACGCCTACAATACCGACCGCGGCAGAGCCACCTACATGCCCATTCCCCTGTTTTATACCACAAGCGGCGGCGGTATGTTTTTCAATCATTACGAAAGAATGCAAATTTCCTTTGGCGGCCTTGGGGACAACACCTGGAGCCTTGAAATTTGCAAGGACGAGGCGGACGTTTACTTTTACACCGCAGGCAGCTACGCCTCTCTTCTCAAATCCTACACGGAGCTTACGGGATGTGCCGTATCCGTTCCCACCGAGTGGATGCAAGGGGTGCTGATCTGCCGCTATTCGCCCGATTTTACCTCTCTTGAGCCCCAACAATACGTGTTTGATTCCTTTGAAGAGATCCCCGACATTGGGGAGATGTTCATGGATTCAAACAAAACGGAGCCCGCGCGCGCGCCTTATCCCGAGGAGGGAGACGGTCCGATCTATTACGTGAACGGAAAGTCGGGACTGCGTCATTACGCGTACCACAAGGGGACCTATTACCGCATCTCCAAAAAAGGGAATCCTCAGGGGGCAGGCATCAAGCCCATCGTAGAAAAGCTGATCGCCGCGGGACAAAAGCCAACGGCAATGGTGCTTGAGGGCGGCTTCTACTGCTGGAGAAACTGCACGGAGGATACCGAAACGGCAAAAGCCAATCGCAAGCTCGTTAAGGACACCGTCAAGTGGCTGCAGGAGCAAGGGATCCGTGTGATGATTTACACAAGCATTTCCAGCATCGACCGCGTGATGAAGGGATATAAGCCCGAGTATCAGCTTTGGGTGGACCTGACCGACTCCAAGGGCAACGTTACGAGCACCTTTGCTATCCCACAGCAAAAATTCACCGACAATCCCGACGTCAAAGGCTCGGGGCGTTCCTATCTCGATCTTACCAACCCCGAGGCTGTAGACTGGTATATGGATACCGTTTGGCAGGATCTGATCGACCTTGGGATCGACGGCATCAAGATCGACTTTTGCGAAATGCTGCCCGAGGAAGGAACGTATAACGTATACAACGCAAACAAAGAGGTCGTCGATACCTCCACCCTCAAATACCGTTTCCATGACCCCAACGTATTTACGGGCATGAACGCGCACCACGCGCTCCCAACCTACTTTATCTCGCTCTTCTGCAAAAAGATGAATGAAAAGATCGCAAAGCGAGCAGACGGCAAGGGCTTTATGGTGCTTTCCCGCGGAGGCGCATTCGGCTCTCAGCGCAATCCCTACCTCTGGGCGGGAGACCAGACGAGAGTCTTTGAAAACCTCTCTACACAGCTTACCGCGATCCTCACGGCGGGGCTGTCGGGTGTTCCCTTTATGACCTGCGATATGGCGGGCTACGGATATCCTCGGAGCGGAGAATACTTTTTGGACGGCATGCTTGAAAAGGAATCCGAAATTTATGCGCGTGCCATCGAATACATGGCGTTCACCTCCTGCATCCAAACGCACGGCGACGTGCGCCACCTGTATGAAATGACCGAGGAAACGCAAAAAATCGCGCGCCTTTACACCGCACTTCACAACGAGCTGCTTCCCTACGTTCAAAAGCTTACGAAGGAGGCATGCACAACGGGAATGCCGATGGTCAGACACCTCGTGCTGAATTTCCCCAAGGAGGAGGCGGTATACGGCATCAACGACGAGTTTACTCTGGGAGATGCTCTGCTCGTTGCCCCCATCCTCAAAGAGAAGACCTTTGCACGTGAGGTTTACCTTCCCCGCGGCAATTGGACAAACCTCCTCACGGGTAAGATCCTGACGGGTGGCAGAACGGTAACCGTCAACGCCAACGCGGCACAGATTCCGCTCTTCCTCAATACCGACTCCGCGGATGCCGCGTCTCTTGCGGAAATTTTTGCGGGCAAGATCTGGCAGGATATTCTCGCGCTTTGACCCACGCTTTTGGCGTTGGGCACAACATCAAATGAGGAGCTTTTGAAAATGAACGTTGTAAAAAATGACATTATAAGTGCCGTAAAGGCACTTGGGGTCAAGCCCGGAGATATCGTTTTGGTGCATTCCTCCATGAAAAGCATGGGCTACGTGGAGGGAGGCCCCGATACCGTGATCGACGCCTTTTTAGAGGTGCTTGGTAAAGACGGAACGCTTGTGATGCCTACCCTCATACAAACCGATTTTGCAAATGCTTACAGGGATTGGCATCTTGACAGACCGTCCGACGTTGGACTTTTGACAGAGGTGTTCCGAAAACGCCCCGAGGCAAAAAGAAGCGATCAGGCAACGCACTCGGTAGCGGCGATCGGTAAGGACGCCGTTGAGATCACCGAGGGACATACTGCCTTTGGTCCCCGCTTCGGAGCGTTTGGAAGCTATGCTTTTTCCTATTCCTCTCCGTGGCAGAAGATGTACGACAGGCATGCCAAGGTGGTATTTGTGGGTGTGAGTACGAGATATCACACCCTCAGACACTTTGCCGAGTACCGCTTTGTCGAGCGTCTTCTGAAGCAGATCGAAGGACGCCCGGGGTACGAGGAGGTCAGAAATAAGCTCAGGCATTTTGACGATCACTATGAGTATCACGAGGGGGCGTGGCCCTTTATGGCAGGTGTGCGACTTCACGACGAATATATCAAGGCAGGCTTTGTGACGCGGGCAAATTGCGGAAACGCTGAGTTTTTTTGTATCCCCGCATACGAGTCGGTGAATTTCGTAGAAGATCTTATGGAAAAGCAAATGCGCGACCCGAATGACGATTGGATGGACGAGGATTTTAAAGATTGGATGCGAGAGGTTGAAAAGCTCGCCGCTTTAAAATAAAGCAGCGAGGCGTCGCGATGCCAAAATCAATGAAACAAGCAAAAGCGAAAGGAAAAACGGAAATGAAAGCGATCACCAATGCAAACGTGGTTCTTGAAGGCGGCATTTTGTGGGACGGAGCCCTTTTGATATCCGACGGAAAAATCGTTGGGATCGGGGAGACACGGGAGATGGAAATCCCAAGGGATGCAGAGATCATCGATGCCAAGGGCGCCTACGTCGGTCCCGGCTTTGTCGACATCCACGTCCACGGCGGAAACGGATATTCAACGCACGGTGACGTCATAAACGCGGCAAAATACTTCTTAAAAAACGGAACGACCTCGATTTTTGCCACCACCGACTACCATATGACCAAGGAAAAGACGATCGCCGCCTTTCACACGGTAAAAGCTGCAATGGATTCCGGCCGGGCGAAAACAGTGAAGGGAATCTATGCCGAGGGTCCCTATACCAATCCCAACTACGGCTCACACTCCGACACCAATCCGTGGCACTGTCCCGTTTCGCCCGAGGATTATATCGATATGGTAAACGAAGGCGGGGCATACGTTAAGGTGTGGACTGTAGCTCCGGAGCGCGAGGATCTGCTCCCCTTCCTTGCATACGCAAGGCAGGTAAATCCCGACGTGGTATTTGCGATCGGGCACAGCGAGGCAACGCCTATGCAGGTGCGCTCTCATATGGGCAAATACCGTCCCAAGGTTCTTACGCACGCCATGAACGCGACCGGCAGAATCCCCGTTTACGGCGGCACCCGCGGCTACGGGATCGATGAATATTGCTTTCAAGAAGAGGATATGTACGCCGAGCTGATTTCGGATTCCTGCGGAATACACGTACATCCCGAAATGCAAAAGCTTCTTCTTTATACCAAGGGCGTAAACAAGGTCATCCTGATCACCGACAGCACCGTGCACAACAATCCCACCCCCGAAAAGCTGAAGCACGTGATCGATCTCAACTTCGATCCAAACGGCGGGATCGCCGGCAGCCGTCTTACGATGAACCTCGCTTGCCGCAATATTATGAAGCACACAAATTGCGGTATCGCGCAGGCATTTGTCATGGCGTCTCTTAACCCCGCAAAGCTTCTCGGCATGGATGCCGAGATCGGTTCGATAGACGTTGGAAAAACGGCGGATCTGGTGTTCGTCGACGACAGATTTAACGTTCAGTCGGTGCTTCTTGGCGGTGAAGTACAAAGCTTCGACGAATAAAAAAGCATGTATAACCAAGGGGCTGTCACATTTGACGAGACCGAAAAAGCCCGTGGTAAAAAGGAAAAAGTCCCGTTTTTCCAAAAAAGCGAAAAATGAGACAGGGAACGGTTGAATTCCTTCGGAATTCTCCAAAATATTACGGGCTTTTTCTACCGCCG
>JAZNEQ010000100.1:0-47605 GCA_045588715.1 Eubacteriales bacterium | reverse complement strand
CGCACCTCTCGGTGAATCAATTTTTGATGAATTTTTGTGGGGCGAGGCGCAGGGAAGTGTGGACTTTTCAAGCCGAGCCACGCAAAAAGGCGCGGAAATTGATCGTCGAGAGGCTCGTTGGTTCGAGTCCCGTTTGGTTAAGAGAAAGAATTAAGGAGGTCCGTATGAAAAACGTTTTGGTGATCGGAAGCATCAACGTGGACTACGTCATTCACACTCCGCGTCTTCCAAAGCTGGGTGAAACACTGACAGGCAGCGATTTTGCCATGAATTTTGGCGGCAAGGGCGCCAATCAGGCAGTCGCGCTTGCAAAAACGGGATGCAACGTAAAAATGCTGGGTGCCGTGGGACAGGACCTTTGCGGAGGACTTGCCCTGCAAAACCTCGAGTCCTTTGGAATCGACTGTACCGAAGTCATGCGGGTAGACGCCCCCACGGGTGCCGCCGTGATCACCGTTTGCAACGGTGACAATCACATTTTGCTTGACATTGGAGCCAACGCATTTGTGACCCCCCAACAAATCGAAGCACGTACGTCGCTTTTTGACTGGGCAGACATTGTAGTCATGCAGTTTGAAATTCCTATGGAATCGGTGCTTTTTGCAGCACGTATGACGAAAAAACACCAAAAAATGCTGGTGATCAACCCTGCTCCCGTCAAGGATGCAGACGCCGAAATTTACCGTTTGACCGACCTTCTCATCCCCAACGAGTTTGAAACACAGCTTCTTACGGGCATCTTCCCGGGTGACGGGGGGAGCAATGAAAAAGCCGTGGAAGCGCTTCTCGGCATGGGCTGCTCGGGCGTGATCATCACGCTGGGGAAAAGAGGCTGCGTATACACCGACCGGGGAGAGATCAAATCCCACGGGATTTTTGAAACGAAGGTCGCCGATACCACGGCGGCGGGTGACAGCTTTATCGGTGGAATTTGCAAAAGCCTTTGCGAAGGAAAAAATATGGGGGAGGCAGTCAGATATGCGTCTGCCGTTTCCGCCATCACCGTCAGCCGTCATGGGGCGGGCGCATCGATCCCCACCGCCGACGAGGTGGAAAATTTTTTGAAAGCGTTTGATTAAACCGTAAGTATAACTTCAAAGAGGTTTCTCTTACGAATGACAAAAGGAGTGTGAGCAAAAAACGCCCACACTCCTTTTGTCTACTATCGTGTATTTCTTATGCTATTCGTATGATGTTGGGTAAAGTTAAGATTGCCCACTTCGGAAACCCTTAACTTCGCCGCAGGCGAAACTTCACTATCCGCGGGATAACTTCACTTACGAAGTAAACTTCACTTGCCCGAATGGGCAAACTTCGTTACTTATGCCCCCACAAAGGAATCGAGATACCAATCTCCGTCCTCAAAAATGAGTGAAATTTCAATGCTTTCCACAAGATCGGGCGCTTCATCGGTCCAGGAATCCATTTTTACCTTGCATGCGTTTTCCCGTCCTATCGAAAGGACCTCCATGGTAGAATAATCGTACACGCGCATCGCGGTATACAAAATGTTTTTGTCTTTTCCGTCCTCTGTCTCGTTGATCGAGGTACAAAGGCGCGAAGAAAACTCCTGATACCTTGCAAGACCGTAGGCAGAGCCTCCCGCACCGTCCTCGATAGCGTAACCGTCAAACAGCGTTTTATACACTACGTCATTTAAAAAACCATTGCTGTAAACCTTTTCCGCGCGCTCCTTGATCTCGTCTGTGCTCCCGAATTTTGTTTCGGGACGCACAAATTCGTAATTGTCCTTTTGATCAAATCCGAAATACACGCGGTTCATTTCACAGTACTCGGTCTCACGCTCGTAAACGGGAAGCCCGGGACCGTAGATCACGGTATTGATCTCGCTTGATTCCTCGATCAGATACACGACACGGTCGTAGATATCTTCTCTTTTCGGTGTTGCGGCACACCCAAAGCAGGAAAGCAGCAAGCCGGATAACAAAAGACCTGCAATGAATAAAGCAACGTTACGTTTCATAACACCTCAAAAAGGATCATTCCTCTGTATTTTGTACGGAATCCTCACGGCTGCTGTCTTCGATATTCTCTTCTTCAACAGCTTCTTCCGCGTCTCCCTCAAACTCCTCGCTGTCCTCGCGTGCAACCGTGGTAAAGTTCACCAGCGACTGACCTTCTCCAAGTCTCATCACGATCACTCCGCCCGCGCTTCTCGATCTGGACGGAATTCCGCTGACGGGCGTTCGGATGATCGTTCCCGAATCGGTGATCATCATAATATCCATCGTATCGTCCACGGCGGCAATACCCGTTAGGTCTCCGCTCTTTTCAGTCAGATTGTAGCAGGTCACTCCAAAGCCTCCGCGGTGCTTCATCAAGCGGAAATCGTCGAAGGGAGAACGCTTACCAAAGCCGTTTGCGGTAATGCAAAGCAGATCCTTGCCCTCTTCCACGCAGCAAACGCCCTTGACAAAGTCCCCGTCACGCAAGCTGATCCCGCGCACACCTCTTGCCGTACGGCTAAGGGGTCTTACACCCTCCTCGGCAAAGCGGATCGCCTGTCCTTGCTCGGTCGCGATCAAAAGCTCACAATTGCCGTCGGTCTTGACAACGTACAAAAGCTCGTCTCCCTCGTCGAGATTCAAAGCGATCTTACCGCCCTTCCTCTGGTATTCGTACTCGGACAGAAGCGTTCTCTTGATCACACCGTTTCTGGTTACCATAGTCAGATATTCTTGGTCGGAGAATTCGCAGACACTGATGCAGGAGGTAATCTTTTCTCCCTCGTTCATCTCAAGGATATTGACGATATTTTGTCCCTTTGCGGTCCTTCCCGCCTCGGGGATCATGTATGCCTTCTTCATTTGAACCTTACCCGTATTGGTAAACATCATCAGGTAGGAGTGGCTGTTGACGGCAAGCACTTTCTCAATATAGTCCTCTTCCTTGGTCGCCATACCGATAATACCTCTGCCGCCGCGATTCTGAGCGGAGTAAGTAGATGCAGGCAAGCGCTTGATATATCCTGCATGCGTTAAGGTAATCACACAGTTGTGACGCTCGATGAGGTCCTCCAGAATGATCTCGTGCTCTGCGGGAAGGATATCGGTACGCCTGTCGTCGGCATACTTCTTTTTGATCTCGGACATTTCGTCCTTAATGATCTGCCTGATCTTGCCCATGTCCGCAAGGATCGCCTCAAGCTCTGCAATGAGAAGATGAAGTCTTAAAAGCTCCTCCTCGATCTTGTCTCTTTCCATGCCCGTCAGCTTTCCAAGCGTCATTTCCACGATCGCCTGTGCCTGGATATCCGAAAGACCGAATCTTTCCATCAAGGTCAGCTTGGATTCGGGAATTGAGGGCGAGCTCTTCATGATCTGAACGATCTCGTCAATATTGTCAAGCGCGATCTTATACCCCTCGTAGATATGTGCTCTCGCCTTTGCCTTTTCCAAATCGAATTGCGTGCGGCGAATGATCACCTGCTCCTGATGCGCGATATAAAGGTCGAGAATGGAGGGAAGATTGAGGACCTTCGGCTCGTTATTCACAAGAGCGAGCATATTGATGGCAAAGGTATCCTGCAGTTGGGTGTATTTATAAAGCTGGTTGAGAACGATCTGAGCGTTTGCGTCTCTGCGGTACTCCACCACGATACGCATACCGTCTCTACCCGATTCATCGCGCAGGTCGGTGATCCCCTCAATTCTCTTTTCCTTTGCACAGTTGGCAATGGACTCACAAAGCATGCTTTTATTGACACCGTAAGGGATCTCGGTAAAGACAATGCGATGATGATCTTCTTCGATGGTCGCACGGGAGCGTACCATAATGTGTCCCTTACCCGTCAGATACGCGGATTTGATTCCGTTCACGCCGTAAATGGTGGCGTACGTGGGAAAATCGGGACCCTTGATATATTCCATCAGATCGTCCACACTGCACTCGGGGTTGTCCATGCGGAAAATAGTGGCATCGATGACCTCTCCAAGGTTATGAGGAGGAATATTCGTTGCCATACCTACGGCAATTCCCATTGAGCCGTTTACCAGGAGATTGGGGAAGCGTGAGGGCAGTACCGTGGGCTCCTCCAAGCGATTATCAAAGTTTGGCATCATGGGAACGACCTTTTTATCAAGGTCTCTCATCATTTCATCTGCAATACGGTCAAGACGCGCCTCGGTATAACGGTATGCAGCGGCACCGTCACCGTCCACCGAACCGAAGTTTCCGTGCCCCTCTACCAAAGGATATCGCATAGAAAAATCCTGTGCCATACGTACCATCGTACCGTAAACGGCAGCATCGCCGTGAGGATGGTAACGACCCAGCACGTTACCGACCGTCGTTGCCGACTTTCTGAAGGGCTTGGAGTGCACAAGCCCGTCCTCATACATTGCGTAAAGGATCCTGCGCGCGCCGGGCTTCATACCGTCACGCACGTCGGGAAGCGCACGCGCCATGATAACGGACATGGAATATTCGATAAAGGATTTCTTTACCTCCCTTTCCATTCCAACGTCCACAACCTTTTGATTTTCAAACAGGGAGAGCTCAAGCTCCCTATCCACATTTTTGTCTTTTTCGTTCGCCACGACTTTTATCCCTTTCTTTTTCATTCAAGAGAATTTATTTTTATCCTATCCTTGCTTTCCTCGGTCCATAAGAAAACACAAGGGCTTTACGATCACGTACATCACACATCCCACAAGTGCAGTTCCCAAAAGCTCGGGAAGCACCGAATAGAGGAGAATGGATGGAAGATCTATGATGCGGTAATTCATACACGTGTAAGCCACGGTAAGGGCTGCGCGCAAAAGCAGTCCGATCCCCAAATAAAACAGGTAAGAAAGGTATCCTCTTGTGTGCTTGGCATAATACCCCACAACGTACCCGTAGATCATGTATGCTACGGGAAGAAGAGAGATCCCCCGAGAGCCGATTGCCTCGATCACAAAGCCCGCCGCGATCCCCGCAATGGCACCTGCGTATTCCCCCTGAAAGAGCGCAATGCCAAGGACAAGGCAAAGCATCAGATCCGGTACCGCTCCAAACGGGCGGATCCTTGCAAACAAGGACACCTGCAAGGAGGAAAAAACAAGAATCATGATCCCAACCGTTACCGTATAAAGAATGATCCTTGAGCGTTCTCTTGCTCTGTATCCGAGAATACGGTTTTTCGGCATCTTGTTCTCCTTTCCCTTTATCCCTTTTGCGTATCTTTTTCATACCCCTTGATGATCATCACCCATTCCAAGGAGGAAAAATCAACTGCCGGGGTAACGGTCGCCTCGGGAGTTCGGTTATACTCGTTGATCCCTACCTCCGTAACCGTTCCGATCTCAAGATCGGCAGGATACACGCTGGAGATACCATTGGATAACACTCGGTCTCCCACGCGAATGTCAGCATCCGCATTAAAGTACTCGATCTTACATACACCGTCGTACCGCATGCTGTAATCCCCGCTTACGATTCCTCTGTCTCCCGACCGAGGAATATAGGCACCGGCAGAGGTGTTCATTTCGATGATGGTGGAAACCATGCACCAATTCAACCCCACCTCTGTGACCTGCCCTACGATCCCATCCACGGTGATCACAGGCATATTAACCTCAATTCCGTGAATACTTCCCTTATCCAAGGTAAACGTGGTCATATAATTTCCGGAGGAATGGCTGATCACTCTCCCCTCCTCCATTTGAAAGGAGGGGTACTTTTTTTTCATTCCGAGATAGGTGCGAAGGCGGTCGTTTTCATCCTTTGTCAGAACTGCCTCTTCTACCTTGTCCTTCATCTCTTCTATCTCTTGCCTCAATGCCTCGTTTTCTTTTTTCAGGGTATCTATGCTTGTAAAATAAGCTCCGATCCCTTCAAAGCCGCTTACCACCGAGGAAACGCACCACCTTACGGGAAAGGTCACCGTCCCCACGATATTTTTGGATAAGCTTCCGTATCCCATCATGGAAAATACCGACGGGACGATCGACAAAACAAGGGCAATGCAGAGACAAGTGATAAAAAATCTGTTTTTAAAAAGATTTTTCATGTCTTTGATCAGACGTCAAGATTTTCCGCAAATTTCGCATTTTGCTCTATGAAAATGCGGCGCGGCTCCACCTTATCTCCCATCAGCACCGAGAACATTTCATCACAAGCGATGGCATCCTCGATCGTTACGCGAAGGATGGTTCTGTGTGCGGGATCCATGGTAGTTTCCCAAAGCTGCTCGGGGTCCATCTCACCAAGACCCTTATAACGGTCTGCTTCGATATTCACGCCACCCATTTCGGCAACGATCGCTTCTTTTTCTTCCTCGGTGTACGCATATCTCTCAGATCCGTACTTCGATCCCTTTTTGTAGATCTTGTAAAGCGGCGGCTGTGCAAAATAGATGTGGCCGTCCTCAATCAACTGCTTCATGTGACGGAAGAAGAAGGTAAGGAGAAGAATTCGAATATGCGAACCGTCTACGTCCGCATCCGCCATGATGATAATTTTTCCGTAGCGGAGCTTTGCCGTATCAAATTCGTCGCCTATTCCACAGCCAAGCGCTTGGATAATGGGAATTAAGGAAAGATTGGAGTACACCTTGTCAAGACGTGTTTTTTCTACGTTGAGCACCTTACCGCGCAACGGTAAGATCGCCTGGAAGCGGGAATTTCTTCCCTGCTTTGCCGAGCCTCCCGCAGAGTCTCCCTCTACCAGATAAAGCTCGGTAAGCTCCGCATTCTTTTCCTGGCAATCCGCAAGCTTTCCGGGAAGCGTAGAACCCTCTAAAAGGCCCTTTCTTCTCGTTGCTTCACGCGCTTTTCTTGCCGCCTCTCTGGCACGGTAAGCCGCCAAAGCTTTCTCAAGAATGGCTTTTCCAACACCGGGATTTTCCTCAAGATACTCCTCAAGCTTTTCGGTAACAAGAGAATAGATCACCGTACGCATTTCGCTGTTTCCAAGCTTGCCCTTGGTCTGTCCCTCAAACTGTGCCTCGGTCAATTTTACCGATACCACTGCGCAAAGACCTTCTCTTACGTCCTCACCCGAAAGATTCTTTTCACTTTCCTTGATGATCCCGTATTTTCTTCCGTAGTCGTTAAATACCTTGGTAAGAGCGGTCTTGTAGCCGATCTCGTGCGTACCGCCCTCTACGGTGTTGATATTGTTAGCAAAGGTCAAAAGAGACTCGTTATAGCTGTCGTTATACTGCATCGCCACCTCGGCAACCCAGTTGTCCTTTTCGGCACGCATATAAATGACCTCGGGATGGACGATCTCACAGCTTTTCTGGGAATTGATATATTCTACAAATGATTTGATTCCACCCTCGTATTCAAGATCATCCTCGCGGTATCCGCCACCCTCCAGCTCTTGCCGCTCGTCGCGCAGGCAAATGTTAACGCCCGCGTTCAAAAACGCCTGCTCTCTGAGGCGTTTGAGAAGCGTGTCGTAGTCAAATACCGTTTCTTCAAACATTTCGGGATCGGGAAGAAAACGCACGTAAAGGCCGTGCTGATCCGTTTCTCCCTCATCCTTAAAGGGGCGGGCAACGTGACCTCTTTCAAATCTCTCCGTATATCTTTTTCCCTCATGACAGTTATCGATCTCTACCCACTCAGACAGCGCGTTCACGACCGATGCACCAACTCCGTGAAGACCCCCGGAAAACTTATATCCGTCTCCCCCGAATTTTCCGCCCGCATGAAGAACCGTATAAACCACCTCGAGCGTTGGGATTCCAAGCTTTGGGTGGATACCGCTGGGGATTCCGCGTCCGTCATCCTGGACAGACACACTGTTGTCGGGATGAAGAGTTACCTCAATACGCTTACATCTTCCCGCCAGCGCTTCGTCGATGGAGTTATCTACGATCTCGTATACCAGATGGTGCAATCCGCGCGCAGACGTAGACCCAATATACATACCGGGTCTTTTTCTGACAGCCTCAAGTCCCTCAAGTACCTGGATCTGACTTTCATCATATACGTGCTTTTCTTGATTTTCCATGTTCATCATTTATCCTTTCTGATGAGCTAACTTCCTTCTTTTTAGATTCCTTCGTATCTTCCCACTCTTCCGATAAGAGAGGTGGAGGCGAGCTGGGAGAAGCAGATCTTACTGCTCCCATCCGAGTCCTTGTAAAGAATGAAGGACTTTGGGATCTCCTCCGAGGCAAACGTTACCGCTTTTTTGGCATCCGCCTCGGATAAATACCTTTTTGTAATCGCGGAAACCGTTGCCGTATCGGCATCAAATACACCGATAATATTCCGCGTTCTTATATTTTTGTTGTTTCCTACGTGTAAGTACATACCCGTCCCTCTTTTTTAGGTAAAGCTTCCTTTTTTTACGCGTATCATTTTTCCGCCGGCAATCCCAAACGGCTCGCAGGTCGTAATGATCACCTGTCGATCCTTTATTTTTCCGGAAAGATATCCCCTTCTCACAGAATCCAATTCCGAAAAAACGTCGTCAAATAAAAATACGGGCTTTTCTCCGCAAACCGAAGCACACATCTCCCCCTCTGCCAGCTTCATAGAAAGCGCCAGAGAGCGCTGCTGCCCTTGCGAAGCATACTGACGCGCGGGCTTTCCGTTTAACAGGATCTCAATATCGTCCTTATGGATCCCCCAAAGGGTACTTCCGGCACCGATCTCGCGGTCGTGATGAGACATCAAAAGCTCCATATAACGATGTTCCGTCCTTTCAAGATCCTCGTATTCCTCGGGATCCTGCTTGGAGGAGCCGCAATAGAGTGCTGTCGGTTTTTCTTTCTCCCCCATCATTTCATGAAAGCAATCCCCTATATGCGCGGCGGCACCCAATAGATACCGATAACGGTATCTTGAGATCAATGCTGCCTCGTGGGAAAGCTGGGAGGACCAGAATTCTATCGTATCGTCAAATATTTTTCTGTTTTCCTGTGCGTCTCTGATCAGTTGGTTTCGTTGCTTTAAAATTTGATTGTACTTTTGAAGGCTTTTGATATAAACGGGATAGAGCTGAGAAAGAGCGATATCAAGATAATTTCTCCTTTCTCCGGGTCCCTCCTTGATCAGCGACAAATGCTCGGGACAAAAGAGAACGGTGCGAAACACCCCTACGATGTCTGAAACACGGCCTACCTTGACCTTGTTTTGCTCGATATGCTTTCTCTTTCCCTCCATCATGCGTACGGTAATGTTCTGTTTTCTTACCGAATCGGTAAAATCCAGAGATACCTCACAGGACTGTTCTCCAAATCTTATCATTTCCTCATCGTGGGAGGTACGAAAGCTTTTTCCGATGGAAGCAAGACTGATCGCCTCCAAAAGGTTGGTTTTTCCCTGTGCGTTTTCACCGCAAAGAATGTTTACGCCGCTGTCAAACTCAATGCATGCCTTTTCTATATTTCTGAAATCACGGATAAGGATCCGATTACATTCCATATTTTCTTACTCTTTCATTCTCACGGGAAGAAGCATAAAGAGCTCCTTTTTATTTTCCTCTTTATCGACAGGCTCGATATTGATGCTGGTGTGTGCCGAGGTCATCGAAATTTTTACCGTTTCGGCATCGGATGCACGAAGACTGTCGATCAAGAAACGGTTATTAAACGCAATTATAATGCTTCCGCCGTTCTGCTCGATATCCAATTCATCATAGGTGCTTCCAAGGGTGGAGATCGCCGAGATCTTTAAAATCCCCTCTTCAAATTCAAGTTTTACGTGAGAGCGCACGCTTCTTGCAACCTTTTCCTCGGTTACAAGCGCCGCCCTTTCAAGAGCCGCGATCATCGCCTCTCTGTTCACGTTCGCAAAAATGCGGTGATTGGAAAGAAGGATACGGTCGTAATCAATGTACTGCCCCTCGATCAATCTTGAGAAAAAGATCATATCCCCAATGTTGAATACGATATTTTTTCTGGACATGTAAATGCGCGCCGTTTCTCTTTCATCGTCACGCAATAATTTGTAAAGCTCGTTTACGGTTTTGGTGGGAACGATAAAAGAAAAATCCAATGCCTCACGGCTTTCGTTTTCATTTTCAATATCGGTTTTGATCTCGCATTTTGCCATTTTATAGCTATCGCAGGATACCATTAAAAGATCGTCCTCTCTGACCTTGAAGTAACAGCCGTTAAGCACGGGGCGGGTATCGTTGGAAGCCATTGCGAACATGACCTTGGAAAGCATCTCCTTAAGCACTGCCTGACTTACGGTAAAGCCGTCCTCGGTCACAAGACGGGGAATATCGGGATAATCGGAGGCAGGGATCGCATTCATTTTATGATTGGATTTTCCGCTTGTGATGCAGGCTTGCATATTCTCGCTGACGGTTAAGGTAACAAACTCTCCCTCCATCACGCGAAGCGTTTGAACAAATTTTTGAGCGTTGATCACGGCAGCTCCCGCTTCTTCTACCTGCGCCTTTACCGTAATGCGCATTCCCTTTTCAAGGTCAAAGGTAGTCATCACACAGTTTCCGGATTCTTTTCCCTCTATTAAAATTCCTTCAACCGCAGAGAGCGTGGATTTACCCGATACCGCACACATCAAGGGAGTGACAGCATCACTTACGGATTGTCTGTTAAAAATAATTTTCATGGTTTTGATTCCTTTCGGTGAAAGTTAATTTTTAAGTAGGCGACGCGCGCGTGGACGTTTGCTTTTTTAGACAGATAGAAAAATAGATAGATAAATAATAAAAAAGTAGAAGTAATAGGGGGTGCGGAAAGTATGGAAAACTTTTTTTCCTTTTTGTGGCAAGCATTTTTTTGTTTTTAAAATGCAGCGGCCCCATGAATAAAAGGGCTATTAAAATATGGAAAATCAAAAGAGGAGGATCATAAAAATGCTTTTTTTATTTTTATTGAATAAAAACGGAGAAAGTGAGTTTTCCGTTTTGTTTTCCACAAGTCAAAAAACGAAAAAAAGTCGAAAAAAAGATGGATCTGTCGCTTTTTGTCAGAGTTTTCCATATCCCGTGACTTTTGAAAATCCCCAAACACTTATTCAATCGGCAAAAGGTTTTACTTAAAAAGATCGGATGGAAACAAGCTTTATATCATACGATTATCCACAAGTTTTCCATAACTGTGGAAAAGGCTGTGGAAAACTTTTTTTCATTGGTTCAAACACCTAATACTTCTTTTTTTAAGTCGTTGATCTCGGAGGAGAAGACGGGATCGCTGAACACCCTTGTAGCGACCAGATTGTAGGAGGAAATGATCGTAGAGGAGTCGCGGTCAAAGATCTTTCCCGTATTGGGATAGGACATTTCGGTAATCTCACGAATGAGATATACCGCAATGTGACGCGCACTGACGATCTCTTTTTTGCGGCTTTTCCCTGTGATACTTTCCTTTGAGATACCGTATTTTTTAAATACCGCCGCAAAGATCTTATCCACCGTTACGCTGATCGGCTCGGCACCTCCCAAAAGCTCGGAGATGCATTCATGTGCCAGCTCCATAGTGATGTCCTTCCCCGAAAGAAAGCTTAAAGCACCCAGCTTTTTGATAGCCCCCTCAATTTGTCGGATGTTGGATCTGAGATTTTCACCAAGGAAGGTCAAAACGTCATCGGGGATCATTACGTTGATCTGCTCCGCCTTTTTCTTAATGATTGCAATACGAAGTTCAAGATCCGGAGGCTCGATATCGGCAATCAGCCCCCACTCAAATCTGGATACCAACCGATCCTCAAGCGGCTTGATCTCGCGCGGTGGGCGGTCGGAGGTGAAGATGATCTGCTTTTTTTCCTCGTGAAGAGCGTTAAATGTGTGGAAAATTTCTTCTTGCGTTGATGTTTTTCCTGCAATAAACTGAATGTCGTCGATCAAAAGTACGTCGCACTTGCGATACTTGTCTCTGAAGTCCTCCATCGTTTTGTTTGCAAGGCAGGAGATCATTTGGTTGGTAAAATCCTCACCCTTGGTGTAAATAATTTTAACGTTGGGATTGTTTTTTTTCATTTGATTGATGGTTGCATACATCAAATGCGTTTTTCCAAGTCCGGAGTTACCGTAAATAAAGAGAGGATTATAATTTTCGGCAGGATGGTTTGCAACCGCAACGCATGCCGCTTGCGCAAACTTATTGGTGCTGCCTACGATAAAATTATCAAAGGTATATTCAAACTTATAGTCAAGAAATCCCTTTTCGTCGTTGACTTCCTCCTGGGGTGCCTTAAGGGACGGGGTGGGAGCTGTGACGGTGGGAGGTGTGGACCGAGAAAGCGTATCCGCCGACGCAGAGCCCGTAAACACAAGATTTACGTGTACCTCAAGACCGAGAAGTCTGCAAAATTCATTTTGAATATCCAAGAGGTATTTTTTTTGTATGATGTCAAATTTAAATTCGGAAGAGATCCCCATGGTGATCTTAAATTCGGTCGTGTCGGTGCTGTCCTGAATAGAATCCTCGCAGGCAAGGATCTCAATATCACCAAACCAAAGATTGGCGGTGGATTCCGAAAGCTTGATACGAAACGACTCTTTTACAAGATTCCATACTTCCTTTATTTCTTCTATGTAGCTTTGAGAGGACATAAAAGTGCTCCTTTCTCAATTTTTTACGCCATTTTATATATATTTATATTATTATAACATAAAATATAATAAATAACAATATTTTTAATACGTTATAAGGATAAAATTTACAAATAATTTAAAAATAGGATTTTAAAAGCAAAGAAAAAATAAGGTATAATCATAAGCGTAAAAAAGCCAAAACAGGAGGATGAGACGTGAGATTTCATTTCGGTGTAAAGGGAATGAATTGCGCCGCATGTGTGGGACACGTGGAAAGGGCTGCAAAAAAGGTGCTTGGTGAGGACGACGAGGTAACCGTTTCTCTTCTTACCAACTCCGTTTGTGTGATCACACACAGTGATACAGACGAAAAAGAAATAAAAGAAAAACTCTCCATGGCACTCTCATCTGCCGGATACGGTCTTGTGAAGGAAGGGGAAGAGGAAGAATCGGGGATCTTTAAAAAACCCCTTTTTAAATGGATCATTTCCTTGTTTTTTACGTTGATCGTGAGTTATCTTTCCATGGGAAAAATGATGGGTCTTCCCCTCCCCGCGTTTTTATCAAGTGAGGAAAATGCGCTTTGGATGGTACTCTCCCAGCTTGTTTTTTGTATTCCTGTAGTTGTTATCAATTTTAAGTTTTTTAAAAACGGCATCCATGCGCTCCTCCACCTCTCACCCAATATGGATTCCTTGATTGCTCTGGGGTCGGGTGCATCCTTGATCTACGGTGTCGTTTCCCTGTTGTTCATTGCTTTTTCAAGTAATGAAGGACTTGTGCATTCCCTTTTGCACGACTTGTATTTTGAATCTGCCGCAATGATACTGACGTTGGTCTCTCTTGGAAAAATGTTGGAGGGAAATGCAAAGGAGCGTGCGGCCGATGCTGTTAAGGCACTGTCAAGGCTATCTCCCAAATACGCCCTTGTATTCAGAGAAGGAAAAGAAATTTCCGTTGACGTCTCTGAAATAAAGGAGGGAGATCTTGTGCTGGTCAGGGCAGGAGAAATGATCCCTGTAGACGGTGTTGTAGAGGAAGGAAACGGCTCCTGTGATGAATCTGCCCTGACGGGGGAGAGTATGCCTGTGGATAAGGAGAGGGGAGCGTCGGTATGTGCCGCATCGGTTCTTCTTGACGGATTTTTAAAGGTGCACGCCGAAAAGGTGGGAGAGGATACCTCTCTTTCCCGTATGGTTCGTCTTCTTGAGGATGCGGCAGCATCCAAAGCACCTATTTCCCGCCTTGCGGATCGGGTCAGCGCGGTCTTTGTTCCTATCGTTATGGGGATCTCTCTTTTGACCTTTTGCGTATGGATGCTCTTTACGCAAAACGTGGGCATGGCGCTCAAAAGCGCTATTTCAGTGCTTGTGATCTCCTGTCCATGTGCCTTGGGACTTGCAACTCCCACAGCGATCACGGTGGGGATCGGAAGAGGCGCTAAAAAGGGAATTTTATTTAAATCGGCTGCGGCTTTAGAGGAGCTGTCTCGCTGCAAAAGCATTGTATTTGACAAAACGGGGACGCTGACCGAGGGAAAGCCTGTATTGACGGATCTTTGCGTATATGAAAACGATCCTTACAGGGTACTCGGAGCTGCCGCATGCGTGGAGAGGATGTCCTCTCATCCTTTGGCGTTTGCGGTTGTAAAGGGAGCGGAGCTTCTTGGAATAGAATCAAACGAAGAGGTAGAGAATTTTTCATCTCTGACGGGTGTCGGAGCCGTTGGTACGGTTGGCGGCTTTGAATGGAGCATCGTTCGCCCGGATGAGAACATAAGGCAAGAAAAAGAGGGCGAGGAGCTTGCCGAGGAGACCCAAGAAAAAGGTATTCTCATCAGAGTAAAAAAAGGATGCTTTGATATAGGACGGGATCTTGAGGCTCTTGAAAACGAAGGAAAAACCGCCGTCGTCGTCAAATGCAACGCACGTGTAGTCGGAATTTTTGGAATTGCCGACCGTATCAGAGAGGATGCGCAGAGTGCCGTAGAGGTGCTCAGGGGCGCCGAGGTGACCTCTTTGATGCTGACGGGTGACAATGAGAAGACGGCTGCGAACGTGGCAAAAAGACTGTCTATCGACGCTTATTTTGCATCCTTGATGCCAAGCGACAAGGAAAGGATCGTAAAAGAGCTTTCCAAAAACGGGAAATGCGCGATGGTGGGAGACGGGATCAATGATTCCCCGGCGCTTCTTGCTTCAAGCGTAGGGATTGCCGTTGGGGCGGGAACGGAGATCGCGATCGATTGCGCGGACGTCGTGATCTCGGATTCTTCTCCCATGGGTGTGTGTGATGCTTTTATGCTCAGCCGTGCCTGCATCCGTGTCATCAAGCAAAACCTGTTTTGGGCGTTGTTTTATAACACTGTCTGCATTCCGATCGCGGCAGGTGTTTTTTATCCTGCTTTTGGGTTACAGCTAAGCCCTATGCTTGCCTCCCTTGCTATGAGCTTTTCTTCGGTATTCGTTGTTCTTAACGCGCTTCGCTTGCGTCGCGTAAGGCTTTATAAAAACGAGAAGGATGCCGTGTATACGCTTTCGGTGGACGGAATGATGTGTCACAAGTGCGTAGAGCACGTTAAAGGGGCACTTGAGGGGGTCGACGGTGTTACGGAGGCAAAAGTGGATCTTGCGTCAAATACGGCGCTTGTAAGAGCTTCCTCGTCGGTGTCGCCCGGGGCTTTGATCAATGCCGTCAAGCGTGCGGGATACGGAGCGAAGGAGCTTAAAAAGTAAAAATAAAGGACTCTGCCAACATCTGAAAAGATGGACAGGGTCCTTTTGAATTTTTTACGTGCGCTTTTTTCTGGAATAGGTGAAAATAATACCTATCGATAAGAAGAGCAAGGGAATGAGTGCGGCGATGACAAGCGTCCACAGGGCAAGGTCCCCGTCGGACAGGGTAAGTGAGGAAGCGGTCATCAAAATAGGGGAAACCGAGATGGTATCTTCCTTTTCGGGACAAAGGTCGTCCATGACCGACAAAACGTAAAGAAGATTATTTCCCGAGGAAAGATCGTTTGCCGTTGAGGAGACCGAGAGATGGGAAGAAAGCCAGAAAAGAGAAGCGTCGCCCTTTTCGGAAAGAGCACCCACCGTATAAGAGGTATCCTTCTCTAAAAGCTCCTTTTCGGTGGGATCCATCAAGGCACCTGCCTCTGTGGTGGAAAGGAGGGAGCGTACTACGGTATCCTCTGTGTGCAAAATGCGAATGGGGTGAGAGAGGAGGGAGAGATAGATCCCCTCAAAATCCTTGGCAAAAACAGAGGGATCGATCGTTGCCGAAAAATAATACGGAGTTTCTGCGCTCAGAATACGGCTTTCTTCAGTCTCGCAAACGATCCCCTCTGCGACGGGAGCAAGACCGTAGCTTGATAAGAGAGAGGAAAGCACAGGAAGGTCACAGCTTGCGTAATGAGTGGTAAGAAAGAGGTTTCCGCCCCGATCAAGGTATGCTTCGATCCCCTGTTTTTCCTTTTGTGTCAGATCTTTTTTGGGAGAAAAAAGGACAAGGTAGTCACAGTCGGACGGAATTATTTCCACGGTATGGAGATGGGAAACGGAAAATTTATTTTGGGAAAGTGATTCTTCAAACGCCGTATCCTTATTTGAAAGAGTGAAGGTGTCGGTGTCGGCAATATAAACGTGACGCACCTTGGGAGAGGAGACAAACAGGATGGCGTTGATCAAAAGACTGTCTCCGTTAAAGTAGGCTACGGTGGAATTGGAATAGTAAAGATGATAGCCAAGCTGAACGGAAGTCTCGTCCAGACCTTGCATGGAGGCGCTTTCAAGGTACTTGACGTATGAGGAGATCAGATAATTGTAGTAATCCGACGGAAGTACGCCGAGATCTTCATTGTAATAATAGTAAAGATCTGCGCTGTCAATACAATAGGACCTGTTTTTTCCCTCTACGATGAGGCTTTGGTCTTTCAAATCCTTTGTGGTGTGGGAAAGAGAAAACGAGGGCTCCTTTTGCGTATCTACGACCTCAAGACGCAAAAAGCTGCTTTCCTCCGTGTATCTTCTCAAAAAGGAAAGGATCTCTTGATCTGCCCGTGACATTCCTCCTTTTGAGAGGAGGTAGAGAGTGATCGGCTCGTCAAGAGCGTGAAGCTTGTCAAGGGAGGTGCCGGAGATATAAGAAATATCGTTTCCGGAAACGTCGCGGTAGGCGATCCTTTCGGGGAGAAAAGCGGTCAGAAGATTGGAGACAAGCACACAAACGACAAGAAGAATGGAGGAAATTATGGAGGAGAGCCTTTTTTTGGAATTTGAAAGCTCCCCTTTTTGCCTTTTCAGGAATAGGATCTGCAGGCAAAGGAAAAGAAGGATGAAGGTTACAAAATAAACACAGCCGTAAAGATTGATCTTTCCGTAGGTAAAGGAATAATAAAGGCCTGTGGGATTTAGGAGAGAGGAAAGCCTTTGGAAAACACCGCTTTCCTCAAAAGGAAGAAAGAAGAATACGGAATTCAGAAAATAGAGAGCAAGCGTAAAGAGGAGAGATACGCCGAGTGCCGGCAGCGGTCGCTTTATGATGTAAAAGATACAACGAACGGCACAAAGAAGAAAAACAGCGTACAGAAAGCACCCTAAAAGGGATACAAGAGAAGTGGCTACAGAATCGCCTCCCCCAAACAGGGTAAATAAAAGGGGAAGAAGAGCGAATATGGAAAATGGGATGAGGAGCACTGTCAGAGAGGAAAAAAAGTCTCCTAAAACGATGGACGTGGGCGAGAGAGGGAGCGAGAGAAGAAGCCGTTCGTCCCCGGGTCTTTTTTTGTGTCCCCAAAATACAAAAAACGGAAGAAGAAGAGCAAGCAGCAGCGTCATATATCCCAAGGGATAAGAAAGAGAGGCGTATCCCAAGGAAAGATTAAAAACAGAGGAAAGGATACCAAAGGAAAGAAGGGTAAAGAAAAGAAACACGTAGGTCCATACAGAAAAGAAGCGAAGCTTTAGCTCTTTGCGGTAAACAGCAAGCATATCAGTCGTTTTCCTCCTTTCTTTCATTTTCTTTTGGTGCTTTAGCGCCTCTTTCACCGTTCAAAATAAATTTTTGATCGCAAAAGGTATAAACGGTGTCGCAAAGCGATAAAAGCTCACCTTCGGATGCATCTAAAAGAATGGCGGTGTTTCCTTCCAAGGCATCCTCCAGTATCTCCTTAAAATGCTCCTTTTGTGAGGCGGTGAGCCCCTGAAAGGGGGCATCCATCACGTAGATATCCCCCGGGGAAAGGAGCGCCTGAGAAAGCGCCAGTCGTCTTTTTTCATAGGAGGAAAGATTGGCGATGAGTATATTTCTTTTTGACGAGAGCTCTGCAAAATCAAGCGCGTCGGAAATTTTACGAACCGATTTCTGATAGTCCATTCCAAAGACATCGGCAATAAAAAGGAGATATTCGAGAGAGGTCATGGAGGAGTAAAGGAGATGTTCGTCGGGCACGCATGCAAGAAAGCTTTTTGCCTTTTTTGACTCTCTTGAGGTGTCAAATCCATTGATCAATACCTCTCCGACGCAAGGAATGCGTGCGCCGCAAAGAAGCGCTGAAAAAAGAGAGCGAACGGCTCCCTTGGCGCAAATGCCGTAGATTTTTCCGTTGTTCAATTTAAGATCGATATTATTTATCAAAATGCTTTTTTTGTCAAAAACGGTAACACCTCTGAGCTCTATCAACGTCCGATTCTCCTTTTAAAAAGTTACGTATACGATATAATGTTACATGATGATTGTGTCATGGATTTGACTTTATTTTGACTTTTTTATGACATGTGAGTGCAAATAGAGAAGGAGCAAAGCCAAAACGGCAGGGGGTGTCTCAAACGGTAAATTTGAGACACCCCGAAGATCTTGATCGAATAAAAAAGGAAAGGTCTTTTAACGCATGGAAAAAACCTATTTTTTGCTACAAAGAATACGGAAGGAGCAGGCGGTCAGTGTGATCTGTTTTTCTGCCGCACGACCTGTTTTTGCATCGTAATAAACCGAGTCAAAAGAAAAGGTGTGATTCTCTCCCATATTGGCAAGAAGGATGACGGTATCCTTCCCTTTTTTTCGCTCGTAGGCGAAGTAGGTGTCGCCGTAGCAAAGAAAACGGAAGGAGCCGTCGGTCAGCGCGGGATGCGTACGTCTTATTTTTGATAGCGCGCGGTAGTGAGATAACAGCTCGCCGCATTCCCTTCCCCAAGGAAAGGGCTTTCGGCAGAAAGGATCATGATAGCCCTCAATACCCGCTTCGTCTCCGTAGTAGATCGAGGGAACACCAAACACGGTAAACTGAATGGCAGAGGCAAGCTTTAACTTTTGGATCGCCTCCTTCTTTGCCTCCTTGCAAAGAGAGAGACGGGCAAGCTCCTCATTGGTGTGTTCCTTACCCACGGTGCTGTCACCGAGACGGGTCAGGATCCGCTCGGTGTCGTGCGTGCCCAAAAGATTCATCAGCGCGTGACTTACGGGGAGCGGATAAGAGGAATAAAGCTCGGTCAACGTATTGTAAAAGGTAATTGCGTCTCCTCTCTCCAAAAAGGAAAGGATCGCGTTTCGAAGGGGATAGTTCATGACGCTGTCAAGCTGTTTTCCCGAAAAATATCTGCGCCTTTTTCCATAGGCGATCTTGTCGGCGGCGTTTTCCCACACCTCGCCGATGATGATCGCCTCCCCATTTGTGGAGTCCTTGGCTGTTTTTCGAAGCTCGTCTAAAAAGTCGTCGGAAAGCTCGTCGGCAACGTCAAGGCGCCAGCCGTCCGCTCCCTCCAATAACCATTTTTGCACGATCCCGTTTTCTCCCGTAAAATAGTGCCGACAGTCGGGATGGTTGTGGTTGAGGCGAGGCATGATTTCAATATCCCACCAGCATTCGTAGCGGTTGGGAAACGCGCGGAAGGAGTACCACGGGAAATAGGGTGAGTCCTTGGATTGATACGCGCCTACCGTGGGGTAATTTCCCCGGCGATTGAAGTATTTGCTGTCATCCCCCGTATGATTGAAAACACCGTCGAGGATCACCCTGATTCCGCGTGCGTGTGCGCATTTTATAAGGTGATCAAATGCTTCCTTCCCTCCCAACAGACTGTCGATCTGCTCGTAATCCGCGGTATCGTAGCGATGATTGGAGGCTGCTTCAAAGATGGGAGACAGATAGAGAACGGTTACACCGAGAGAGGCGAGGTGATCCAGCTTTTCGGCAACGCCCCAGAGGTTTCCGCCAAAAAAGACGTTGTTGGACAGAGGTGCGCCCGGTACGGCGGCATATTGCGGGATGCCGTTTTCCCAATCCGGGTCAAGACGGGCGTTTTTGTGAAGACGGGCACTTCCCTTCCCCCGATAAAAGCGGTCCAAGAAAATATGGTACATAATGCCGCCATAAAACCAAGAGGGAACGGAAAACGTCTTTTCGAACACCAAAAGGCGAAATTTTCTTTTTTCTGACGGAGAAAACGAAAGGTCTACGTTGTTTTCGGTGTCGGAAAAGAGGGTGTCCCAGCCGCGCAGAAGGAGGTATTCGTAATAAAAAAGACCGCAGGTGTCCTCTCCGCACAGCTTTGCCGTGTCCAGCGTCAGCGTATAGATATCCTCGGAGTGCGCTGAGGAGTGAAAGGAAAAGGGCAGGTCTGAAGAGGCCTCTCCATCGCGGCAAAGGCGCAAAACGACAGCCCTCGCCCCAAGGGCGCGAGGGACCGTAAGACGAAGGGTGAGCTTTGTTCCATAGGGGAATGCGCCGAGAAGAGAGGCATCCTTCCCCTCCACAAGCTTTTCTGCTTTTACGTCAAGACCGCACGTGAGCGCGTCGTGTAATTTGATCAACATTCAAAAATACCTTTATTTACTATATGTCGATGGGGTGTCTCAAACCCAAAATTTGAGACACCCCTCTGGGGCTCGGCAGATTTAGGCGAGAAGCGTCGAATTTGGGGCGATAGGCGTACAAAGTCGGCGGTAGAAAAAGCCTGTCATATTTTGGAGAATTCCGAAGGAATTCAACCGATTACTGTCTCATGTTTCGCTTTTTTTGAAAATGGGACTTTTTTCTTTTTTCTACGGGCTTTTTCGGTCTCGTCAAATATGACAGCCCCGTGAGGTTCCCGTCAAATATGAGAGCCCTGCTTTTTACTTTACTTTTTTCAGCTTCCAAATGCGCTGTGCGTATTCCTCAATGCTGCGGTCGGCGGCGAATTTACCTGCTGCCGCGATGTTCAGGAGCGACATACGGTTCCAACGGTCCTTGTCCTGATATGCCTTGATCATCGCATTGTGCGTCAAATGATAGGATTCAAAGTCGGCAAGACACATATAAGGATCTGCCACGCCGTGTCCGTTGTTGAGAAGATAAGACGCGATGTCGGCAAAGGATTCACCCGCAAAGCCCGTGGAGAGCTGATTGATGATCTTGGTAAGACGCTCGTTGGAAATGAAATAGTTGGCGGCACTGTAGCCGTTGAGCCAAAGCTGCTCGACCTCGTCGGCCTTAAGACCGAAGATAAACATGTTTTCAGCGCCTGCCGCCTCCTGCATCTCCACGTTTGCGCCGTCAAGCGTTCCGATGGTAAGCGCGCCGTTGATCATCAGCTTCATGCATCCCGTACCGCTGGCTTCCTTGCCCGCAAGAGAGATTTGCTCGCTGATCTCTGCCGAGGGAATGAGGGCTTCCGCCATGCTTACGCTGTAGTTTTCAAGAAATACCACGTTGAGCTTTTCGCGGATGCGCGGATTTTGCTCGATGTCCTTGGAGATCATGCAGAGCAGCTTGATGATGCGTTTTGCCATGTCGTATCCGGGGGCTGCCTTGGCGCCGAAGATAAAGGTCTGGGGCTGCATATCAAGGTCGGGATTTTCCTTGAGGTCAAGGTAAAGTCCGATGATATTGAGCGCGTTAAGAAGCTGTCTTTTGTATTCGTGCAGTCTCTTGATCTGGATATCGTAGACCGAATGCGTGTCGATCTTCTTTCCCGTTTTTTCGGCAACGAGATTGGAGAAGCGGATCTTGTTTTCGTGCTTGATTGCGCGCAATCTTTCCTTGACCGCGCTGTCATCGGCAAACGCCGCGAAATTGGAAAGCTCCCGGGGACGGTGGCGGTAATCGGTTCCGATGCATTCGTCAAGAAGGGAGGCAAGCTTTGGGTTGGAATAGCACAGCCAGCGACGGTGCGCGATGCCGTTCGTAACGTTGTCAAACCGCTCGGGGTACATTCTGTAAAAATCCTTGAAGGTAGAATCCTTGAGGATGGTGGAGTGCAGCTCGGAAACGCCGTTGACCGAGTGAGAGGCAATGACAGACAGATTCGCCATACGGACCTGCCCATAGCCGATGATGCTCATGTGGGAGATCCTTCCCCAGTTCCCCGGGAAGGCAGTCCATGCCTCGCGGCAGAATCTCTCGTTGATCTCCTTTACGATCATGTAGATGCGGGGGAGCTTGAGACGGAAGAGATCCTCGTTCCAGGTTTCCAGTGCCTCGGGCATGACCGTGTGATTGGTATAGGAAACGGTGCGCTTTACAATGCTCCATGCCTTTTCCCATGAGAAGAAATAGTCATCGATCATAATGCGCATCAATTCGGGGACACAAAGCGCAGGATGGGTGTCGTTGATGTGGATCGCGACCTTGTCGGCAAGATTATCCAGCGTTCCGTAAACCGCCATATGGTCGCGGATGATGCTTTGGATGGAGGCGGAAACCAGGAAATACTGCTGGGAAAGGCGCAAAAGCTTTCCCTCGGTATGATTGTCCGAGGGATAGAGCACCTTGGAGATGATCTCCGCATTGGTGCTTTCCTCAAGCGCTTGGGTATACTGGCCCTGCGTAAACAGGCGCATATCAAATTTTTGAATATTGCGTGCACGCCACAAGCGAAGCTGGCTGACGGCAGAGCTGTCAGCGCCCGAGATCATCATGTCGTAGGGAACCGCCTCGATCTCCTCGGCATCCTCGTAAAGGATCTCACAGTGGCCGTCAGGTTTCCATTCCTCTCTGATTCTGCCGCCAAAGCGCACCTTGTAGGTGCGGTCGGTTCGCGGAACCAACCATACCTCTCCTCCGGGGAGCCAGATGTCGGGCGTTTCTACCTGGATTCCGTCTACGATCATCTGCTTGAACAATCCGTACTCGTAGCAGATGGAAAAGCCTGTCGCGGGATAGTCAAGCGAGGAAAGAGAGTCCATAAAGCAGGCGGCAAGTCTTCCAAGACCGCCGTTACCAAGCCCCGCGTCGGGCTCGCATTCGTAAAGCTCCTCAAGGGAAAAGCCAAGCCCACGAAGTGCTTTTTCGTATGCGTCCGCAAGTCCGAGATTGCAAAGGTTGGTTTTGAGAGACCTGCCCAAAAGGAACTCCATGCACATATAATACACGCGTTTGGCACCTGCGGCATTGACCTTTTTCTTGTAGGCGGTACGCTTATCACTGAGAATGTTTTTTACCGTGATCGCCGCTGCCTTGTACATCTGATCGCGGGATGCCTCCCCCGCCGTGCACCCGAAGTAACGCTGCAACACGTTTTCGAGCAAGTCCTTAACCTCTTTGCTGTTGGGATTGTAATTCATATTTTTTGAGCCTCCGTAGGATAGATCCCGCCGTGCGGGACCGAGATAGTTAGAATAGAATATAATAGGGGATATTTTTAAAGTTTTTCGTAAAGATCCAGATACTTCTTTGCGGACACGTTCCACGAGAAGTCGGTATTCATGATCTTGCGAACAAAGCGACGACGCAGGGGCAGATCGTTCCAAAGCCCGATCGCAGCCTCGGTGCGATCCTTTAATTCGTGGGATGCATAGTTTGCAAAGGTAAAGCCATTGCCCATGACCGTTCCCTTAGTGTCCTGCCAATAAGGCTTGATCGAATCGTAAAGCCCTCCCGTTTCTCTGACAACGGGGATGGCACCGTATCGGGAGGCGATCATTTGGGAAAGCCCGCACGGCTCGCTTTTTGACGGCATAAGAAAGATATCCGTTGCCGCATAGATGCGCTTGGAAAGATCGCGGTCATAGGTGATGAGGGCGCTTACCTTTTCGGGATACTCCGCTTGAAGATCCAAAAAGAAACGCTCGTATCTGTCCTCACCCTTTCCGAGAACGACAAGCTGAACGTCGTTTTCGGCAACGATGTCCCGAATGCAAGCGGCAAGAATGTCAAGACCCTTGTGTGAGGCAAGGCGGGAGATCACGGAAAGGAGAGGAACGTCTTTTTTCTCGGGCAGCCCCGTCTCTTTTTGAAGGGCGAGCTTGTTCTTTGCCTTTCCCGAAAGCCGTGTGGGGGTGAAGGGAGCGGCGATCGCGCTGTCGTTTTCGGGATCGTAATAAACGTAATCAATGCCGTTGAGAATGCCCGAAAGCTTGTGTGCGTTTCTTACCAGCGTTGCATCCAGCCCGTGTGCGTACTCGGGGGTTTGGATCTCCTCGGCGTATCTTGGGCTGACGGTCGTTACACGGTCGGCGCATTCGATCGCCGCCTTCATCAGGTTGATGCATCCGCTGTGGTCCATGAGCGTATGCTCGTTTTCGCCCAGCGCGAATACGTCGCCGAGAATAGCAAAGTCATAGATCCCTTGATATTCGATGTTGTGAATGGTAAACGCGGTGCGAATGTTCCCGTAGCCGGGGCGCGCGCGGTAGATGCAGTTGAGATACACCACCGACAGTGCCGACTGCCAATCGTGCGCGTGGAGGATATCGGGATAAAAGCCGATCTTTTCCATCATCTCAAGCGCTGCCATGCAGAAATAAGCGTAACGCTCGCCGTCGTCAAAATATCCGTAGAGTGCGGGACGCTTGAAATAGTATTCGTTATCGATAAAGTAATACGTTACGCCGTCCTTTTGGAGGCTGTAAACGCCGCAATATTGCTGACGCCACGCAAGATTTACGTAAAAGACGGCTTCCTCGGTCATTCTTTTACGCCATTCCTCCTTCACCGCGGCATACAGCGGAAGAACGACACGCACGTCCGTTTCCCCCGTACGGGAAAGCGCCGCGGGGAGAGATCCCAATACGTCGCCAAGCCCTCCGGTTGCCGCAAACGGCATGACCTCCGCACCGACATACAATATTTTTTTCATAGATCAAAAATCCTTTCTTTGGAGTGGGATAGAGGAAGAGAGGCGAGCTCGGCTCTCTTCGTGATCAGACCATGATGCCCTTTCCGATAAAGAAGGGCATAGTCTCGTAGCCCGAAAGCACTCTTCCGTCCTTGATCACAACGTTTTTGTCGGAGATGACACAATTGAGAGATACGCCGGAGCCAACGTAGGTATCCTGCAAAAGGATACTGTTTTTCACAACGGTTCCCTTCCCTACGTGCACACCGCGGAAAATGATGGAGTTTTCAACGGTGCCCTCAATGCTGCATCCGTCCGCGATCATGCTGTTTTTTACCGAGGCACCCGACGTGTACTTGGTGGGTGCGCTGTTTCTGATCTTCGTATAGATCTTTCTGTCGGGACAGGAGAAAAGATCGCTGCGAACGCTGTCGTCCAAAAGCATCATCGAGGTGCTGAAATAATTCTCAAGAGAGGAGATGCAGGCTGCAAATCCGTCGAAGAGATAGGTGCGGATGGGCTTCTTTTTGAGCTGCTTCATCATGATATCGCGCGTAAAGCTGGTGTACCCGTGCGCGATGGAATCCGAGACGATGTTTTGAAGATCGTTTCGGCTGATCACCATCAGATTGGTATTGACAAGGCAGGAGCCGCGCTTTGGCATGGTAAAAGTGATATCCGTCACTCTGCCGCTCTCATCGGTCGATACAACGTCTACCGCCTTGTCGAAAAGGGAGTTTTTCACATCTACCTTTTTGGTGACGATCGTGATGTATGCCTCCGATCGGATATGCTCCTCGATCACCTTGGAAAGATCGATGTTCATGATCACGTCGCAATCGCTCAGCACAACGTAGTCCGCACCGCAACGGTTGATAAAGTTTGCGCTTCCCATAAGTGCTTCAAGCCTGGTTTCGTAAAGCTTTCCCGCGACACGGTTTTCATAAGCGGCAACGTAAGGGGGGAGGATCTTGATCCCGCCCGAGCGGCGGGCGAGGTCCCAGTCTTTCCCGTTTCCGATGTGGTCCATCAAAGACTGATAATTGTAGTGCGTGATCACACCGACGTTGGTGATCTCCGAATTGACCATGTTGGAGAGTGCGAAATCAATCAGACGATAGCGGCATCCAAAGGGAATGCTTGCCATGGTACGCCGTTGGGTCATTTCGGGAATGGTTTGATCGTGTATATTGGAAAAAATCAATCCTGCTGCAATCATATCCTCTACCTCCTCAATTTTGTGAGATCATAGCGCCGGCGGGGATCGTTTCTTTGGCAGCGATCTCAATTTCAGCACCGATGACCGCAATGCCTTCTGCCGTTTCGCGGGGGGCGCCGACCGTGGCATCCTTTCCAATCGAAACGTTTTCGTCAAGAATGGAGTACCGCACCGTGGCACCGCATCCGACCGACACGCCGTTCATCAGAACGCTGTCCTCTACCACAGCGCCCTTTCCGACGTAAACGCCCGCACCGAGAACGCTGTTGCGTACTGTGCCGTAGATCTCGCAACCCGCGGTGATCGACGTGTTTTCAACGGTTGCGTCGCCGCTGATGTACTGCGGAGGCTGTGCCGTGTGGCGGCTGTAGATACGCCAGGATTCCTCGGTCAGAGAGAATGCGGGCGCGTCTCCCAAAAGGTCCATGTTTGCCTCCCAAAGAGACTGGATGGTTCCAACGTCCTTCCAATACCCCTCAAAAGAGTATGCCATCATGCGCTCGCCCGCATGAAGCATGGCGGGAATGATGTTTTTTCCAAAATCGTTGGAGGAATCGGGATCGTCATTGTCGGCGGCAAGGTACTTTTCAAGCTTTTCCTTGGTGAAGATATAGATCCCCATCGAAGCCTTGGTGCTGTCGGGATTCTTGGGCTTTTCGGTAAACTTGTAGATGGTTCCGTCCTCGTTCGTGCTCATAATGCCAAAGCGGCTTGCCTCCTCGATCGGCACGTCAAGCACCGCGATGGTGCAGTCGGCACCGCTTTCCTTGTGGTGGGCAAGCATTTTGGCGTAATCCATTTTGTAGATATGGTCGCCCGAGAGGATGAGAACGTATTTTGCGTCGTAGCGGTTGATAAACTCCATGTTTTGCCAGATCGCGTTTGCGGTACCGCGGTACCAATCGGCACCGCTCTGCCCTTGGTAGGGCGCCAGGATCTGAACACCGCCATAGGTTCGGTCAAGATCCCACGGGAGGCCGTTTCCGATATATTCGTTGAGAAGCAGGGGACGATACTGTGTTAAAACTCCAACCGTATCCACGCCGGAGTTGATGCAGTTTGAAAGGGGAAAATCGATAATGCGGTACTTACCGCCAAAGGAGACAGAGGGTTTCGCGGTTTTTTGAGTCAATGCGTAAAGACGGCTTCCCTGCCCGCCGGCGAGCAGCATAGCAACGCATTCTTTTTTCTTGAACATAGCGGTTTGATCCTCCTGTATATTTGTTTGGTTTTTGAATACGATTTATTCCGCGCGCTTTTTTCTCGGTGCGGGAGCGCGCCTTGCAAGGCGCAGGATAAGGGCGGAGTGTGCGGGAAGCGTAACGGGGACCGCGTGCGAATAGCCTCGCAGCATACACGGAACGGTTTTACGTCTTCCCGTGTTGATCCTTCCCGTGCCGCCGTAGCGGAGGTCGTCGGTGTTAAAGATCTCCTCATACCAGCCCTCATATGGGACGGCGAGCAGGAAATTCTCGTACGTTACGGGGAGGAAGTTGATCAAGACGGCAAGCTCGCTTCCGTTTTGAGAGATCCGGCGGTAAGAGCAAATGCTTTGCTCGGCATTGTCCGCGTCGATCCAGCGGAAGGTGTCCATGCTGTCGTCACGGTCCCAAAGTGCGGCGTGCTTGAGATAGAAATGGTTGAGCTCTGCGTTGAACAGCTGAAGGCGCGCGTGCATATCATAATCGAGTAAGAACCATTCGATCTGATCCTCATAGTCCCATTCGCGGAACATTCCGATCTCGCTTCCCATAAACAAAAGCTTTTTTCCGGGGTGCGTCATCATATAGGTCATAAAGGCGCGTGTGCCCGCAAATTTTTGTTCGTAGTCTCCCGGCATTCGGTCAAGCAGAGATTTTTTGCCGTGCACCACCTCGTCGTGGGAGATGGGAAGCACAAACCTTTCGCTGAAGGAGTAAGTGATGGAGAAATTGAGACGGTTGTGATGGTGCTTTCGAAAGATAGGATCCTCCTCGGCGTAGGAAAGAGAATCGTTCATCCAACCCATGTTCCATTTTAGCGAAAAACCGAGCCCTTGGTTTTCAAATCCCGTAATGTGTGCCCACGCGGTGGACTCCTCAGCGATGGTCATTACGTCGGGATAGGCGTTTGAAAGATAAGAGTTGAGCTTTTGGAAAAAGGCGATCGCCTCCAGGCAGCGGTTGTCGCCGTACACGTTGGGGACCCATTCGCCGGGACGCTTGTCATAATCGAGATAGAGCATCGAAGCGACGGCATCCACACGAAGCCCGTCAAAATGATAGTTTTGGATCCAGTAGACCGCGTTGGAGATCAAAAAGCTTTGAACCTCCTCGCGACCGACGTCAAATCTTCTGGTCCCCCACCCCTCGTGCTCCATACGGTCAACGCCTTGATATTCGTACAGGGGGCGTCCGTCAAATTCATAAAGCCCGTGGGCATCCTTCGGGAAATGTGCGGGGACCCAGTCGAGGATCACCCCGATCCCTGCCTCGTGCATATGATCCACAAAATACATCAGATCCTCGGGGCGGCCGTAGCGCGAGGTCGGGGCAAAGTAGCCGCATATCTGATATCCCCAGGAGCCGTCGAAGGGATGCTCGGCGATCGGCATCAGCTCTACGTGGGTGTATCCCATCTGCTTGACGTAGACCGAAAGCTCGTCTGCCAGCTCGCGGTAGGAGAAGGGAGTGCCGTCCCCATGCCGTTTCCAGGAGCCCGGATGGATCTCGTAAATATTGATGGGCTGGGAGCAAACGTGGGTGCGGTCAAAGCGCCCGCGCCGAAAGCGAAGCCAACCCTTGTCTTTCCAGTCATAGGGCTTGACGTCACAGATCACAGAGGCGGTCTCGGGCGGAAGCTGCATCAAGGTGGCGTAGGGATCCGCCTTAAAGAACTCCTTGCCACCCGCGCGGATATGGTACTTGTAGGTTTGTCCGTCCAAAACGCACGCTGAGGGGAGTGACGCTTCCCAAACCCCTCCCGGCGTGATGCGGGTCAGGGAGCATGCGCCGATCTGCCAGCCGTTAAAATCGCCGCAAAGGGAAACGGCATCGGCGTTCGGCGCCCAAACCCTGAAAAAGGTAAGGTCCCCCGCGCGGTGGACACCGAGGTATTCGTATGCCTTATAGTTGGTGCCTTGATGGAAAAGATAAGGGGCAAGCTCTCCCTCTTCTTTTTGTCTTGCACGAATGTTTTTTTGATCCTTCTGCAACGTTTGGCACCCCTTTCGCACTTTTTTGTATCCTTCTTTTACTATTATTATAACTTATATTACAAAATATTCAAGTATGCACTCTTGATTTTCAGTAAAAATAACGAAAAAATGGTCAATATCACAAGTCTAAGGAAAGAACAACGTAGAGGTATGAGGAAATACGGCGGTGTTTTTTGAGGTCTTTCGGGTGCTCATTCCTCCTTTTTATTGCGCAACGGGTTATATTTCACAAAGATTGATTGATATATTTGTTGCAATATAACAAAAACAAAAATACCCGTTGTTATTTTAACACAAAATACGATATTCGTCAATGTGCATGTTAAACAAACATACAATCAAATTGACGTTTTTTTATGAAAGGGAGAGGACGTTTGTTGACAAGAAATGGCAAATGCTGTTTCATTTTGTCGGGGACTCCTCCCACCATACGATTTCAAAGTTGGCATCGGGGGACGTTACGCGTTGCGGCTCTCCCTTTTTCGAGAGGAGAAGAGAGAGATCGTCGGGGAGAAGGAGCGAGGTTCCCTCCTCTGTTTTTTGTACTCGCACGATCTCGGCTTCGTCAAACAGAAGGGAGAGCGGCAGCAAAAGCCCCGAAAGCCGTTTTTGGTCTGTGGAAATATCAATTTCTCCGCGTGTAAGACGGGTATTTCCGTCACCGTCCCTTTCTACAAGGATCCCCTCAAGAGAGGGGGGAGACAGATACTTGACGTAAAGGAGCGTTTTGCCCTCCCGTTCGATTTGCCCGATCTCTGCACAAAAGGAAACGCCGTGCTGTGTGCCGTTGATCTCGGCGCGAAAGCTCTTGTCCCTGAAGTGAAAGTAAGGGGGGGCGCCCTCTGCCCGACAGGAGAAAAAGGAAGAGAGGGCAAAAAGCAGGAAAAACAGCAAAAAAAGTCGTTTTGTCATAGTTCCTCCGTTTTTTCTTTTCAGATGTCGCGGAATATACTCGCCGCAATTCTATCTTATGAGGATTTTTTAAATTTGATGTAAAAAAAGATTGCAATATTTGTCTTATTGTGATACAATGGTATACAGTGAACTCAAGCGCGTGACGCCGGAGGTATGGGAGGTGTGTCTGAATGGAGGAGCGTGAATACCGATTGTATTCCGCGTTGCCGAAGATAGGTAATGCGGTGAAGTGGGCGCAGATCGATCTGGCTCGCTTGCGTAGCAATTATCGCCTTCTTTGCCGTGCCCTATTCGAAAAAAAGCGGCATCTCCGCGTGATCGCTGTGGTCAAGGCAGATGCCTACGGTCACGGTGCCGAGGCGTGCGTGCGCACGCTTTTGGGGGAGGGCTGTGACTTTTTTGCCGTTTCCTGCATAGAGGAGGCACTGGCGGTACGTCGGGTATGCGATGCGTGTGAAAAAAATGCCGACGTCTTGATTTTGGGATATACCGATCCGACGTTTGCAGAGCTCCTTTCGGAGCAGCGATTGACCCAAGCACTCCTGTCGGAGGAATATGCCGTTCAACTGAATGCGGCAGCGACCGATGCCGGTGTCTCGGTTCTCTCCCACGTTGCGGTCAACACGGGGATGAACCGTATCGGCTTTGGCGCGCGGAACGAAGAGGAGACCGAAGAGAGCGGGCGTGCGATCCTCCGCGTGTCCGCCCTTCCCTCCCTTTCACTTTGCGGAATGTTTACCCATTTTGCGCGCGCGGACGAGGAGACTGCGGAAGGTTTGCTTGCCACGCGCCGCCAGGCGGCACGGTATCGGGCATTGCGGGAACTGCTTGAGAAGAACGGCTTCTGTGTTCCCTTTCACCACACCTGCAACAGCGCCGCGGCACTGTGGGGAGACGTCGATCCCTTTGACGGGGTGCGTCTTGGGATCCTGCTTTACGGTGTTGCGCCTGCTCTGCACCGAGGGTTGGCACTCCTGCCCGTAATGCGTCTTCAGGCACGGATCCTTCATATCCATACGCTTTTTCCCGGGGAAGAAGTTGGCTACGGCGGAGAATTTGTTGCCGGGAGCGAGAGGAAAATTGCCGTTCTCGGCATTGGATATGCCGACGGATGGTTGCGCGCCTACCGAGGTTCTACGGTATACGTTCATACAGGCAAGGGGGTATGCGCGGCTTCTGCGGTCGGGCGGATCTGTATGGATCAGTGTATGCTTGACGTTACGGATACGGCGGCGTGCGTGGGTGACGTCGTTACCTTGTTCGGCGACGAGCCGGGACAGCTTGCGTCTCTTTCCCAAGCGGCGGACAGCATCGATTATGAGTCGTTATGTCTTATCTCCTCGCGCGTTTTACGCACGTATAGGGAGTAAAGCGAATACTTTGGTATTATTTTCTTTGCCCTTTTTTGGGGGGCGGGAGGTTTTTAAAAATGTCTTTAAACGTTGTACATGAGCACAGGTCACAGGATATTGCTTTTTTGAAGGGGCGGAGTCTTTCTCCCCTTCCCCATCTTCACCGCGATCTTGAGATGATCTGTATCTTTGAGGGGGAGGCGATCGCGTATGCGGACTCCACGCGATGTGAATTGCATGCGGGAGATATTTTTCTCAGCTTCCCCAATCAGATCCATTATTACGAAACGGCAGAGCCGATGCAACACGTGGGATTTATATTCAAGCCCGATCTTTTGCCCGAAATGGTGGAGCTGTTTAATATGGGCGTTCCCGAACAGCCCGTCATCAGGGGAGCTGCGAACGAGGAGTCGGTGCGTGCGCTGATCAACGCGCTTTTTGAAACGCGTGAGCGTGAGGGGTATCCGCACGTTTCGGATCTGCGCCGCGGATATCTTCTTGCCCTTTGCGCGGAGCTTCTTCCCCGCATGACGGTGACAAGGCTTCCCGTGGGGGACTGTGCCTCTCTGCGCGCCATCGTTTCCTTTTGCAGCCGTAATTATTCCGAGGACCTTTCCCTGTCGCTTCTTGAAGAAAAGCTTCATTTAAATAAATTTTACATTTCGCACTTGATCAGTGGGAAGCTTGGACTTCGGTTTAACGATTACGTCAATTCCCTGCGCGTTTCCGAGGCGTGCCGATATCTTCTCAATTCCGCGCACGGGATTACCGAGATCGGCTCTTTGGTGGGCTTTAACACATCGCGTACCTTTAACCGCGCCTTTATTAAACAGATGGGAATGTCGCCGACAGAATATCGGAAAAGTAAGCAGGTAACATCCTCTCCCAAAGCAGAACCGATCGTTCCTCTGTCGGAGGTATCGGACGATTGCTGTGATTGCCTGTGACGGCGATTTGTCGCGGATGTCTTTCCAAAATAATGAAAAATAGCAAAAAATGACTTTTACAGGAGGTTTTTTATGAGTCAGATCAAGGATATATCACAGGCGCCTTCGGGTGCTGATAAAATTGCATGGGTCGCATCTTATATGCCCATTCTCAATTCCATCAAAGCGGATTTTGAACGCACAAAGCCCTTTGATGGGATGAAGATCGCCATGTCCATTCACCTGGAGGCGAAGACTGCATATCTTGCAAAGGTGCTCCGCGCGGGTGGGGCCGAGGTGTGGGTCACGGGTTGTAATCCCCTCTCGACGCAGGACGACGTTGCCGCGGCTCTTGCAGCCGAGGGCTTTGAGGTCCACGCAAGACACGGCGTTGACGAGGCGGAATATCGCGCGCATCTGATCTCCACACTTTCCTGCGTTCCCGATCTTATCATCGACGACGGAGGAGATCTTATCTCGCTCCTGCACACCGACTGTCGCGACCTTGGCAAACGCCTGATCGGGGGATGCGAGGAGACCACCACGGGTGTTCACCGTCTGCTGGCAAGAGAAAAGGCAGGGCTTTTGGACTATACGATGATCGACGTTAACGATGCCGATTGCAAGCATTTGTTTGACAATCGTTACGGAACGGGACAGTCTACGCTGGACGGAATTATGAACTGTACCAACCTCATCATTGCTGGAAAAACCGTTGTGGTGGCAGGCTACGGCTGGTGCGGCAAGGGACTTGCTATGCGCGCAAAGGGCATGGGTGCCGTTGTGATCGTGACCGAGATCGATCCTGTCAAGGCGATCGAGGCGGTGATGGACGGATTTACCGTAATGCCCATGGACGAGGCGGCAAAGCACGGAGATATCTTCGTTACCCTGACGGGCTGCTGCGACGTCCTGGTTGGCCGTCATTTTGCCTCTATGAAAGATGGTGTGCTCCTTTCCAACAGCGGACACTTTGATGTTGAGATCAATAAAAAGGATCTGGAAGGAATGGCAGTGGAGAGCTTTGAGCGTAAGCCCAATATCCGCGGTTACCGTATGGCGGACGGACGCATTCTCAATCTTTTGGCGGAGGGGAGACTTGTCAATCTTGCGGCGGGGAACGGACACCCTGCGGAGATCATGGATATGTCCTTCGGCATCCAGGCAAAGAGCCTTGCCTATCTTGCCTCCCACGGAAAAGAGATGGAGAAGCGCGTGTACGCAGTGCCCGGCGAGATCGACCGCGAGGTTGCGGAAATTAAGCTTTCGTCGATGGATATTTCCATCGATCGCTTGACCTCCGAGCAGGAGGCGTACCTTTCTCGGGTAGAATAAGAGAGAGCAATATTTGTCTTCTTTCAAAAACAACATCAATTTTTGGAGAGTTCTTACCCATGTCAAATGAAATAGAAAATTGCAGGAGCCTTGCTTGCGACGTTGCCGTGATCGGTGCGGGACATGCGGGGATCGAGGCGGCACTTGCAAGCGCTCGCTTGGGGGTCGATACGGTTCTTTTTACCATGTCGCTTGAATCGGTTGCAAATCTTCCCTGTAATCCCTCGATCGGGGGAACGGCAAAGGGGCACTTGGTGTATGAGATCGATGCGCTCGGCGGCGAAATGGGGCGTGCGGCAGACCTGGTCACCTTGCAATCCCGTACCCTGAACCTTGGTAAGGGGGCGGCGGTTCAAAGCAAACGGATCCAAGCGGATCGAAAAAAATATCAGGCAATTATGAAGCGTACCCTTGAGACCACCAAGGGACTTAGACTGATTCAAGCGGAAATTGTAGCAATAAATGTCTCGAATATTGAAGGAAAACAAGCAAACAGCGGAGAGGAAGGAACAAAATATGTCTCTTCTGTGGTCACAAGACTTGGGGAGAAATGGGATTGCAAGCGCGTGATCATTGCTACGGGCACCTACCTTGAAAGCGAGATCTTTGTTGGCAGTACAAGTTACCCTGCGGGACCCGACGGTTTTCTACCCGCCAAGGGGCTTTCGCAATCTCTTTTGGACGCGGGGATCAAGCTGTTAAGATTTAAAACAGGGACACCTGCGCGTATTAAAAAGGAAACCATTGATTTTTCTCTTTTGGAGGAGCAGCCCGGTGAATCTCCGATCCAACCCTATTCCGCTTCCCACGGGGAGGATATGTTTGACAGCTTAGAGCAGATCCCCTGCCATATTGTTTACACCAATTCCGAAACACATCGAATTATCCGTGATAACATTACACGAAGTGCGATGTATTCGGGGAAGATTCACGGAACAGGGCCACGCTATTGTCCCTCGATCGAGGACAAGCTGGTTCGTTTTGCGGATAAAGAACGGCATCAGCTTTTCGTAGAGCCGATGGGGGCAGATACCTCCGAAATTTATTTGCAGGGCTTTTCCACCTCCCTCCCCACCGACGTACAGCAACAAATGCTCCATTCTCTCAAGGGATTTTCAAAGGCACAGATCATGCGATATGCCTACGCGATCGAATATGATTGCGCCGATCCCTTGCAGATGGACGCGACTCTTGAGTTTAAAACGGTGAAGGGGTTGTACGGCGCGGGACAGTTTAACGGCACCTCGGGATATGAGGAGGCTGCGGCACAGGGCTTGATTGCGGGAATCAATGCGGCAAGGAGCATTCAGGGGCTTTCTGCCGTTGTCCTTCCCCGTTCGGATAGCTATATTGGCACTTTGATCGACGATCTTGTCACCAAGGGGACAAACGAACCGTACCGTATGATGACCTCTCGCTCGGAATATCGCTTGCTTTTGCGTCAGGACAATGCGGATCTGCGTTTAACTCCTTTGGGATATGAGGTGGGATTGATCGATGATGCTGCCTATCGGCGCTTTTTAGATAAAAAGGAAGCGCAGGAGTGCGAAAAGGAAAGATTGGAGAACACACACGTCTCTCCCATGCAAGCAAATGAATGGTTGCTTTCCATTGGGGAGACGCCTCTTAAATCGGGCGCTTCCTTGGCGGATCTCTTGCGGCGACCTTTGATCACATATCAGTCTCTTGCGCATCTTGATCCCAACCGCCCCCATCTTACGCGCGCCCAGCGCTTGACGGTGGAAACAGACGTAAAATACGCGGGATATGCCAGCCGACAGCTTTCGGAGGTAGCACAGCGCAAACGACTTGAGGAACGGCGCTTACCGGAGGATATTGATTATCGAACCATTCGCGGACTGCGGATCGAGGCAGCTCAAAAGCTCTCTTCCATTCGTCCCGTGACCATTGGCCAGGCGTCGCGCATCAGCGGTGTTAACCCTGCCGATATTACAGTGCTCTTGATATATTTGGGTGTAAAGTGAGGATCTAACGTTGGATTTTGCAGAATTTGAAGTATTATTTGAAAAATCACTGAAAAATAACGGCTTGAAGAACGTTGATCAGGCTCTTTATAAGCCCTTTTATGCTTTTACCGAGCATCTTTTAAAGGTGAATGCCATTACCAATCTGACGGCGATCCGCGACGTTCCTTCCATCATCACAAAACACTACGTAGATTCGTTGCTTCTATCCTCTTATATCCCAACAGGAGCACGTGTCCTTGACTTGGGATGCGGCCCCGGATTTCCGTCACTTCCCTTGGCGATTTTACGGGACGATCTTAAAATCGTTTCTCTTGATAGCACCGCAAAAAAGATCGCCTTTGTCAATGAGTGTATCTCTCTTTTGGGGCTTGACAATATTCAAGCGATCACCGGGCGCGCGGAGGATCATGCGCTGATCTCTTCCCTCGGTGGCTTTGATATTGTTACCAGCCGCGCAGTTGCCAATCCCTTAGTGCTTTGCGAGCTTTCGTTGCCTTACTTAAAAATTGGCGGAAAAATGCTCGCCATGAAGGGCGCGATGATCGAAGAAGAAGCAAGAGTGTTAGAGGAAAGCAAAATTCTGGGAATTTGCGGTGGGAAAGAAGTAAAGACTTCGGTGTGGGAACTTTGCTTTGAAGACGGAAAGGAAGAGAGAGGTGTTATTTCCGTGGAAAAGAAACAAAAAACCGATCCGCGGTACCCAAGAGCTTACGCTACCATTTTAAAAAAGCCGCTTTAAATAGCAAAAAAAGGGAGGTGTCCCAAATGCGTTTTGCGTTTGGTTGACAGCCTCCTTTTTTTGACGTTTCACGTGAAACGGTGGGAACATAGCAAAGAAAAAGCCAAGCTTTTGCACTTTCATGCGTGTTTCACGTGAAACGTTGAAGGATATGCGCTTTTTGATTCGAAAGAGGGGCGGTGTGTTTCACGTGAAACGTGGGGTTAGCACTTTGATTGCATTGCATTTGCGGGGGAAGTCTTATTCTCGTGCGTTTCACGTGAAACAATGGCGTTCAATGCAAGATATTTTGAGGAAAATGTATATTTTCTTGTGAATAACCGTTGCATTTTCGAAACAACTATGTTATAATATATGCAATAAGTCTTGCTGCGCAAGCCTTGGCGCTTCGCGCCTTGCGCACTAACGTGCGCCGCATATATTTGACGGCGTCCCAAAAATGTCCGTGCAAGCACACATTTTTGGTCCTGGTATAATACACAATAAGTCTTGCTGCGTATATAAAATTTGACGGCGCTTGGCGCTGAAAAGAAATAAGAAAGGAATGACGGAATGGGAAAAATTATTTCATTCGCCAACCAAAAGGGCGGCGTAGGAAAAACCACTTCTGCCGTAAACGTTGCCGCTTCTCTTGGAGTTCTTGGTTATAAGGTGCTTTTGATAGACCTTGACCCGCAGGGAAATGCCACCAGCGGTGTCGGTGTTGTGAAAAAGAACTTAAAAACGACGGTTTTTGATCTTTTGACCACGGATGCAACTGCAGAGGATGTTGCGGTAAAGACCAGATTTGAAAATTTGTCGGTAATTCCGACCAATACCACGCTTGCGCGCGCGGAATTTGAACTGGCTGACGTTGAAAACGGCGAGTACGTAATGAAAAACAAGCTGGATGCGGTGCGCAGCGTTTACGATTATATCATTATCGACTGCCCGCCCTCGCTTGGTATGTTAACGGTCAACGCAATGACTGCAAGTGACGGTGTTGTGATCCCCATGCAATGTGAATTCTTTGCCCTGGAGGGGCTTTCGCAGCTGATGTTTACGATCAGCCGCATTAAAGCACACTACAACAAGGATCTTAACGTCACGGGTATTTTAATTACGATGTATAACAACCGTTTGATCCTCTCCACACAGGTGATCGGAGAGCTTCGCAAGCATTATGCGGATAAGCTTTTCGAAACGCCGGTTTCAAGAAACGTAAAGCTTTCCGAGGCGCCCAGCTTCGGTTCTCCCGTTTACTATCACGATAAGCGCTCTAAGGGCTCCAATGAGTATATGAACATTGCAAAAGAGCTTGCTGAGCGTATTTAAGGAGGCGGCAAATGGCAAAGTCGAGAAGCGGTCTTGGAAGAGATTTTTACTCTCTTTTGGACGATAATATTTTAGCGAGCGATAAAACCAACGCCGCTACCAACTTGCGCATTTCCGAGGTAGAACCGAGAAGTGATCAGCCGAGAAAGACCTTTTTGCACGAGTCTCTCGAGCAATTGGCTGATTCTATTGCGCAGTTTGGTGTTCTTCAGCCGATCATTGTGCGCGAAAGCACTCTTTTGACGGGCACCTACGAGATCATTGCGGGAGAGCGCCGTTGGCGCGCCGCCAAAATGGCGGGGCTGAGCGAGATCCCGGCAGTTATTCTGGACGGTGACGATCTGAAGGCGGCACAGGTCTCTGTGATCGAGAACGTACAACGTGAGGATTTAAATCCCTTGGAAGAAGCATTGGCATACGATGCGTTGATACAGCGCTTTGGTTTGACACAGGAGCAGGTTTCCAAGCAGGTTGGAAAGAGCCGTACCGCAATTACAAACATACTGCGCTTGTTGCAGCTTCCGGATGAGGTTTTGGAGTTTTTGAGACGCGGCGATATTTCCGAGGGTCATGCCAGAGCCTTACTGGGATTGAAAAATCGCGATCAAATGGAATCTCTTGCGCAAAAGATCGTAGAGAAGGAGCTTTCGGTGCGTGACGTTGAGCGTACTGTGCGCTTGATGAATTACGATCCCACGGAGGCAGAAGAAGAGGATGATTCCTTAACGCAGCGTAAGGTCTATATGAGAGATCTGGAGCATAGAGCTGTGACCATTCTCGGTAGACGTGTAAAGATCCTTAAGACGGGAAAGAAAAAGGTCGTTGAGCTGGCATACAGTGATGACGATGACCTTGAAGCATTGCTCAAATCCATTTGTGGCGAAGAGATTTTCGCAAACAATGATTAAAAATACGCAAAAACGTAAAATAGGAGACGATTATGTTAGATATCAAATATATCAAGGAAAACCCCGAGGAAGTTATCGCGCGCCTTGCAAAGAAGGGCAAGGATGCCAAGGAAGAAATTGAAATGATCTTAAAGCTTGACGGTGAGCGCCGCGCGCTGATTGGTGAGGTTGAGGTTTTGAAGGCAGAGCAAAACAAGACCAACAAGCTTATCCCCCAATACAAAAAAGAGGGAAGAGACACTGCGGCGATCTTTGCCGAAATGAAGGAAATGGGTGCCAAGATCAAGGCAGACGACGAAAAGCTGAAGGAGGTTGAAACGCAGCTTACCTCCTTTATGCTGGGGCTTCCCAACCTTCCCGACACCGATCTTTTGCCCGGTGGTAAAGAAAACAACCAGCCCCTGCGTTACTACGGTGAACCCAGAAAGTTTGATTTTGAAGCAAAGAATCACGTGGATCTGTGCACCGATCTCGGCTTGATCGATTACAAGAGAGGAACCAAGCTTTCCGGAAACGGATTTTGGATCTATTCGGGACTTGGCGCGCGTCTTGAGTGGGCGCTTTTGAACTACTTTATTGATTTCCATCTTGGAAACAACTATCAGCTAATGCTCGTTCCTCATATGCTTGGCTACGAGTGCGGCTTGACGGCGGGGCAGTTCCCCAAGTTCCGGGATGAGGTATATTGGATGGAGACCGCAGAGGACGAGCGCCGTCGCTTTATGCTTCCCACCGCAGAAACGGCGTTGGTTTCCTTGCACCGCGACGAGATCTTGACCGAGGCGGATCTTCCCAAGAAGTATATCAGCTACACCCCTTGCTTCCGTCGCGAGGCAGGCTCCTACCGTGCGGATGAAAGAGGCATGGTAAGAGGACATCAGTTCAACAAGGTGGAAATGGTACAGTACACGCTTCCCGAAAAGAGCGACGAGGCTTTTGAAGAGCTTGTTTCCAATGCGGAAAATCTTGTCAAGGGCTTGGGCTTCCATTTCCGTACCGTTAAGCTTGCGGCAGAGGACTGCTCTGCATCCATGGCACGCACCTACGATATCGAGATCAATATCCCCTCTATGAACGGCTACAAGGAGGTCTCCTCCGTTTCCAATGCGCGCGACTACCAGGCACGCCGCGGTATGATGAGAGTGAGAAGGGAGAACGGAAAGACCGAATTTTTGCATACGCTCAACGGATCCGGGCTTGCTACCAGCCGTATTTTCCCCGCGCTTGTCGAGCAAAATCAAAATGCGGACGGAAGCGTTACGGTTCCCGAGGTTCTTCGCAAGTATATCGGTCTTGACGTGATCAAAAAGTAATTTCTCCCCAAAGAGAAGGATCGCCAAGGAGAATTTTATGTATATCACAGGCTTGTACGTTCCCTCGGGTTTGTTTTGGGAGGGAATGATCAACAGATATAAGGAGTCGGTTTTTCATCAGCTGATCACCTATTTTTCCGAGCGTTATTTCAGCGTCAGCTTCCACAGATACGAGCATATTCCCCTGGGGCCTTCCGCAAACGGGAGCGCGCAAATGATCATTCTGGCGACAGTGATCGCCTTGATCTTAGCCTCTGTCGTGATCTCTATTACAAGATCGCGGGAGGGGAGGCTTGTCAGAAAGCTTTTGGGGCAGGGGTGCTTTTCCCCGGAGACCGCCAAAACGCTTTTGGAGCTTGGAGAGTTTAAAAGCACCTTTGTCCGCCGCTCTCTGATGCGTGGAGGCAATCTTCGCAAATGCGTGTATTGCGCCCGCGAGGAGATCGTCGAGGAAGCACCGACGCCCGATGAAAGCGTGCCCGAGGAGGCTTCGGAAGAAGAAAAGGAATTACGCTTGCACGAAATCAATCGATTGAACGGAGAAAAGCTTGACTTTGCCACCGCGCGCTTTTATATCCCGGCACCGCTGAAATACCGTGCCGAGGTGCGCTATGAAAAGCACGGGCGCGAGTGGGTGGGTGTGGTGCTGACCGTTTTGATCTCGCTTGTCGGCGCGGCGCTCGTATGCCGCTTTTTACCCGATTTTGTTCAGCTTTTGGATAATTTGCTGACCCTTACGGCGCCACAGTGAGCGCTTTACAAAAAGGGGGTGTCACAAATGCGATAAAAAGCATTTGTGACACCCCTTTTTGTGTGGGATTTTTTATTTTGAGCTTTGGGTTACTTTGCAAGTGCGATGGGACACAGCGTAAAAACGATCTGCTTGAAGGTGCCGCGCGAGGCAAGCGTCCCGAGAAACGTCGAGGTTGGGAAGTTGGCTTCAAAAACCATTTTTCCATCCTCTGCCGTTGCGTAAAAGTGGGAAAACGCCGGGAGGGACAAAAGGCGCTTGATCAAAAGCGATTGTTCGTTTTCCAACGTTTCCAAATGGCGTGGTGGGAGATAACCCTGTAGGGGGAGCGATTGTGTGATCTCAAGTGAGAGGGCAGGTGCCCCAATGACCTCGGTGGGGAGCGCGTCGGTGTTTTTTGCGGTGGTTGCTTCCTGATCCCTTTGGAGCGCTTTTCGCGTTGCGGCACAGGGAGTGCCGATCAATTTATGCATTCCAAGAAAAACGGCAAGAAGAAAGGCTGTCAATCGGTCCTTTTCGGATCTTTGAAGCTGCAAAGGAGAAAAGGGAACCTGCGCAAAAGAAAGGCGGCAGCCCGCAAAATTTGCGATTAAGCGAAAGAGCAGGCGTTGATCGGGGCAAGGATCCCATGAAAAAATGCGATCGGTATAGTAAAAGATCTCCTCAAGGATCTCCTTTGGGGAAGGCGTGACTTGGGAATTTTCCTCCGTAGCCGGCACGGGGCGGGAAGAAAGCTCGAAGGAGGCATCCAGAAATGCTTCCACGGTGCTTCCGGGGATCTTTACGGAAACGGTCAGAATAAGACCGGTGGAGGCATAGATCTGGGGGAAGATCAAAAGCGTTCCGATGCGCGACGGCACGGTGAAGGTGTCGTCGTGGAGGGAAAGCATTTTTTGAAGCTGCGAGGAAGACGTGGTATCATCTAACAGATCGCAAAGCGAAGCGTTTTCTTTCATGAGTGTACCGCGTGCACAAATAATTTTAAAATGATCGTGGGGAGAGACGATGGCGCTGTCCTCGTGAAGCGTGCGCCCCGTGTTTTGGCTTTTCTCGGCATAAAATAGGCTTTCGGGTACAAAGGCGTTGATGTTTGGCATGAGCGGATTCCTTTTTTGTGTATTCGATTATATTGTAACATACATTTTTGAAAAAGTCTATAAAAAAGAAAAGCTTTTTACGCTTTTGGACCTTGTTGCGGCAAGAAAACTTAAAAAAAGTATTGCAATCAAGAAAAGCGTTTGGTATAATATATATTGTTAAAATATACGACACGGAAAAAGACACAAATGAAAATCGAGGTAACGAAATGAGCGAAAAGCTTTCCATGCAGCCCTATAAGGGGACGCGTGATTTTTATCCGCAGGAAATGCGCCTGCGCAACTGGTTTTTCGGCGTGATCCGCCGCGAGCTGGAAAATGCTGCATTTGACGAATACAACGGCCCTATGCTTGAGTCTCTTGATCTGTATGCCGCGAAAAGCGGGGAAGAGATCGCGAACAAACAGACCTACAACTTTGTGGACAGAGGTGACAGACGTCTTGCGATCCGTCCCGAAATGACGCCCACCGTCGCGCGTATGGTCGCGGCGAAGATGGGTGAGCTTTCTTTTCCTTTAAAGTGGTTTTCCATTCCCAATATGTACCGCTACGAGGCAACGCAGAGAGGACGCCTGCGCGAATTCTGGCAGCTCAACGTCGATATTTTCGGCTGCAACACCTATGAGGCGGATCTGGAGGTCATCACAAGTGCCATCCGCATTTTGCGTGCTTACGGTGCGGACGAGACCATGTTTACGGTGCGCATCAACAATCGCCGCTTCTTTAACGACGTTATCGCCGCCATTACGGGAAAGGATCCCGAGGGAAGCCGCTTGGTTTCCAAGGTCATTGACCGTAAAAATAAGGTCACGCGTGAGAGCTACGAAAAGGATCTGTACGCGCTGGGGCTTGACGGTGAGCAGATTGCTCGGATCGATGCGCTTTACTCCATGAACGTGGAGGAGGCAACGGCGCTTTGCCCCGATTCCGTGGGCTCGGCAGAGCTGCGCAGTCTCTTTGACGCTTTGCGCAGAATGGATCTTGATCAGTTCTGTGTGTTTGATTTTGGGATCATCCGCGGCTTGGATTACTATACGGGAACGGTGTTTGAGGTGTTTGACAACGCGCCCGAAAACAACCGCGCCATGTTTGGCGGCGGCAGATACGATAACTTGGTGGATCTGTTTGTAAAGAACGCAAAAATTTCGGGAGTCGGCTACGGTATGGGTGACGTAACGCTCGAAAACTTCCTTGTCACGCACGATCTTATCCCCGCGACCTTTGGAAACGGCGTGAAGGTGCTGGTGACGAGATTTGACGACGTCCCTTACGAGGCGTATACCACCTTGTCCGAGCGTTTGCGCGACGCGGGAATCGTGTCCTCCGTGTACTTGGGACAGAAAAAGTTTGGCAAGCAGCTGGAATATGCGGTCAAGGGTGAGTATTCTCATGCCGTGATCATGGGTGGCGACGAGTACGCGCGCGGCGTGGTGCGCGTAAAAAATCTTCTGACGCGCGAGGAAAAGGAGATCGCGGCCACGGAATTGATCGGGGAACTGAAGTAAAAACAAAACGGGGAGGAATGCAATCTTTGCTTCCTCCCCTCTATATAGGGAGGATGTATGCGCGCTTTTATTTATACGGGTGGCAAGGTATACGACGAATACGTGCTTGAAAGCCCCGAAAAGGAGGACCTTGTTATCAGTGCCGACGCGGGTCTTTTAACGGCGCGGAGGATGAAGCTTGAGCCACAGGTCGTTCTTGGCGATTTTGATACGCTGGGAGAGCCCGACGTCGGACAGGAGACAGAGTGCATCCGTCTGCCTGCCGAAAAAAATGTGACAGATACCCAATATGCCGTAGAGCTTGCCGTGAAAAGAGGTGCTACGGAGCTTGTGATCGTAGGGGGGCTGGAGGGGCGTCTTGACCACACGCTGTCCTTGCTTGCCATTCTTGAGGAGCTTTGGGAAAAACGGGAGCGGCGCGTGCACGCATTGATCACCAACGGAAAAAACCGTGTGCGCTTTTTTCGCGACAGCGGGGTGCTTCTTCCCAAAAGCCAATATCGCTATTTTTCCCTGATCGCCGCCGACGAGCGCGTGAAGGGGATCACGCTGGACGGTTGCCGATATCCTTTGAAAAACGCACAGCTTCGGCGTACGCTCCAATGGGCGGTCTCCAATGAAATTGAAGGAAACTGTGCCCTCGTTGAGGTAAAGCGCGGCGGCGTTTTTGTGATCGAGAGCATGGATTAAATCTCGATTTTTTATATACGTATCGCAAAAAGAGGGGTGTCACAAATGCAAAACGCATTTGTGACACCCCCATTACACGTTACACGCGGAACATCATATCGCCGTACGTTGGAACAGGCCAGAATTCGGAGGCTGTCAGCACCTCCATCTTATCCACCGATGCGCGCAAGGCGTCCATCAGGGGGATCACGCGGGAAACGTAATATTCCGCACGCGCCTTAGCGTCGGTGAGAGATGCGGCGACCGCTTCCTCTTTTCCAAGAAGCTCTACGTTTTCGTACGCGTCGGCAACACATTCGGAGAGACGGCGAACGATATCCTTTTCCACCTTGGAGGCGGCATCGATCCCGATCGCGCATTTTTTGGCGGCAACATCGGCGATCAGAGCGATGTATTTTTCGGCGGCGGGGATGTAGTCGCGCGATGCCATTACGATCATGGTCAGCGCCTCGATGTTGATGATCTTTGAATAGTTTTCAAAGTAGATCTCCTCACGGGAGCGCATTTCGGTCTCGCTCATAACGCCCATAGAGGAGAAGAGGGCGACGTTTTTGGGATCCATAAAGGTCTTATACGCATCAACCGACGTGCGAAGGTTGGAAAGTCCGCGTTTTTTTGCTTCCTCTTCCCATTCCGCGGAGTAGCCGTTGCCGTCGAAAAGAATACGCTTGTGTGCGGCAAAGGTCTCGCGGAGCAGCTTTGCGACCGCCTTGTCAAAATCCTCTGCCGTTTCCAAAACGTCGGCAAACTGACGGAAGGATTCGGCAACCGCGGTATTGAGTACGGTGTTGGGAAGGGCAATGTTCTGGGAGGAACCCAGCATGCGGAATTCGAATTTGTTCCCCGTGAACGCAAAAGGAGAGGTACGGTTGCGGTCGGTGGTGTCCTTGCGGAATACGGGAACCGTGGGGATCCCCAAGTCCATCATTGCCTTTTTGGCACCCTTGTACGCGGTTCCGTCAACGATCGAGTCGATCAGAGCGTTCAGCTCCTCACCTACGAAGATAGAAACGATCGCGGGAGGTGCCTCGTTGGCGCCCAAACGGTGATCGTTGCCTGCGTGGGCAACGGATACACGCATCAGATCCTGATAATCGTCCACCGCCTTGATGATGGCGGCAAGAATCAAAAGAAATTGCAGGTTTTCCTCGGGGGTCTTACCGGGGTCAAGCAGGTTTTTGCCTCCGGCGTTGAGCGACCAGTTGTTGTGCTTTCCGCTTCCGTTGACGCCCGCATAAGGCTTTTCGTGCAACAGGCAGACAAGACCGTGCTTTTCGGCGATCTTTTTCATGTATTCCATCGTCAAAAGGTTTTGGTCAACCGCAATATTGGTCGTAGCGTAGATCGGTGCCAGCTCGTGCTGTGCGGGAGCCGCCTCGTTATGCTTGGTCTTGGCGTTGATCCCCATGATCCACAGCGCCTCGTCAAGATCCGACATAAAGGCGGCGATGCGAGTTTTGAGGGGACCGAAATAGTGATCCTCCAGCTCCTGTCCCTTGGGGGCGGGGGCACCGAAAAGCGTGCGTCCCGTGTAGACGAGATCCTTACGGCGGTCATACATTTTTTTATCGATGATAAAATATTCCTGCTCCGCGCCGACCGTAATGTCAACGTGCTTGCTCTGGGTATCACCAAAAAGGCGAAGGATGCGAAGCGCCTGGTTGCTGAGCACGTCCATCGAGCGCAAAAGCGGCGTTTTGCTGTCAAGCGCCTCACCCGTGTAGGAGCAAAACGCGGTGGGGATATAGAGAGTGCCGTCCTTTACAAACGCGTACGATGCGGGATCCCACGCCGTATATCCGCGCGCCTCGAAGGTTGCGCGCAGTCCCCCCGAGGGGAAGGAGGAGGCGTCGGACTCACCGCGAATGAGCTCCTTGCCTGAAAACTCCATGACCACCTTGCAGTTTCCTACAGGGGAAATGAATGCGTCGTGCTTTTCGGCGGTGACACCTGTCAAGGGCTGAAACCAGTGGGTATAGTGGGTCGCCCCCTTTTCCACCGCCCAGTCCTTCATCGCGTTGGCGACTACGTCCGCAATGGAGGGGTCGATCGTTCTTCCCGTGGCGACGGTTTTTGTCAAAGACTTGTAAACCTCCTTGGGAAGGCGCTCACGCATGACGTCATCGTTGAACACCATCGAGCCGAATATTTCCGAAATTCTTCTGTCCATGGATTTTTTGATCCTTTCTTGTCCTGTACGTTATAAAAACGAAAATTCAAAATAATTATATATCATAAGCAGTCTTTTGTCAATCCCCGTCAAAAAAATAATATGGTGAAAAGAGAAGAGTGTCATTTGATGCAATTGCCTTTTCGATCTCTTCTTTCCGATTTCATGTCAAAATCAATAAAAAGAATTAAAACAATTTTAGAAATAACATGTGAGAGGAACAAAACAAGGCGGTGAAATATGGGCAAATCGCACAATGTTCTTCGATCTGCAAAAAACTACCTTATTTGCTATTGACAAGAAAAAAAAAGAGTGGTATTATATAATAAATATATGTATACCAACATTTCGCGCGTGTGTGCGCCGCGTCGGCTTGACGGAGTGCCCGCGCTTTGATAGACTTTGCCCTCGGGGCAAGAAAAACGGAGGTTTTTATGAAAAGATTTCACAGATTTCTCGCGATGATGCTGGCGATCGTTACCACTCTTTCAATCTTGCCGTTCGGAGTGCTTGCGGATTCATGGATCTCGTCGGAGACCGTGACTGACAAAGATGGGGAAGCGGGCGTTACCGATACGCGCGTTATCCTGACGGTCGACCCCGAGGTGCTTCTCGACTACATCAAGAGCGGAGATAAGGAAGGGCTTCTTGCGGGGATCTCGTTTGAGGGGCTTGGCGATATCTTTACCGAGGAGGAGCTTTTGGAGATCTTCCCCGAGGAGGCGCAGAAAAAGATCGTTGAGACCATTATGGAGGACGTTGACCTTGACGTGATCATGGACTACGTCGATATCAACGCGATCGCAAAGGAGATCGATCCTGCAAAGCTGATCGACAAGATCAAGCAGTTGGACTCTCTTGAAAGCTACATCAAGGAGGGCGGCGAGGAGATCCTTGCGGATTACCTTGCCGGGGTTGAATTTGATCTTTCGGCGGTGATCGACTGTATCAATGTGGAGAAAGTACTCAAGGATCATTCGGCTGCACTGGTAGAATTGATCCTGGAGCTTCCCACCGACGTTTTGCTCTCTTACGTCGAGTGGCAGAAGATGCTGCAGGCAGATCCTCCCGTGATCGATCTGAAAAAGGTCGTTACCTTTGAAGGTATAGAACTTAAAGAGCTTTTTGACAACTACGTCGACAAAAAGGCGTTCTTCAAATACATCGACAAAAAAGGAATTGATCTTTCTGCCTACATAAAGGAAAGCGAGATTGGTGGATTTGTTTCTCAAAAGGGTGCAAGTCTTACGAACTACATCCTGTTTGATAAGCTCAGTGACTTGGTAGAAACCAGGGTGGAAGCGGATCGCAACAAGTTTTTGACCTATCTGGATACAAATGCGCTTGCGGGGCTTGTGGCAGGGCTTGGCAATAGCGATTTTGACAAGCTTGCACAGTACGTAAATCAAGATAGGGCATACGATATCCTGATGGAAAACCTCACGGATTCCGATCCCGATAACGATTTGGTATCGATGGAGGATTTGCTTCCCTACGTTGATATTCCGGAGGATGCAGTAAACGTCACGGGACTTCTCGATTCACTTTCCGATGCGGATAAAACCAAACTGATCAACGCGCTGCTCGACGGTGACGCAATCAATTTCTCGCTGGTTCATGTGGGCGACTGTGTTCATCCGGGCGCGGCAATCAAGCTCATTACCGATTCGTTTGCCCCGGG
>JAZNEQ010000099.1:0-2843 GCA_045588715.1 Eubacteriales bacterium | reverse complement strand
GTCTTCCTAAGACCGCTTGGCCTCCGACTTAATCGGGATTGAGTGAGATCGCATACTCAAACAGACCTGCACACTCCTCCAGCATGATCACCTTGATTTGCGTATCGTAGGTGTTATCGATGGAGTGGATCTGTTCGTGATATTTGGGAGGCTCGGGGCGTGCTGCAAGCTCTACGGTGATAGGATCACTGTCGGCGTACTGCGTACCGCCAAGATAAACGACCGAGATCGCCTTTCCAAAGAAGGAATCCGGAATAACAACGGCGCGCTCACGAAAACCGTTAACGGTGATGCTGTTGCCGTTGATCTGAACGCGGATGGGGGCAGTGGGATCCAGATAGATCAGATACTCACCGTCTTCAAGGAGAAAATGCTCCTTGACGTAATCCACGTTTACCGTGGGAACAGTTGCCTTTTGGCGCAGCTGCGCACTCAAGGTGAGATTCTCCGCGCCTACCGTGATGGTATCGGAGAGGAAGAGCGCCGCGTGTGCAACGTCCTTTCCGTTCCAGGTAACGACCTTATAGGAATCGGGAGAGGTGATCTTTACGGTAAATTCGGTTTCAAAGGGGAGACGAATGGTCTCGCTTCCATAAACGTAAGTGCCGTCGGCGGTGATGACTTCAACCACCAAGCCCGTAACACCTTCCGGAATACCCGTAACGTCGATTACAATGTCGTAGCTGTTGCGGATCCAACGCGCGTACAGCGTAATCACGCCGTCGGTATCCAGGTACAGATCCCAAGCGTTGCAATTACTTGTGCCGTCCGCGTTGATATACTTTTCACCGCCCTCTGCAGCACTCCAATAGCCGTCAAAGGTGAAGCCAAGGCGCGTGGGAATGACAAAGCCCTCGGTTGGAATGGGAAGCGGAGCATCGAAAACAACGTTCTCGATTTTTGTGGTGTAGCCCTCTGCCGCCCCCGTACCGTCAAGCGCGACGGTATACTTCTTTGCTTCCCATACGGCACTCAAGGTAATATCCTGCGCGTATGCGTTACACAGGAGCGTGTACACACCCTCGGTGCTTAGGCAATCCAGAGTTTGAGGATTGCCATCCCCGTCGGTGTAACGCAGGATCCACTTGAGGAAGGTGTAGCCCTCGCGCGTGGGGTCTGCAATAGAAACGGAATCGATAGGATCAATCGAATCAAAGGTAAACGTCTTGGGAAGTGCCGCATTCAGCTCATCCAGATGTGCCTTCAGCGTCTCGTCCGTTACACCCCAATCGTAAACGATATTGTAGGTGTTGGCTTCCCAAACTGCGCTAAGAACAATTCTCTCGTCCTTTGCAGCGTATTTTTCATTGCCCTGTACCAAATTTCCGAGAATGAAATCCGTAGAGGTGCATTCATCAACAACAGTACCGTCAATTGTCACCTGCCAGCCCTTAAAGGTGTAACCTCTTCTGGTGGGCTGAAGGATCGCGGTGGGGGTATCGAACTTATAGGTGGTAGGTGCGCCCTCGGGCAGAACGCCATCGGCAAGTCCTTCGTATACCAAGCTATAAACGATCGCCTCGTAATAGCGATAGAACACGTTAGGCTTAGGCTTTACGTCGGTGGGCTTGGTAATGGGCTGCGGAGCGGGATATGCGCTCTCGTCAATTACCAGACGATAACCGGCATAGCTCTTGTAGTTAAGATAGGGATTTTCGGGATCATCGCTTGCCGCATCGTCACCCATTTGGGTCAGCGCGGATACGAGCTGATCCATCGGCGCCGTCCACACGTCATATGTGCCCAGCAGCTTGATTGCTTCTCCGATTTCGGGATCGTATGCCTGGTCATAACGAAATACCGGCTGAGGGTCGGGCGTAAACTCGGCGTGCAGATAGATCGTACCGTTATCTACCATATCCTGGTTGATGATGGTAGAGGGGATGAAATAAAAGCCATCCTCATCTGTTTCCACGATCTTCTGTACTTCCGTACCGTCGCTCTTGATGACCTGCCAATATTGGAAGGTGTAGCCATCGCGTACAACAACGGGAAGCTGTGTAATCTGCTCTGCCTGCTTGTAGTAATACTTCAAGCCGCTGAACTCTGCCATGTCACCGCTTTCGGTCTTGTACGGGAGCTTGGTGACGTCTGCCTTTTCAAACTTGACGTCAAACACACTGGTCACGCATTCAACCCGGGCGCGTACCGACGCCAGGAAGCTGCTGGTGTAATAGGTGGGGGCATAGGGATTTTTGATAGACTTTCCGGGCTCGTCCGCATTCCAAATGTCCTTAAGCTCATAGCCGAGCTTGGGAATAACCGTAACGGTAACCTCTTTTCCGTAAGGAACGGGAACAGCCACACCGTTTTCCATCGGGATATCCTCATCCAACCCCGTATACGTCAGAATGACCTTGCATTCCTCCGGATTAAAGGCAAAGGTCACCGTAGGATCGGGATCCCCTGCAAACACCGAGGTTGCAATGGTTGCCGTCAGCAACAGTACAAAGGCAAGGAACAGTACCGCTTTCTTTTTCAGCTGCTTGGTGATATTCATCAATTGGTTCATGGGTACTCCTCCTTTCATCGAATCATAATGGAATCGCCATCGGCATCGCCGATCGCCTTGATGGCATCCAGGGTAAAGTGATTTGCTTCTACGGTGAACTGCCCCTTCAATGCACCGCTTGCGTAGACCTTGAGTCTGGTTGCGGTCTCGGGAGCCAATCCAACCTGCTTTAAGGTTTCTAGATTGACGATTGCACCGTTTTCGAAATACTCGTCAAACAGGCAAACGTCAAGCAATGCAACGTCGGGGGTGGAGTTGGGGATCGGCTGCGGCGCTACAGTAGCATGCGCAGGCTCCTCCTCTTCTACTTCCTCTTCGTCCTCGTAAACCT
>JAZNEQ010000098.1:0-13315 GCA_045588715.1 Eubacteriales bacterium | reverse complement strand
CCTTTAAGAATTGCAAAAAAATAACGGACGTTGTGATTGGTAACGGTGTTACTCTTATTGAAAAGGATGCGTTTTCGGATTGCAGTTCGCTGAAAAATCTTACCTTGGGATCCTCTGTCGAGACCATTGGTGAGTATGCTTTCCAAAACTGTAAGGCGCTAATTCGTGTGGAGCTTCCCGCCACGATGAAGGCTGTCGGCTTTGCTGTCTTCTACTATTGTGAATCTCTTAAAGAGGTCGTACTTCCCGAAACGCTTACGCACATAGACGACTCTGCGTTTTATTGCTGCCGCGCTCTTGATAACGTGGTGATCCCCGAGAGCGTAAAGGCAATCGACGGATATGCGTTTTACGGTTGCAAGACACTTGGCGAGATCGTGATCCCTAAAAACGTGACAACCATCGCCCCGTTCGCTTTCCAGGGATGTGAATCCCTTACAAAGGTTACCATAAAGGGAGCCGTGGAAAGCATTGGCGACAAAGCATTTGAGGGGTGCTCTGCACTGAGTGATTTTAAGATCCCTGAAACAGTAACGTCAATTGGCAAGATGGCGTTTAAGGATTGCGCCAAGCTGACCGAGCTTGAGATCTCTGCTGCCCTTGGTGTGATCGGTGACCGCGCGTTTTATAACTGTGTTTCCTTGGAAACGATTACGGTAGCAAATGAAAACACGGTGTTTTCTGACGCGGGAAATTGCTTGATCAATAAAAAGGCGAAGAGCTTGATCCTTGGAACTAAAAATTCGGTGATCCCCGCGGATGGAAGTGTGGAATACATTGACGAGTACGCCTTTGCTTTTGTGTTTGGAACAGGGGCAAGACAAAATCCCGAAATCGCAGAGCCAAAAAGTATTACGATTCCCGCAGACATGATCCGGTACATCGGTTTTTCAGCATTTGAGGGATGTGTGGATCTTGTGCGCGTAGATATTGTAAGCGAAAAGGATGACCTTTCAAGCTTTTTGGCAATTGAATACGGCAATGAAAAGGCGAATCCCCTGTGCAACGGTGCGGATCTGTACTTTAAAGACGTTCTTGTAACTACCGTTGTGATCCCCGACAACGTCGAAGAGATCTGCTCCTGGGCATTTTACGGATGCAAATCGCTTCAAAATTTGGTGGTGCACAAAAACGTTGAAGCGGTAGGGGAGGCCGTTCTTGGAAGCTGTGCTTCACTTGAAAGAATATTCTACAGAGGCACACAAGGTGATCTGCTCTCAATTTTGATTGACAAGAATAATGATCATATCCATCCTTTGATCTGCTTCTACTCCGAAACCCAGCCGGAGGAGAATTTGAGCGGCTATTGGCTTGAGGTGGAGGGCGTTCCTGTGGATTGGGATACCCATCTTAACGCTCCGTTTGTAGCGGTATGAGGATTGCATGATATAACGCTTGCATTTTTATAAAAACAGCCTTGCGGTACCTTTGCCCCGGTTCGGGCAGGGGTGCCGCACTTTGACTTTGTTAGGAAAAGCACTTGCAAATAAAAGAAAAATATGATACAATAATACGGAAAGTGAAAAACGAAAGGGAGAACGGAATGAAGGATCGTCTGACCCCCGATTATATGTTTGGAAGCTACCGCGAGATTAGCGCGGATTTTTTAAGGTCGATCGGCGTGCGTGCGCTTTTGATCGATATTGACAACACGCTGGCGCCTTACGAGCAGGAGGAGCCGACGGAGGAAACGCGTTGCTGGTTTGAGGAGCTTCAAAAAAACGGGATTTCTGCGGCACTTGTTTCTAACAATCACGCGCCGCGTGTGGAAAAATTTAATCGCCCTCTCGGTCTTGACGCCTACCCCGACAGCCATAAGCCGATGCGCGGCACCCTGGAGGCGGCAATGAAAAAAATGGGGGTAGAGCATGGTGAGACCGCGATGCTCGGCGACCAGCTACTGACGGATTCTTATGCGGGAAAGCATATCGGACTTGTTTCGATCATTGTTCCCCCCATCAAGGATAAGACTGATCTTTTCTTTCGCTTTAAGCGTTTGTGTGAGCGGCCTTTTATCCGAAAATACGCACGCCTTCACGGATATTCCGAATGGATGAGTTTTTGGAAGATCAGGGATCGCGACTGTAAATCACGGAAAGGATGAAGGAAACAATGACAAAAAATATTGCGACGTTCGGTCCCGGCGGAAACGGAGATTGGTTTTATTCCGAGGGAAAGAAAAGTACCTTGCAAAGTCCCGGCTGGCTGTGCGAAAAGGGACTTGACGCATTTGAGTATGAGGCGGGAAACGGTATTTCGGGAAGTGAAGCGACGCTCCGCGCCATTGGAGAAAAAGCAAAAGAGTATGGGATCTTAATGTCGTTGCATACGCCGTATTTTATCTCACTTTCGGGAGTTGACGAGGAAAAACGGCTTAAAAGCCTGGATTATATCAAAAAGTCTTTGTGGGCGGCAGAGCTGCTTGGTGCTGATACCATCGTCATTCACAGCGGAAGCGCTGCAAAGATCACGCGCGATGAGGCAATGGCACTTTCCAAGGATACGCTTTCCCGTGTTGCCGATGCGGTGGGGGACTGCGGGATCAGACTTGGGATTGAGACCATGGGAAAGGTCAATCAGCTGGGTACGCTTGACGAGGTGATCGAACAGTGCAAGGTGTCTCCCATTTATGCACCCGTGGTGGATTTTGGGCACCTTAACGCGCGGAATATCGGCGGCGCGTTTCCCGATACCGACAGCTATCGCCGTGTCTTTGATAAAATTGCGTGTGAGCTTGGCGATTCCTTTGCGAAGAACTTACACTGCCATTTTTCAAAAATTGAGTATACCTTGGCAGGAGAGAAAAAACATTTGACTTTTGCGGATGAGGTGTACGGCCCTTGGTTTGAACCGCTTGCGGAGGCAATCGTCCGCGAGGGGGCATTCCCCCGTATTATCTGTGAGTCGGCCGGAACACAGGCAGAGGATGCGCTCTTTATGAAAAACGAGTATCTCAAGGCGAGAGATCGATTGGCTTGATCAGGTCAAATTTATATACACTGCGGAAAGGATGATGAACGATGTCGACCATTGGAGAAGAATCACTGAAAAAGCATTACGAATGGGGAGGAAAAATTGAGGTCGTATCTCATTGTAAGATCGATGACAGGAACGATCTTTCCTTGGCTTACACGCCCGGAGTTGCAACTCCGTGTCTTGAAATTCAAAAAAATCCCGACCTTTCCTATTCGCTTACGCGCCGACACAATCTTGTGGCTGTGATTACGGACGGAAGCGCGATTTTGGGGTTGGGTGACATCGGACCCGAGGCGGGAATGCCCGTGATGGAAGGAAAATGTGCCCTTTTCAAGAGCTTTGCGGACGTGGACGCGTTCCCGCTTTGTATTAAAACGCAGGACGTGGATGAGCTTGTGCGGACCATCTACCTTTTGTCGGGAAGCTTTGGAGGGATCAATCTGGAGGATATCTCCGCGCCCAGATGCTTTGAGGTGGAACGAAAGCTCAAGGAGATATGCGATATTCCTGTATTCCATGATGATCAGCACGGGACTGCTATCGTTGTCGCGGCGGCGCTGCTCAATGCGCTTCGCGTTGTGAAAAAGGAGATTGGAAAGGCAAAGATCGTGATCAACGGCGCGGGCAGCGCAGGATGCGCGATCGGACGTCATCTTTTGAGCATGGGGGCTTGTGACGTTACGATGGTTGACCGCTTCGGTGTGATCGAGCGGTCGATGGAAAATTTGAATTCCGCGCACCGTGAGATTGCCGCCGTTACAAATCCGCGTGCGATCCGAGGAACGCTTGCTGATGCTATGAAGGATGCCGACGTATTTATCGGTGTTTCCGCGCCCGGTGTCGTCAGCGAGGATATGGTGCGCTCAATGGCCAAGGACGCAATCGTTTTCCCGATGGCAAATCCTACGCCCGAGATCATGCCCGAGGTGGCTTTGGCGGCAGGCGCGCGTGTGGTTGGGACGGGACGCTCGGACTATCCGAACCAGATCAACAACGTATTGGCGTTCCCGGGAATCTTCCGCGGAGCGTTGGACTGCCGTGCGCGTTGTATCAACGAAGAGATGAAGGTGGCAACCTCGTACGCGCTGGCTTCTCTGATTTCCGAGGAGGAGCTTTGCGAAGAAAATATTATCCCCTCGGCACTGGATCGCCGTGTAGCAACGATCGTGGCTGAGGCGGTGATCGAGGCGGCAAAAAAGACGGGCGTTGCAAGAATTTAAAATAAGAAAATATAAGAAAGCATCCGACGCAAAGGATTTTTTCCTTTTTGCCGGATGCTTTTTTCGTTTATTTCTTCAATTCTTCTACGCGCTGTGCTGCCGATAAAACGCCGATCCTGCCGCTTTCGTAGGTAAGTCCCCCTTGGAAAAATGCGGTGTAGGGGGGACGGATGGGACCGTCGGCAGAAAGCTCGATGGAGCTTCCCTGGGTAAAGGCACCTGCCGCCATGATGACGCGGTCACCGTATCCGGGCATTGCCCAAGGCTCGGGAGTGACAAAGGCGTCGACGGGAGAACCCTCCTGAATACCGCGACAGAAGGCGCAAAGCCCCTCTTCACTGCCCATGATCACCGATTGAATGATATCGTGACGGCGCTCGTTCCAGCGAGGCTCTACGCTGTACCCAAGCTCCTCAAAGACGTATGCCGCAAGAAGCGCCGTTTTGAGTGCTTGTGCGGTGGTATGCGGCGCGAAGAACAAGCCTTTATACATGGATTTGTTCTGGCCCAGGGTGGCGCCTGCCTCAGCACCGATGCCGACCGAGGTCATGCGATAGCTTGCAAGCTCTACGGCGTGGCGGGTTCCCGCAAGGTAGCCGCCCGTTTCTGCAATGCCCCCACCCGGATTTTTGATCAAGGAACCGATGGCAAGATCTGCGCCGACCGCGGGCGGCTCCTTGGTGTCTACAAATTCACCGTAGCAATTGTCGACCACAACAAAGGTGTCGGGACGGATGGCTTTGACACGGCGCACAAGCTCGCCGATCTCATCAACGCTGAGTGTTTTGCGATTGAGATACCCCTTGGAGCGTTGAACAAATACCATTTTTGCGCGTGCGCCGAGAGAACGAAGCTTGTCCTCTATTTCAGGGAAGTTGAAGCTTCCATCGTCGCGAAGATCGGTTTGCTCATAGGAAACGCCAAAGTCGCGCAAGGAACCGTTTCCGGGTGTGCCGGAAATGCCAATGACCTCCTCCAGGGTGTCGTAGGGCTTTCCCGCAACGGAGTACATAACGTCGCCGGGGCGGAGAATTCCAAACAGGCCGATGGAAAGGGCGTGTGTGCCGCTGATGATATTATGACGGACAAGTGCGCACTCCGCGCCGAATACGTCTGCCCATACCTCCTCCAAAACGTCGCGTCCGCGGTCGTCGGAGCCGTAACCGCTGGTCGACTGGAACATACCGTCGCTGACGCGATGTTCACGGAAGGCATCCATGACCTTTTGTGTATTTTGGAAGGCGATGCTATCTACGTATCTGAATTGCTCGGAGAGCGCCTCCTCGGCGCGCTTGGCGAGCTGTGTAAGCTTTTCGGAAAAAAACATGTTTGTATGCGGCACCCGTGTGCCAAGTCCTTTCTTTTTATGATGGTGCTTTAGTCAGGGGTATAATCGTTGGGGTCAAGGCTTGGGAATTCGGTTTCCTTTGCCGTTTCCCGTCCCGAAACGTCGTTGTAGAAAAGAGCGCGCGCGGTATTGAAATAGGGAAGCACGAAAATGATTCCAATGCCAAACGCGAGGGCGCCGAGGATCATCCAACCGATAAAGCTAAGATCCAGACAGAACAGCTTCCACTTATGACCGCGCATGAGGTGGCGTGAATTGCGCATCGCTTCGATGGCACCTACCCCGGGATAATCTGCCATGATAAAGGGGGCGGCTGTGTACATATAGGAAATGGGAATGGCGATGGCGGCACTTATCAAAGAACCGAGAGATACGATGAGGGTAAAGGTAAGCGCAGAAAGAAGCAACGTGTTAAGCTCGGGGGAGAGAAGATAGGAGGAGATCAGATGGATCACGCCCAAAACGAAGGAGGCAAGGAGCGGAAGCGCCGTTGCAAAATGAATGAGTGTTCGAAGAAGGCGGAGTGCCACGGTCTTGAAATAGTGGGTGCCAAAAAAACGAAACAGGGTGCGCACTGCGATCTCCTCGCCGTTTTGGTCGACGACCTCAAGATGGAAACGGTGATACCCGATCTCGGCGGGACCCGAAACGAAGAGGTCAAACGCAAAGGTCGTGATGAGTGCCGTGATACCCAAAAAAATGAACATGGGTAAAAATGCAAGAAGCGCTTGCGGATCGAAAGCGGCAAGTTCTTCAAGGTCCTCCTTCTCTAGTTTGAGATTGGAAGAAATGCTTGTTCCGGCAGCGCCTAAAATAATGGCGAGAAAGGAAACGAGAAAGCCAATTTTCCATTTTCCCGTAAGGTGGGTTCTTGCTTGTTTACGGTAGTACGCCGCGTTCTTTTTGACCGGAGTGAAGAAAATGCTTTCTTCGGAGGATTGATAGTTTTGATCCATAACGTAGTGTATCTCCTTGCTGAAGTATTGAAATTTTAAAACTCGTTTACGATACGGCGGAAGGTGTCGCCGCGCTCCGCAAAATTGCGAAATGCGTCAAAGCTGGCACAGGCGGGTGAGAGGAGAACCGTATCTCCCTCCTTTGCAACCTTTTTTGCGCGGTGGACTGCATCTACAAACAAAGGTTCCACGTAGATGGGAAGGCGTCCTTCCTTGACCTCGGGGCAGGCATTCAGCTCTGCCTTGATCTTTTCGGCGGTGGCGCCCGTGAGCACGACCGCCTTGGCGCGCTCACACAGGGCGCGTGCCAAGGGAGCGTAGGAAACGTGCTTGTCGTAGCCGCCGCAAATGACAATGGGGTTTTCCTTCAATGCGGAAAGCGCTGCCGCCGTGCGCGCGGGCGTGGAGTCGATCGAGCTGTTGTAATAGGTCACGCCGTCAAAAATGCGCACTTTTTCAAGCCGATGGGGAACGCCCATAAAGCTTTTGGCGACCGCTTCGAAGCTATCGGGCGTGACGAACGTGTGCGTTAAGGCAATGGCGGTCATAAAATTTTCAACGTTGTGCTTGCCGGGAATACGGATGCTTTCCGTTTTTAGCATGGAATGGCAGACACCGTTGTCAAGGACGATCTCTTTTTCCTTTTCGTAAACCAGAGAGACGTCGGGTAAAACGCCAAATTCTTCTCTTGTGTGTTTTTGTGAGGAGAACAGGAGCAGTTTGCCTCCAAAATGATTGCTTAACGCTTTTGTGATCCCGTTTTCCGCATTGGTTACAAAAGTATGAGCAGGAGTGTGACGAAAAATATTACTCTTTGCTTGGATATACTCTTCCATCCCCGTGTGCCAGTTGAGATGGTTTTCGGTGACGTTGGTGAGTGCTGAGATTTGGGGAGAGCGGCGCATCGTTTGCAATTGGAAGCTGGATAGCTCAAGCACTGCAAAATCTGCCTCCGTCATTTCAAAAACGTGTGGGAGGAGAGGATTGCCGATGTTCCCACCGACAAAGACCTGCCCCGATCCTCGTCTTTTACACTCTTCTTCAAGGAAGAGCCCTGTCAAGGTGGTCGTGGTCGTTTTTCCGTCGCTTCCCGTAATGCCGATGACCGTGGCGGGAGTGAGTTCTAAAAACAACTCCATTTCAGAGGTCATCACAGCTCCTTTTTTTATTGCCTGCGTAAATGCGGGAAGATCGGGACGGAGTCCCGGGGAGCGGAAAATGAGGTCTGCTTCGATCCCTTCAAGATAATTCTCTCCCAAAAACAGAGAAACGCCTTTTTCTTCAAGCTCGGCGGCAAGAGGCGCGAGCTCTTCACGCGTTTTTTGGTCACGTGCGGTCACATTGGCGCCAAGAGAAAGAAGAAAATCGATCAAGGGGCGGTTGGAGACGCCAAGACCGACGACGGTACAACGCTTTTTTTGGAAATACTGCAGCAACTGATCCCGATTCATGTGTTCCTCCTTTGCAGGCGTGTGCTGATGCCCGTGATAGGCTTCTTTTATTATACATATTTTTGATCGGACTTTCAATAGAAAAAACGCTAAAAAAATGCAAATTTTGTTTTTTTGTCATTTTTACCCCTTTTCAAAAGCCGATTTATCTGTTATAATAAAAACGGTGTACGAAATCGCGAATCGGTTCGCATGAAAGGACGCGTTTGAATGGCAGTCAAAAAAAACGAAGAACAAAAGTATAACGATCAAAGCATAAAATCGCTCAAGGGAGCGGATCGCGTCAGAAAACGTCCCTCCGTTATTTTCGGCTCGGACGGGCTTGAGGGGTGTGAGCACTCCTTTTTTGAAATCCTTTCCAACTCGGTAGATGAGGCAAGGGAAGGTCACGGCAACGTGATCAAGGTCACTGTTTTTCAGGATAAGAGCATTGAGGTGGATGACCGTGGGCGCGGTGTTCCGCTCGGATGGAATGAGGCAGAGGGGCGCTGGAACTGGGACCTTATTTACTGCGAGCTTTATGCGGGCGGTAAGTACGAAAACAACAAGGGTGGCGCCGCCTACGAGTACTCTCTGGGGCTTAACGGACTGGGCGCTTGCGCGACGCAGTGCGCATCCGAATATATGATCGTCAAATCCTATGACGGGAAAATAGAACGTAGTATTCGCTTCCGTCGCGGGGAGGTAAGCGGAGAGCTTCAGGAGAGGCCTCTTTCTCCCAAGGAAAAAAGAACGGGGACGGTGGTTTTGTGGCGCCCCGATCTTAAGGTGTTTACGGATATCAATATTCCGCACGAGTTTTTCCGTGACGTATTACACCGTCAGGCGGTGGTCAACCCCGGAATTGCATTTGTTCTCCATTTGGAGCAGGAGGATGAAAGCTTTACGGAGGAACGCTTTGTTTACGAAAACGGTATTTCCGATTACCTTTTGGAACGTGTGGGAGATGCTTCCTTGACCGAGCCTGTATCGTGGCATTTGGAAACGCAGGGCCGTGACCGTGCAGACCTTGACGAATATAAATTCAAGGCGGATATTTCCTTTTGCGTTTCCAATACCGTCAATATGTTGGAATATTATCACAATTCCAGCTTCCTTGAATATGGCGGATCTCCCGACCGTGCGGTGAAATTGGCGTTTACCAACGTTACGGATAAGTATCTTAAGGCAAATAACCTTTATACGAAAAACGAGGGGAAGATCACCTTTGGTGATATTTCGGACAGCCTTGTGCTTGTGATCAACAGCTTTTCCACCATGACCTCGTATGAAAACCAAACGAAAAAAGCGATCAACAATGCTTTTATCGCCGATGCGCTCAATGAGTTCATAAGACAAAAGCTGGAGGTCTACTTTATCGAAAACCCCAAGGCAGCAGAGCTTTTTGCCAAGCAGGTCCTTGTCAACAAGCGCAGCCGTGAAACCGCAGAGCGCGCACGCGTTGACGTGAAAAAGAAGCTCTCCGGCTCGATCGACGCGGCAAACCGCGTGGAGAAGTTTGTCAATTGTCGCTCGAAGGATCCCTCTGTGGCAGAGCTTTATATCGTTGAGGGAGACAGTGCTCTGACCTCGTGTAAGCTGGGAAGAAACGCGGAATTTCAGGCGATCATTCCCGTGCGCGGAAAAACGCTGAACTGTCTTAAGAGTGATTACGACAAAATATTTAAGAGTGAGATCATTACCGATCTTCTTAAAGTGATCGGTTGCGGCGTGGAGATCACAAACAAAAAACAGAAGGATCTGAGCGCCTTTGATCTTGCCAATTTGCGTTGGTCCAAGGTCATTATCTGTACCGATGCGGATGAGGATGGCTTCCAGATCAGAACCTTGCTTTTGACCCTGTTTTACCGTCTTCTTCCCACGCTTCTTGCGGAGCACAAGGTCTTTATTGCGGAGTCGCCGCTGTTCGAGATCACAACGAAGGATGAAACGTTGTTTGCCTACGATGAATTTGAAAAATCAGAGATCCTTAAAAAGCTTGGAAATAAAAAGTATACCTTGCAGCGCTCCAAGGGGCTTGGTGAGAACGACCCCGATATGATGTGGCAAATTATGATGAACCCCGAAACGAGACGCCTGATCTCGGTTTCCCCCGCGGATGCTGCTGCCACGGAAATGATATTCGATACGCTTCTTGGTGATAATCTTCCTGCCAGAAAACAGTTTATCACAGAGAACGGAAGCCGTTATATGAAGGATATCGACGTCTGATTTGAATTACAGCGGAATTAGCATCAGAAGCAGTGCCATGAGCAACGCTGAAAGAAGCGCCATGAATGCTTTGAAAATGAAATAGGGCCGCAGGGAAAGTCCGCTTCCGTCACAAATGGAAAGCACCTGACAATGTACCGAAAGTCCACCCCAGCCCGCCGCAAATGCGCAAAGCATTGCGGCGGGCTTTGTGTGATCCATGGCGGAAATACGGCTCATGCCGTCTGATATTTCAAGAAACGAGGAAAGTGTGGCGAGCAGAGGCTCAGGCAAGGAAAAAGGACGCAAGACCAGCTCCAGCGTTCCTGTAAGAACCGAAAAGAATACGATATATGAGGTGACCGAGAGAAGCGCTCCCGTGCATCCCTTGATCGCATTTGCAAACAGGGTGGCTCCGCTCCCTCCCCCACACGTGGAAAAGGGAGGTGAATGGTGGTGCCCTTTTTTTATTTTTTGAAAAAGAAAAAGGGTAGGAAGCAGGGAGGAGAGAAGTGTGCATAAAAACAAGAGATAACCAAAACGGGGGCTTTCCCATAAAAGACTTCCCACTGCGTTGATAAGAAAGGCAGAGGAGGGAATAGTGGAAAGCCCCAGAAGATACTCACATTCTCTTTTTTCGACGGCGCCTCTCTCATAAGCTCCGATAAGGCACCGCGCTCCGACGGGGGCGCCGCAGAAAATGCCGAGAAGGTAAGAGCAGCCACCTGCGTCGTCCAAATGCAAAAGGCGACAGAGGGGACGCAGAAAAAAGCAAACGTTGCCAAGCGCGCCCGAAACGATCAACTCCGAAAGCACCATAAACGGAAAAAGTGCGGGAATAACGGTCCCTGCCGCGATACGAAGCCCGCGCGTGACGTATTCTATTGCTGCCTGCGAATTTTTAAAGAGAAGCAAAATGCAAAAGAAGGAAAGCATCGCCGTTACAAAAGATCCGATCCGAAAAGGTGCTTTTTTTCGTGATTTGCAATATAAGGTGCGTGTCATTGGAAGCTCCTTTTGCGCATAGAATGAGGTGAATGCGGTGGCGAAGAGGTGCTCTTGCCGTCACCCTTATCAAATTACGCGTGCGGTGCGTTTTTTATGACCGTAGTGCTTTTTTGGAGGAGGGAATATGGAAAACCGTAAAAGAAGCGGACAAAAAAAGACGGCGAACGCCGGTCTTTGTGCGGGTATGATCTATAAGGATACGGCTGTATTGCACGGTGAGCGGGGCGCTACCGTATACGGATGCCGCAGGATCCTTTGCTATTCTCCGGAGCGTATTTGCCTTTGTGTAGGAAAGAGGCATCTTTTTGTGCGCGGAACGGATCTGATCTGTACCTCCTTTAACGCGGGGTGCGTGAGTGTGGAGGGGCGACTTGAGGGGATTGGGTATTGCAGAGGTGTATGCGGCGGTGAGTGCACGGAAGTGACGAAGGGGGAGGGCATGGCGTGAGTATTGCGCTTTTTTTAGCGGGCGGCATTACCGTGGAAGCAGACGCGGAGTACCGCACGGCGCTGTTGAATCTTTGTCTGACACGGGGATATCCGTACAGTGATTTCTTATGTTCCCATGACGGTGGGATCCGCTTGCGTTTTTTGGCACCTTTGGGAAGGCGGATCCTTGCCGACTGTAAAAAATACGGGATCGAGCTTCGGAATGTTGAATATACGGGGCTCCCTTTTCTTTTTCTGAACCTTATCAAGCGGCCGGGGCTTTTCGCGGGGGCTCTTGTCGCTGTTTTTTTATTGGTGGCATCGGGGCGCTTTGTCTGGGAGATCAAGACCCAGGGAAACGAGCGGCTCAGCGCCTCGGAGATCAGTACGATCTTACGGGAGAACGGACTCTTTGTGGGAAGCTATCTTCCGACAATTGACGTGCCGAGTCTTGAAAACCGTATTTTGATCTCTACCGATCAGCTGTCATGGATCAGTATCAATCTTGACGGCACTGTGGCGAACGTACAGGTGATAGAGAGCATACAAAAAGGGGAAGAAGAAACGATGCTTCCCGCCAATCTGATCGCGGAGCGAGACGGACAGATCGAATATCTTGAATTGTTTCGCGGAGAGAGTGCGGTAAAGGTGGGGCAGGCGGTAAAAAAAGGGGAGCTTTTGGTGAGCGGTATCTTGGAGGGAGAGCGCGCGGGATGCAGGTTTACAAGGGCCGCGGGACGGGTGATGGCACGCACCGAGCGAGTTCTCTGTATAAACGTACCCTTGACTTACACCGAAAGAGTATACGGTGATGAAAAAACATTGGATATTACGTTTAATTTTTTTGATTTTTCAATGAAAATTTTCAAAAGTACTGGAAAAGCAGGTATGCCTTGTGATATAATAGAAAAGGATAGTGTTCCCATTTTTGCGGGAGCGCACGTGTTGCCGATCTCCGCAGTCTCGCACGTTGCAAGATACTATACGGACGAGGAGCGATCAAGGTCGCAAAATGAGGCGGTCGAGATGGCTTTTTCAAAGCTTGACGAGCAGCTTGAGGGGCTTTCGGAAAGTGTTCAGATCCTTTCGAAAACCATTGCCCGGCGCATAGATGAGGACGGCGTTTTTTTGGAATGTAAAATTTCCTGTATTGAGAACATCGCGGTTTTGCAGGAGCTTGAAATCGTGGAATAGAGAGGATATTTATGAACCGTAAGATCGTAAAAATGGAGCATACAGACGCAACGGCAAAGATATTCGGCAGTTTTGATTGTCACGCTCACAGAATAGAAAAGCAATTTGACGTAACGCTTCGCAACCGCGAAAGCGACACGGGAGATTCGATCGTTATTGAGGGCGAGAATGATACGGCGGTCGCATCCGCCGCAAAATGCGTTTCGTATTTACACGAGCTTTGCGCAAAGACCGAGGTGATCACCGAGCAATCTCTGCAATATGCTCTGGATATGATCGCGGCGGGAGAGGAGGAATCCCTTGCTGCCTTGGGGGATTCTTGCATTTGCCTTACCACGAGGGGAAAGCCTGTCAAGGCGAAAACCGTAGGGCAACAGCAGTATATTGAATCGATCAAGCGCAATACCATTGTTCTCGGGGTGGGACCCGCGGGAACGGGAAAGACATTTCTTGCCGTAGCTATGGCGATACGCGCTCTGCGAGATAAACAGGTTTCAAGAATAATCCTTACGCGTCCGGCTATTGAGGCAGGCGAAAAGCTTG
>JAZNEQ010000097.1:0-8112 GCA_045588715.1 Eubacteriales bacterium | reverse complement strand
TTTGCGATGGATCACGGGTGCCACGAGATCGACGGCGGCTTAGGGTCTCACGGTCTTGATATGGAGGAGGATCTGAACATTCTGCACCGTTATAAGGTATATCCCAAAGAAAAATAACCGTTTTAAAAACTCCGTGTAAATAGGGACGTACCCTAAAGGACAGTTTTCAAAACACGGCATATCTCGAAAGAGGTATGCCGTGTTTTGCATTTGTGTCCACAAATGCAGTGCTTGTCAGGAAAATTGACAAGTTATAGGTGAACAAATAAGATCATTAGAAATATCATAGTCGTTATTTTCATACATTGGCCAAAACTCTTGTTCACTCGGGTAAATATTTTTTTGAAAATATGTTGAAAATTATTTACAATGACCTATTGAAAACACAATATAGATATGATATAATTTACTTAAATTCAGCGTTTGCTGATTTATAATCAGCATTTTGTTAATACGAATATTACAACAGGAGTGGTTGATATGTCGGTTAGTTATAAAAAACTATGGAAGATGTTGATCGATAAAGATATGAAGAAAAAAGATTTATGTATTGCCGCAGGAATAAGTCATGCTTCAATGGCGAAGCTTGGCAAAAATGAAAATGTTACAACTGATGTGCTGGTGAAAATTTGTACCGCTTTGCAGTGTGATATAGGCGATATAATCGAACTCACAAATGATAAAAAATAACTGGAGGATAAAATCTTATGAATTCTATAAAACTTCCTATAGATTTAAATGAAAGAATCGAAAGTGCAATTCAATATTTTTGGAACACAAGAAGTGGTCAAATTACCAAGCAAACCGCTCACGGTGTACGAGATCAAGGCAACAGAGGAGCGGTTACCGGGGGAAAGCAGCTTGATGGTTTTGTTGATCTAATTTGTGATCTCTTAGTATTCAATGGTGTTCCTGAAGAATGTATTTTTACATCGTCTGATTTGGAACTCCCCGGCTACTTTCGCCCAAATAAAAAGTGGGATTTATTGGTTGTTGATGGTGACGAGCTGGTTATCGCAATAGAATTTAAGAGTCAAGTAGGTCCTTCTTTTGGAAACAATTTTAATAATCGTACAGAAGAAGCTATGGGAACCGCACTGGATATTTGGACCGCATATCGCGAAGGGGTGTTTGGAGATCAAAAAGCACCTTGGTTGGGATATTTTATGGTACTTGAAGATTGTTATAAATCCAACGAACCAGTTCGTGTTAGATCTCCCCACTTTGATGTTTTGGAAGAATTTATTGATGCATCATACAAAGAACGTTATGAGATTTTCTGCCAAAAGCTTCTTTTAGAACGTCAGTATTCTGCAGCATGTTTTACAACGACATCTTTTTCGGAGGAAGAGATTACATACAATTTTCCTCGCGAACACCTATCATTTGAAGCTTTTGCTGTTTCTATGCTTAGTGCGGCACTCTCTCATTTTATAAGGAGATAATAATTGTGACCAACCATTTTCTTTATCATGCGGATGCGCGAGATATGAGTTATATTCCAGATAAAAGTGTACAATTGGTATTAACTTCTCCTCCATACTTTAATTTAAAAGAATATCGAAAAGGCAAAAATCAGCTCGGTATATTAGAAAACTATCAGGACTTTATCAACGAACTTGATAAGGTTTGGAAAGAGTGCTATAGAGTTTTAGTTCCTGGCGGACGTATTGTTTGTGTTGTTGGTGATGTATGCTTATCAAGAAAGAAGTATGGACGTCATGTTGTAATGCCTCTTCATTCAGATATAGCAGTTTCTTGTCGTAAAATAGGATTTGATAACTTAAACCCTATACTTTGGCATAAAATTTCAAATGCAAAATTTGAAGCAAACACTAACAGCTCTATTTTAGGAAAGCCTTATGAACCTAATGCTATCATAAAAAATGATGTTGAATACATTTTAATGGAACGAAAACCAGGGGGCTACAGACAACCAACAGAACAACAACGTATAGAAAGCAAGATGGACAAAGAAGACTTTCAAAATTGGTTTAGCCAAATTTGGGAAATGCCTGGAGCATCAACAAAAAACGGACACCCTGCACCTTTTCCGTTAGAGCTTGCTAATAGACTTGTAAAAATGTTTTCCTTTGTTGGAGACACGGTTCTTGACCCTTTCTGTGGTAGCGGAACAACTATGCTCGCTGCCATAAACAACGGAAGAAATAGTTTGGGCATAGAAACTGAAGCATTTTACTGTGATTACTCAATTAAGCGTATTGAAAGCTCCCGAAATATGTTTAGTGATTATACGTTGCAATATATCGATTTAACCCAAGAGGAAGATGGATATGGTGTATAACCCCCGTATCCATACCGCTTAATATAATATAGAAACCGCAGAAAAATAATCTGCGGTTTCTGCTTTTTTCTGCCGGTAGGTAAAACTGTCCTTTAGAGTGTCGCCCTATTGACACGGAGTTTTTTGTGATATATATTTTTTGGAGCGTCCTATTCCGACATTTTTTTCGGCGACCGTGTGCTACAATGGAAAAAAGACAAGCTCAGGGGGTGAAATTATGATAAAAAAGGGCGGACAGATCACGTATGAGGAGCGGCGCGATGCCTTGATCATTCGTGTGGGCGGCGAGATCGATCATCACAGCGCCGTCAGTGTCAGAACCGAGATGGATGAAAAGATCCTTGCTATGCGCCCGTCGCGCGTGATGCTGGAGCTTTCCGCAGTGGATTTTATGGACAGCTCGGGACTTGGACTGATCATGGGGCGTTTTGCGCTCGTTAAAAAATACGGCGGAGAGCTTTGCGTGCTTGACCCCAGTCCCGCGGTGATAAAGATCATGCGACTTGCGGGGATGGAGCGCATGGTGACTGTTTTAAAAACAAAAGTGAAGTAAAAGAGGATAAAAGCATGAAAAACAACAAAGTGGAATTTTGTGCGGCGGTGGAAAATGAAATGAAGCTGAGGCTCCCGTCTCTTTCCGTCAACGAGGGAATGGCACGCGCCGCCGTTGCGGCATTTTGCGCACAGCTCAATCCAACGGCACTTGAGATCGCCGATATCAAGTGCGCGGTCTCCGAGGCGGTGACCAATTGTATTGTGCACGCATACCGCGATACGGTGGGGGAGATCGAGATCGGCGTTAAGCTGTGCGAGGGTCGTCTTGTGCAGATCGAGATCCGCGACCGCGGCTGCGGTATTGAAAACGTAAAGGCGGCAAGAGAACCGCTCTTTACTACCGATGCCGAGGGTGAGCGGAGCGGTATGGGCTTTACCGTTATGGAGAGCTTTTGCGATGAATTGCGCGTTCGCAGTCGCGTTGGAAGGGGGACGACAGTTACACTTCTCAAACGGTTACATAAGTGATTTTTTCACGTTTTTGTTTGAGGTGAATGCATGGAGCAATTGTCTATTTATGAGCGTAACAGCGAGCTTCTTTTGAGAGTGAAGGACGGGGACGCGGAGGCGGAAGCAACTTTGGTGGAGGAAAACATGGGGCTTGTCCGTACGGTCGCCCACCGCTTTCGAGACAGAGGAACCGAATATGAGGATCTTGTCCAGATCGGTATGATCGGGATGTTAAAAGCGATCCGTTCCTTTTCCCTGGAACGGGGTACCGCATTTTCCACCTACGCCGTTCCCCTGATCGTGGGAGAGATCCGTAGACATTTGCGCGACGACGGTCCCTTGAAGGTCAGCCGTATTTATAAGCGGCAGGGAGTAAGTCTTATGCATGAGCGTAACCGCATTGCCGCCGAGGAAGGCAGGGAAGCGGGAATTGCGGAGCTTGCCGCACGCTGTGGAATGAGTGCCGAGGAGGCGGCGATCTCACTGGATGCCATTTCCCCCGTTAACTCGCTGTCGGAGTTTGTTTACGGCGAGGATTCCGTGACCTATGAGGGGGTACTTGCCGATGAGGAAAGCGAAAATGAAAGCGAGCGTATTTGCGACCGCATTGCACTTTCGCAAAGCATTATGCAGCTTCCCGCGCTTTGGCGACAGATCGTGCTGTTGCGTTATTTTAAGGGGCTGACCCAGCAACAGACGGGGGCATTGCTTGGGCTGACGCAGGTCAAGGTCTCGCGCGAGGAAAAAAAGATTTTAACGAGTTTGAAAAAAGAACTCTCCTAAGTATTGACATATCCGTTTTTTTCTGCTATACTGATTAAGAAGTGTGTTAAAAAGATAGCAATCTTTTTTTCGTGCACGTCAAGCGATACAAGAAAGATAAATAAAACGGAGGAAACGAAACATGGCAAGAATTATTCTGAACGAGACTTCTTATCACGGCGCGGGCTCTGTTAAGGAGCTGGCAGCTGAGGTCAAGGCAAGGGGCTTTCACAAGGCATTGGTATGCTCTGACCCCGATCTGATCAAGTTTGGCGTTACGCAAAAGGTCCTCGACGTACTGGACGGCGCAGGCTTTGCTTACGAGGTATATTCCGAGATCAAGGCGAATCCCACCATTGAAAACGTGCAAAGCGGCGTTGCCGCATTTAAGGCGTCGGGCGCTGACTGCCTGATCGCGGTGGGCGGCGGCTCCTCTATGGATACCTGTAAGGCCATCGGTATCATTATCGCTAACCCCGAGTTTGAGGACGTAAGAAGCCTTGAGGGTGTGGCTCCCACCAAGAATCCCTCCATTCCGATCATTGCGATCCCCACGACCGCTGGTACCGCGGCAGAGGTAACGATCAACTACGTGATCACCGACGTGGAAAAGAAGAGAAAGTTCGTTTGCGTTGACGTACACGATATTCCCGTTGTGGCGATCATCGATCCCGAGCTGATGAGCTCGATGCCCAAGGGGCTGACCGCCGCTACGGGTATGGACGCTCTGACCCACGCGATCGAGGGCTACATCACCAAGGGCGCTTGGGAGATGACCGATATGTTCCACCTCAAGGCGATCGAGCTGATCGCAAAGAGCCTGCGCGGCGCTGTCAACAACACCCCCGAGGGCAGAGAGGGTATGGCACTCGGTCAGTATATTGCGGGTATGGGCTTTTCTAACGTAGGCCTTGGCATCGTTCACTCCATGGCGCACTCCCTGGGCGCTGTGTACGATACCCCCCACGGTGTTGCAAACGCCATTCTTCTTCCTACCGTTATGGAATACAACGCTCCCGCTACGGGCGAAAAGTACCGCGACATTGCACGTGCGATGGGTGTTGAGGGAACCGAGAGCATGACCCCCGAGGAATATCGCCGCGCGGCTGTCGATGCTGTCCGTCAGCTTTCCGTTGACGTAGGAATCCCCGCAGATCTTAAAGCGATCGCTAAGGAGGAGGACGTTCTCTTCCTTGCCGAGTCCGCAATGGCAGACGCTTGCCGTCCCGGCAATCCCAAGGATCCCACGCTTGACGATATCATCGCGCTGTACCGTTCTTTGATGTAATTTAAAAATATTTTTGGCGCTCCGAGCCGTTTTGACTCGGAGCGCCTTTTTTAGACAAAGGCTTGTTCCAGCTCCGCATTTTTTGCCTTTAGCTGATCGGCGGCAAGGAATAAGCGCTCCTCCTCTGTGTGCGAGAGCGGAATTTCAAGCACACGGTGCACCCCGGTGCTTGAGATCACGGCGGGGAGGCTCATATAAACGTCCTCAAGACCGTAATGACCGTCCACTGCGACGGAGACCGGTAAAATGGCGTGCTCATCACGAAGGATCGCAGAAACGATGCGGCATACCGATGCGCCAATGCCGTAATAGGTAGCTCCCTTGGCGCGCAGTACCTCGTATCCGCTTTCTCTCACCTCGGAGAAGATGCGCTCCGGCATATGGGGATCAAAGCTTCGCTTGCAGCTTTCGCAATAGTGCAGAAAATCCACTCCCGAAATATTGGCGGAGCTCCATACGGGCAGCTCGTGCTCGCCGTGCTCACCGATGATAAAGGAATGCACGTTTCTGCTGTCCACACCGAGATAGGCGCCAAGCTTTTGCTTGAGCCGCGCCGTGTCAAGCACCGTCCCCGCGCCGATCACACGATGAGAGGGAAACCCGGAAATCTTTTTTACGAATTGCGTAAGGATCTCTACGGGGTTGGTGACGGTAAGGAGGATCGCGTCTTTATTGTAGATCACAAGATTTTTCACGATCGATTCAAAAATACGCGCGTTTTCAAACATCGCATCAGTACGCTTTTCGCCGCGGCGCTGACCTTCTCCCGCGCAAAGGATCACAATGCCGCATTCTGTAAGGTCGGAGTAATCCCCGGCGTATATATCCATTGGGTTGTAAAAGGGAAGAGCGTGCGAGAGATCCGCCGCCTCGCCGCGCGCCTTATCCCGATCGATGTCGATCAGAACAAGATCTGAGAGCAAGCCCGATTGCATCAGGGTATAAGCCACCGTGGCACCCACGTGTCCGCAACCGATCACGGCGCATTTGCGCGGATCGACGCGCGCTCCCTTTTCTTTTGTTTGTTCCATAAAGGTCCTCCCCGGTTTTTGTTTTTCAGTATGCCACGTTTTTTTAAAATCATGTGTTTTTTTTTGAGATCTGTTGATTTTCTCAAAGAAAAGGGCTATAATGGAAACGGTCGTAGGTGCATTGCGTATGAAACGGGATGATTCGGGTTTACAAATGTGCAAAAAAAAATTACGATTTTCTAAATACAAGTGACGCGATGTGTTGTAAAATGGACACGTAGGGTGTACTTGACGTATACGCGGATCTGTAAATCTTTGATTTTTAGGAGGAGCTTCTATGTTAAAGGCTGGATTTGCACGCTTGGACGTTACCCCACCTATGGGGAGCTACGTATCGGGATATTTTTCGGAGCGCTACGCAAAGGGCGTTTTGGATCCCATACAGCTCAACGCCATTGCGTTTTCCGATGGAGAGACGACCAATTTGATGATCGCTGCGGATCTGATCGGTGTTGACCGTATCACGTGCGACACTTTGCGCGGTGAGATCTCCGCCGCCACGGGTGTCCATTGCGATCATATCATGCTTACGGCGCTTCATCAGCATACCTCATACGCTTTTTTGGATCCGCATTTCAAAAAGGCACGCGGTGAGAAGATCGTGCCGACGGACGAGCTGTACTGTAAAATGCTTCGCCTGAAGTATTGCGACGTTGCCAAAATGGCGCTTGACGATATGAGCAAGGCAACGCTTGGATATGCCGCGCAGGAGACTGCCGAGCAGATCGCGTTCGTGCGCCGCTATTATATGAAGGACGGAACGGTCGCAACGAATCCGTGGAACCGTGTGGATGAGATCGTTCGCCCCTGCGAGACACCCGACAATACCGTGCGCCTTTTACGCTTTGCGAGAGAGGGAAAAAAGGATATTGCGCTGGTCAATTTCTGCACGCATCCCGACGTGATCGGTGGAGAATATCTCTCTGCCGACTGGCCCGGCTTTGTGCGCAGATACGTGGAAGCCGATCTTGAAAACGTCTCCTGCCTGCTTCTCAACGGATGCCAGGGAGACAGCAACCATTGCGACTGGGTGGGAGGAAATCGCAGCGGCTACGACCACGCGGCGCACATGGGGCGCGTGATCGCGGATACGGTGCTTTCGATCTGGAATAAGACCGAGGTACAGGAATCCCTCCGCGTTGCGGGCGGCGTTCGAACGGTCGTTCTTCCCACACGCATGGAGGGGGCTGAATGTTATGACGAATGCGTTCGCTTTTTGGCGGATCATCGTGCAAACAAGCTTTCGTACAAGCCCACGGGCGCGGAGCTTGGGAGAGCGGGACGGATCACACGCCTCCGCGTAGCCCCCGCGTTTCAACAGGTGCCTGTCAGCGTTTTGCGCTTGGGGCAATTTGCTTTTGTCGGCTTTGGCGGCGAGCCCTTTACGCACTACGGGGTTGCCGTGCGGGAGAGCTGTCCCGACGTAACCGTAATCACCGCTTGCTGTGCCAACGGATATGAGGGCTATCTTCCTACCGCAAAGGCACTTACGGAGGGCGGCTACGAGGCAAATTCCTCGCCTTTCCCCATAAATCTTGAAGAAAAATGTGTGGATGCGGCGGTTTCTTTGATCAATACGCTTTAAAAAACAAATCAATATAAAAAAGGAGCTTCGTATGTTAAAGGTTGGATTTTCAAGAGTGGACGTGACCCCTCCGCTCGGTTCTTACATTTCGGGGTATTATTACGCGCGCTTCGCCAAGGGCGTTTTGGATCCCTTG
>JAZNEQ010000096.1:0-6981 GCA_045588715.1 Eubacteriales bacterium | reverse complement strand
GGCTCTTTGTCAATAGTTGGGGTAGAAAAAATTGATAAGGCATAGATGAACATAAAAAAGGCTCCCTTGCGTAAAGGGAGCACCGCCGCAGGCGGTGAGGGATTGTTTTATGAGAAGTCTAACCTGTTACAATCCCTCCGTCACGCTTCGAGTGCCACCTCCCTTTACACAAGGGAGGCTTTTAGCTATCGGCGCCCAATGTTTTTCACTGAATTGGAATTTGTCGATAAACTAATGTGCATTACTATAAGAATTCGAATTAAACTTTTGATAAAAATGCAACTCCCAAGCCAAATGTGCATATTGCTATTCCAAAAAAGATAATGGCTTTAGCAAAAAAATCAAAAGCACCAATGCAATTCTCATCATTGTCTAAATATGAAATGCTGGGGAATGCTTTGAGATAAATCACCCAAGAGTTATTTGGTATTTTGTGTGGCTTTCGCCAAAAATCAAAAACACAAATATAAATTTTGTTATTTACATTATATAGGTACTTCGATTTTGTTAAATGCTTTATGGTAAAAGCAACTCTTGGAGGCCCGTCATATTTTCCCAAACCAGCCCAAACCGCAACATCTTTTTTGTATTTACTACCGCACAGTTTGCCAAGTGTTTTCCCGGTTTTATGTGGTGATTTTTCAAATATCAAATAGGCACCAAAATATAATCCTGATATCAATAATAAAACACCACCGAGAATAAAAAAGCATATTCCTGCTATTTTCAAAATATTTCTCCTTTTAATTTCATATGATGTTGCTCATATGCCTATTATAGCACAAAAGCCGCAGAAAATCAATCTGCGGTTTCTGTTTTTTCTGGCGGTAGGTAACGTATTACCCCAACTGTCCTTTAGGGGAACGCTCCATTGCCTCGGGTTTTCTGTTTGTCTTCCCCTCTCGGATTCTCCCGGTCCAACGAAGTGCGGTGTTACGGATTATATGCAGTATCTCCCTCAAACGTACGCAACGAGCTTATGGCAAAATCCTACATACCCAATAGAATAATATTGCTTGTTTTTGTCATATTTTTTGTATCCGCGAAAAGTTGCTTGACATCTGCCATCGCGCATTGTATAATACAAGCAACGGAAAGTGAGGTTAATTTTTCTGTTTCGTTGCTTTTATAAAATCGCTTTGGAGGTAGATCATGAGATTTGGTGCCGCAAAGGAAATTACGACCCCACCCTTTAAAATGAAGCTTGCTTGCTCCGGGAAAATGGACGTAGACTACGAGGATATTTACGACGACGTGTATACGCGTTGCCTGGTATTTGATCATGGGGATAGTAAATTTATACTCATGTCCTTTGACCTTTTGTTCCACGACCGCACGCTGAACGATGCCATGGCAGAGTATGCAAGTGAAAGGTACGGCGTTCAAAAAGAGGGTGTTTGCGTTTGCTATACGCACGCGCACACCACGCCTGCATCTCGTGGGTATCATCCTCTACATCACGACGACAGATACGAGGCGCTTTTGATCGAGCGCGGAAAAAAGTGTATTGACAGCGCGATGGCGAATATGTTTGAGGGGTACTACGAATACGGATCTATTGAAATTGAAATGAACGACAGCCGCCGTGCGTTGGTAAATGGACATTATCAGAATCGCCCCGATCCCAATAAGCCGCACGACAAGGAACTGTTTGTAATTGCGGTAAAGGATACTGAGGGGAAGGTCAGATCTGTTTTTGCAAACTATGCCTGTCACCCCGTATTTTATCCTGCGCCTCTGACTCTTTGTGGCGAATTTCCAGCCAAGCTTTGTAGGGAACTGGATACAATGTACGAGGGCTGTGTTTCTCTGTTCTCCCAGTCCGCTGGTGGAGACGTGCGTCCGCGCCCGGTCGCCGTACCGCTTGACGACGGCACGTGGGAGTGGAGGAGAGGTACATTCGAGGAGATGGAGAAATTTGGTAAGGATCTTTCCCTTTTGGTAAAATCAGTGCTGGACAGTGGCAAAATGAAGCGCGGCACAGCGCCGATCTTTTCCGCAGTACAGTTTGATATTCCCTTGGAGATGTACGGTAGGTCTCTTGAGGATTTCCAAAAGCTTTGGGAACGCTGGAAGGACGACCGCTACGGCCCCAACCGTACCAATGCGTATTTGATCTCCCACGGCGGATACGAAAAGCTTTCGGACGTGCTGCCTCTTGTTTGTCAGATCATTCGCGTAGATGATGATTTCTTCATTGCGACCATGGGCGGTGAGCCCTGTTACAACGTTAAAATGATCGTGCGCGAGGTGTTTGAGGGCAAGGATCTTTGCTTTGTTGGATATACCGATGCATGCGCGTACATCGTTGACGACGTGATGATCCACGAGGGCGGATATGAGCCGACCAGTTCACTTGAATACGGGCTCAAGGGCAACTTTAAGCTTGGCATCGGTCAAAAGATCAAAAACGGCTTTGCCGATGCGCTCAAACAAAATTTTAACGTGTAACCCCTACGCCTTTGGAGGCTTGTGGGATGTGGTTGGACAATAAAAAGGCGTTGACCTCGATCTTGGGAATTTTCGTATGTATCGTCTGCCTGTGCTCCACCACCTTTGCGTGGTTTATTACTTCGCGTTGGGGAATTTACACCCGCGACAGCGACGTAACAAACGGAGAACAGCTGCTTCTTCCGTAGCTTTCTGCCGATCTTTCCAATCAAAAACAAGGCCGCTTTGGCGCAGTCCTTTTAAGGGCACAACGCCAAGGCGGCTTCGTTTTGATATCGAAATTCAGAAGAGTTTTTATAAGTATTGTGTTTAACCCTCAAAAAGGCTTTGAAAGCATAAAATTATGCTTTAAATGATAAAAAGCGATTGCAATCACGCATTTTTTGTAGTATACTGTAGTCAATATAAAATGAACGAAAAAGGAAGTAGTTGCATGAAACTGTCAGAGCTTTTTTCAAGGGATGGATATTCCTTGTCCTTTGAGGTGTTTCCCCCAAAGACCGATACCGCGTTTGAAAGTGTAAAAAATGCGACCGAGGAGATCGCAAAGCTTTCTCCCTCTTTTATGAGTGTGACCTACGGAGCCGGTGGAGGGACCAGCCGCTATACCCTGGAGATTGCGAAAAATATCAAGCAAAATTACGGCGTGCCTACCCTGGCACACCTGACCTGCGTTTCCTCCACCAAGGAGACGGTCAAGGAGAAGATCGCCGAGATGAAGTCGGCGGGGATTGAAAACGTCATGGCGTTGCGAGGCGACCTGACTCCCGAGCTTGAGGGGAAGGACCGTTCGGGGTGGGCATACCGCCACGCGGTGGATCTCATCCGCGAGCTTGCGGCGTGCCCGGCGGATTTTTGCATTGGCGGTGCGTGCTATCCCGAAATACATCCCGAAAGCGTCAGCCAGAAGGAGGACATTCGCTATCTGAAGGAAAAGGTGGATGCGGGCTGTTCCTTTTTGACCACGCAAATGTTTTTTGACAACAATTTACTTTATAACTTTCTTTATAAGATCCGCGAGGCAGGGATCACGGTTCCCGTTATTCCGGGCATTATGCCCATTACCAACGGCAACCAGGTCGAGCGCGCGATCAAGCTGTCGGGCTCCTTTATGCCGCAACGCTTTAAGGCACTGGTCGATCGTTTTGGGAGCACGCCCGCCGCGATGAAGCAGGCGGGGATCGCCTACGCGACCGATCAGATCATTGATCTGTTTGCAAACGGCATTAAAAACGTACACGTGTATTCAATGAACAAGCCTGACGTGGCAGAGGCGATCCAAAAAAATCTTTCGGATATCTTGGGCGAGAAAAAGTAAGGGAGCATTGGGGAAAACAATGAAGATCACAGAATATATCAAGGAGCATTTTCTTTACCTTGACGGCGGTATGGGAACGCTTTTGCAAAGCGAGGGGCTTCTTCCGGGCGAGCTGCCCGAGCGGTGGTGCCTTTCCCGACCGGAGGTGATCACGGGGATCCACCGCGCGTATTTTCAGGCGGGAAGTCACGTGGTCAATACCAATACCTTTGGTGCCAACGCGCTGAAATTTGATGAATTGGAATTGGAAGAGATCGTGCGTGCCGCCATCGACTGCGCGCGTGCTGCGCAAAAAGAGACCGTGGCGGAGCATCCCACTTGGGTGGCACTTGATATCGGCCCTTTGGGTCGGATGTTAAAGCCGCTGGGTGACCTTGATTTTGAGGATGCGGTAGAGATCTTTGCCAAGACCGTGCGCCTCGGCGTTCGCTTCGGCGCGGATCTGATCATGATCGAAACCATGAACGACAGCCTTGAGACCAAAGCGGCGCTTTTGGCGGCAAAGGAAAACAGCCCCCTTCCCGTGTTCGTTTCCAACGCGTATGGCGAGGACGGAAAGCTGATGACGGGTGCTTCGCCTGCGGCAATGGTCGCCATGCTGGAGGGTATGGGGGCGGATGCCATCGGCGTCAATTGCTCCTTGGGCCCCCGTGCGCTTGCACCTGTGGTAGAGGAGTATTTGACCTACGCGTCAATTCCCGTGCTGCTCAAGCCCAACGCGGGACTCCCGAGAGTAGAGAAGGGAACGACCGTGTTTGACGTAACGCCCGACGACTTTGCAAAAGAGGTGGCAACACTTGCCGCGCGCGGCGTGCGGATCGTGGGCGGATGCTGCGGAACGACCCCCGCATATATTGAAAAGACGGTACGCGCCGTGCGGGAGCTCTCTCCCGTGCCGATAGAAGCCAAGCGGCATACGCTTGTGTCCTCCTACACGCATGCGGTGCTCTTTGACAAGGCGCCCGTGCTCATTGGGGAGCGGATCAACCCCACGGGAAAGAAGCGGTTTAAAGAAGCGCTCAAAACGGGCGACGTCGATTATATCCTCGGTGAGGGATTGGCACAGGCAGAGTGCGGCGTGGATATTTTGGACGTAAACGTGGGACTTCCCGAAATCGACGAAGCGGAAATGCTCTGTCGTGTGGTGCAACGGTTGCAGGCGGTGACGGACCTCCCCTTGCAGATCGATTCCTCCGATACGAAGGCGATGGAGGCGGCGTTGCGTGTTTATAACGGCAAGGCAATGATCAATTCGCTAAGCGGCAAGGAAGAATCCATGCGTGCGGTGTTCCCGTTGGTGAAAAAATACGGCGGCCTTGTGGTAGCGCTGACGCTTGACGAGGACGGGATCCCCGAAAGCGCAGAGGGGCGTCTTTTGATCGCAAAACGGATCCTTGAGAGAGCCGCAGAATACGGCATTGACCAAAAGGATATTATTTTCGACCCCCTGGCATTGACTGTCAGCGCCGACGGAGGTGCCGCGATGGCGACCCTGAGGGCGCTCTCCATGATACGGGAGGAGCTTGGATGTCACACCTCCTTGGGCGTTTCCAACGTTTCGTTTGGACTTCCCGCACGGGATATGATCAACGGTGCCTTTTTCTCTATGGCGCTTTGCCGCGGACTTTCCGCCGCGATCATGAATCCGTATTCCGCCGAGATGATGAAGACCTACTACGCATACCGTGCGCTGTGCGGCTTGGATGAAAACTGCCGTGATTATATCGCCTTTGCCGAACGTGCCGCGTCACTGACCGTAACGGCGGCGCCCGCCGGCGGTGGGATAAAAGGTCTCCAAACCGAGGGCATGTCAGAGCTTGGAGCGGCGATCGTCAAGGGGCGTGCAGAGCGTGCCGCGGCACTGACCGCGCAAGAGATCTCTTGTGTGGACGACCCGATGCTCTTGGTGCAAAACGAGATCATTCCCGCCCTTGATGCGGTGGGGGTCGGCTTTGAAAACAAAACGGTGTATCTGCCCCAGCTTCTTATGAGCGCAGAGGCGGCAAAAACGGCGTTTGAAGTGATCAAGGCACACGTTTCTACGACCGGAGGAGCCAAAAAATGCACCGTTGTGTTGGCAACCGTCAAGGGGGATATCCACGACATTGGGAAAAACATCGTCAAGCTCTTACTTGAAAATTACGGCTTTGACGTCCTTGACCTCGGTCGCGACGTGCCGCCCGAAGCGGTTGCAGAGGCGGCAAAGAGGACGGCGGCGCCCCTGGTGGGACTTTCCGCCCTCATGACGACTACTGTGCCCGCGATGGAGGAGACGATTTGCCTCTTGCGCCGCGAAGCGCCAGCGTGCCGCGTGGTGGTGGGCGGAGCGGTGCTCAATCGCGAGTATGCCGATGCCATCGGAGCGGATCGCTATGCGCGTGACGCCATGGAGACCGTGCGGTACGCGGAGGAGATCTTTGCCGAGAGAAAAAAATAAGCAAAACGGGGTGACACCTCATCCACCATCCGCGAGAACCCCCAAACCTCATTTCATTCGGTTCGGGGAACCCCGCAGTGGTCCCCCTTCCCCCACTTAGGAAGGCTTTTGAGTTGTTCGCTTCGCTCCCTGCAATACGGCTACGCACAGAGCAAAAAAATCTACAACCAAGCCTTCTCCGGCGAGTAGCTTGCTTGCAAGCTTCATAGACATTCTCAAGCCTTCTCCAGTGGGAGAAGGGGGACCGCGATAGCGGTGGATGAGGTGTCACAATTCCCTTTTAAAAAACGATTGCAACCATGCGAACGATTGGTGTCCCCCCGCGTGTCATGTTCAAACGGCGGAAGCAAGACAAAAAGGAAAAGAAGAATGAAGTCGCTTCGCTGATGAAGAATAAATAATTAAGGTAGCTTTTCTTCCTTCGGGCGAAAAGCATTTTATTATAATCGGTTGAAATCATCGTAATTATATGATATAATAACCGTACGCTACAATTCGTATACTTCCTATCATGGATAACTGTATAACCAAAACGCAAAATTATCGAGGAAGAAAGAGGTTTTTTTGAAAATGCTAGAAAAAAATATTGAGAAAATTTGCGTGGAACAAGGTGTACCGTATATGGACGTTATTTGCTATCAAGCAGACGAGAAAATATTTGAATATACTTTTGGAAAAGAGGAGAAGGGAAACGAATATTTGCAAATGTATTCTTGCAGCAAACCCATTACGGCGCTTGCTGCAATGATACTTATTGAGCGTGGACAGCTTTGTT
>JAZNEQ010000095.1:0-13387 GCA_045588715.1 Eubacteriales bacterium | reverse complement strand
TCTTCCTAAGACCGCTTGGCCTCCGACTTGAAGCTTACAACGGACCTTCTCTTATCATCGGCTACGCTCCCTGTGAGATGCACGGTGTTAAGGGCGGAATGCAGAACTGCCAGCTTGAGATGAAGAAGGCAGTTGAGGCAGGCTACTGGCAGATGTTCCGCTACAATCCTACGCTGGAGTCCAATAAGCTCATCATTGACTCTAAGGCTCCTACCGCGGATTACGTAGAGTTCATCAAGTCCGAGGCTCGCTATGCACGTCTTGTTCAGTCCTTCCCCGAAAGAGCGGCTGACCTCTTCGAGAAGGCAAGCAATAACGCAAAGGCGAAGTATGACAGACTGCTCAAGATGGGCAAGCTGTACGAATAATTTTTAAGCAAAAGGGACTTCCCGGGTGCAGTTGCACTTGGGAAGTCCTGTTTTTTTGAAACTGTTTTACTTTTTGGGAAGATCTCTGTAAGCGCGGGGGGAAGTGCCGAAATAGGCGCGGAATGCCTTGGAAAAAGCGTAGACCGAGGAATAATGAAGCATGGTTGCGATCTCGCCAATTTGCAGATCGTCCTCACCAAGGAGTGCCGCTGCGGTCTCCAGCCTCTTTTTTTGAAAATAGGAGGAGATGGTTTGCGAGGTCACCGTATGAAACAGGTGGGAGAGATAGCTGTAGTTGTAGTTGGTGATTTCCGCAAGCTCACCGGGAGTTTTCATGGTATAGATGTGTGTGTCGATGTAGTGCATTAAAGAGAAGCAGAACTGTTGTGCCTGTGCACCGGTAGTGGCAGATGGTGTGGGTGTGATGTTTTTGAAGTGCTGTACCAAAAGAATGTAAAGCTGAAGAAGCTGGGCTGTGAGCATTTCATTTCGGTAGGGAACGTTTTCTGGAAGGCGGAGCTGTGCCAGTGTTTCGCGCACCTGCGCTCGTATCATACTGCTATGCAGGATGCGATCTTCGGCGTGCGCAAAATTTTGCATGATGTATTCCAGATCTTCGAGGAAGGGAGCATGGTCTGTCTGAAAAGAGAAAAAGTCGAAATGGAAAGGTTCGTTCCCATCGGGGATGATCTCGTGAAATTCGGCGGGGAAGGAAAGATAGATGTCACCCTCGCAAAGCCTTACGGGAACGTCATTGGTTCGTATGATGGCGCTGCCGTGTGTCAGAATGGTCAATTCAAACCAGTTGCGGTGTAAATGACGGGCGATCGCCGTGGAATCCCGGCAATGCATTGTGCCGATCTGAACGAGCTTGAGCTTATCAAATTGCAATGGCTCGTTAATATGACTGTAGTGAATGTGATAGGTGGTGCTCAAATTGGTACCTCCTTTTTGCCGTTTTTAATATTGTAATCAAAATAATGCAGCTTGTCAATAAAAATATAACTTTTTTGATATCATTTTTTTATTTTTTGCAAAGAATCTAAAAAAATGACATCAATGATACAAAAGGATGATATTTACAAAGCAATTCTTTCATAGTATGATTATACCGTAGAGAGTGTACCGCACATACGCGGATATACCCAAAAGCATTGACAAAGAAAGGAAGTACGTAAAAATGAAAACCTTGGCTGTGATCGGTTGCGGAAGAATTGCAAGAAATGCGCATTTTCCCGCGTTTTCTAAAATGGAGGGGATCCGCGTAAAATACGCGTGTGACCTGATTCTTGAAAAGGCAGAAAGGATTAAGGAAGATTTTCCTTTTGTAGAAGAAGTCATTACCGACTATCACGTGGCGTTGAGCGACCCGGAGGTCGATGCCGTTTTTGTTCTGACTCCCAACTACGCACACTACACGGTTACGATGGATGCACTTCGCGCAGGTAAACACGTTATGTGCGAAAAGCCCATCACCGTGAACTACGCACTTTCCGTTGAGATGGCAGAGGAGGCAGAAAAGCAAGGGAAGATCCTCAATATCGGTGTTTGCAACCGTTATCACAAGTCGGTTGAAATGCTGGAGCAGTGGAACCGCGAGGGCAAATTCGGTAACATTTATCACGTTTATTGCTCTTTCCGCAACAACAGAAGTATTCCGGGCCTTGGGGGTGCTTTTACAACGAAAGCACAGTCAGGTGGCGGCGTTCTGATCGACTGGGGTGTGCATTTCTTTGATCTGATCCTCTATATTCTCGGAGAAGCCAAAGTAAAGAACCTGACCTGCGACGCGTACAGTGAGATGGCAAAGGATATGAAGGCATATAAATATACGGGCATGTGGGCGGAGGATACTGCCGACATTGAAAACGGCACCAACGACGTAGACGACTTTATCACCGGTTATATCCGTACCGACAAGGCAAGCATCTCCTTTAACGGCGCATGGGCACAGAATATTGCCGAGCGCGAAATGTTTATTGATTTTCTTGGTGACAAGGGCGGCGCGCGCTTGGATTACGGAAATCATTTCAGCTTCTTCAATGGAGATACGTTGGAGAGTGAAGCTCCCGAATACGATATTCCCGATATGTATCAGCGCGAGGATGAGGCGTTCCTCAATTCTGTGGAAACCGGCGTTCGCGACCGCAATCATATCACCCGTATTCTTGAAACGATGAAACTGCTTGATTCTCTCTACCGCTCGGCAGATGAGAAGAAGGAACTTACACTGTGAGGCACAATATGAAGATCGGATTTATTGATTATTATCTTTCCGAATGGCACGCAAACAACTACCCCGCATGGATCCGCGAGATCTGTGCGCGCGACGGCTTGGATTATGAGATCGCTTATGCTTGGGGGGAAATTGAGGTTTCCCTGCGTGATGGCAAGACCAACTCGGAATGGGCGCGTGAAAACGGAGTGGAGCTTTGTGCGACGATGGAAGAGGTGTGTGAGAAGAGCGACGTGCTTTTGATCCTGGCTCCCTCCAATCCCGAAAAGCACTTGGAATATGCAAGAGTTGCACTTCGTTACGGAAAGCGTACCTATATCGACAAGACCTTTGCGCCCAATGGGGCGGATGCGAAAGAGATCTTTGCTCTTGCCGACCGATACGGTGCCCGCGTTTTTTCCACTTCCGCGCTTCGTTATGCCACGGAGCTTGAAGAAGTGAAGGAAGCCCGTAACGTAATCACTACCGGCGGTGGAAGAAGTGCCGATGAATACATCGTGCATCAGATCGAAATGATTGTAAAGCTTCTCGGATGCGACGCAAAGGCTGTAAAAGCAGAAAAGCAGGGGACCCAGTGCATATTCCGCATCTGCTACGGCGATGCGGGTGCCGCAACTGCGATCTACGACCCTTCGTTGCCTTTCGCTTTGACCGTTGAGCTTTCCGACAAAAGTACGAAACATCTTACCGTCGATTCAAATTTCTTTTCTGTTCTGATGGAAAAGATCCTTTACTTCTACGAAACCGGCAAAACAGATTTTGGTAGGGAAGAGACCCTGGCTGTGATGAAACTGCGCGAACGCTTGCTTCGGGCGGGCGACGTATGGGAATCGCTTTAACGCGTTTTTCTACCATTATATATATCAGTAATCAAATAGAGCGTCCGTGCGGCACAATGCCGTACGGACGCTCTGCTTTTATTTATTCGAGGGGCTTCATTTTTTGATAAAGACGGTAGAAATTGCTGTAATTTTCGTATCCCACCTGTGCTGCCGCGACGGTGTACGGCGTTCCTTCGTCAATCATTTTTTTGGCAACGGCAAGCTTTTTTTGAAGAATATATTGCTTGGGCGAAATATTCATTTTTTTCTCAAAGAGATGACAGAAGGAGGACTTTGATCTTGCGGTATGCTTTGCAAGATCATCCAAGCAGATTTTTTCATGTAAATGCAGGTCGATATATTGAATGGACTTTTTTAAAAACTCGTCGGTTTCAATGTCATCGACTTTTTCGTTTGCCTGAAGGGCGTCGTAAAAAATTTGCACCATCAGACTTTGCAAAAGCGGTGCGTAAAACGCCGCTTGATTTTTTTGACATATTTCCTTTAGCTTTTGCGCGTAATGGGAGGAAATAATTATGGCATCCTTTTCTTTTTTTTCAAACTCGAGCTGCAGAACCTTCGGAATGTCCGAAAGATCGAATAACGCCGTGATGCGATGATAGCTTCCTTTTTCATTTGCAGTAACAGTATGGTAGGAAAGAGGGGGGAGGATGATGATCTGATCGCTCTTTAAACGGTGATTTTGTCCTTCAAGCATGACGGTGATATCTCCGTCTGCAACCGCGATCATTTCAAATTGTGTATGACAGTGACGTTCCCACACGATAGGATGGCTGATGTTGCTTTCGATATATTCAAGCCTGAATTCATTGGTACTTACGATGCTTTTCATGATATCCCTCCTCGTAGCTTTTTCTCCGCAAAACAAAAAAATGTGATCTTTGGAAAACCGCTTTTTACAAATTATAACACATGTTTGCAAGAAATGCAATATAATATGCAAATTTGATCATATACATTTCTTTTAACAGATGATATAATGAAAACATAGATAACGGAAAGAGGTCAAAAGAATGATTGAAAGATCTATTCAAATTGGAAGCGTGGAGTTTTGCAATCGTGTTGTTTTGCAACCGATGGAGGGCTGTGACTGCAACACGGACGGAAGTCCGAGCCAATTGACGGTTGACAAATATCTCAGGGCTGCAAGAAGCGGAGCAGGTCTTATTTGGTTTGAGGCGAATGCGGTTTGCCCCGAGGGAAGGACCAATCCAAGGCAAATGATGCTGACACGGGATAATCTTGAAAAATTTCGCTTGCTTTTGCAGGACATGAGAAGGATCGCCATGGAGGAGTGCGGCTCAAGTCCTGTGCTTATCCTTCAGCTTACCCATTCCGGCAGACAGAGCATTGTGCCGATGATCGCCTACCGTCATCCGATCTATGAGGAGCGTCGCCCTGTGACCGATGAGAATATCGTGAGCGACGAATATCTGGACACGCTTTCCGAAAAATACGCGGAATCGGCACGCTTGGCGGTGGAAGCGGGATTTGACGGTGTGGACGTTAAGTCTTGTCACGGCTACCTGTTTCAGGAGCTTTTGTCGGCATTCACACGAAAAGGGCGCTATGGCGGCAGCTTTGAAAATCGTACGCGCCTTTACCTGGATGCTTTTCGTAGGGTGCGAGACGCGATTCCAAAGCATATTTTGCTGACGACACGCCTCAGCGTTGCGGATATGGTTCCAAAGCCTTACGGGTTTGGTACGACAGAGCAAAACGAGTTGGATCTGCAGGAGCCCGACCGTCTCATCGGCATGCTGGTCGACGAGGGATTGCAAATGCTCAACGTAACGGTTGGAAATCCCTATTACAATCCCCACGTCAACCGTCCGTATCGCAAGGGAGGTTACAAAGCTCCGGAAGCTCCTGCGGAAGGACTTGCACGCTTTGAGTACATTGAAAAACATATCAAAGAGCGTTTTCCCTCACTACCTGTGGTTGGCTCGGGGCTTTCCTATTATCGCGAAGATCTTTTCCGGCAGTCTGAACGGCAGATCGCTTCCGGCGTATGTGATCTTGTAGGATATGGAAGAATGTGGCTTGCGTATCCCGACTTTTATCGGGATTATAGCGAGGGGCGGTTTGACTCCAAAAAATGCTGCCTTGCTTGCTCGAAATGCACCGAGCTGATGAGAGCAAAGCAAGTGTCCGGCTGTGCCGTATTTAACGAATATTACAGAAATCTTTACAAGGAGATACAAAAATGAAGGTAGCAATTGTAACCGGCGTTGCCGGCGGAATTGGAAAAGCAAGCGCAATTAAGCTTGCCCAAAACGGGTATGCGATCGTTGGAATGGACGTGATCGATGCGCCGGAGCTTTCCGCGTTTGATGGCTTTGAGTTTGCCTATTTCAAGGGGGATCTTGCGAGCGCGGAATCACGCGAGGCACTTGTAAAGCTGGCGTGTGAGAAGGGGGAGCTTTCTGCTCTTATCAACGTCGCGGGCGTAGCTCCCCGTGTTCGCAAGGATATTCTCGAAATGACCGAGGAAAGCTATGATTTTGTGATGGGGATCAACACGAAGGGGACGCTGTTTTTAACACAGGCGGTTGCCAATGAAATGTTAAAGCAGGGAAGGGGCGGAAGCATTGTCAACATTTCCTCCTGCTCCGCATATACCAGTTCTACCAGCCGCGGAGAATACTGTATCTCCAAGGCAGGCGTTTCGATGATCACAAAGCTATTTGCCGACCGCTTGGCAAGCGATGGAATTATCGTGAACGAAATATGTCCCGGGATCATTGCTACGGGCATGACCGCGGCCGTTAAGGAAAAGTACGACCGTCTGATCGAGGGGGGGCTTGTTCCGCTTGGACGTTGGGGGCAGCCCGAGGATATTGCCAAGGCTGTGGTGGCTCTCTGCGACGGTACTTTTGGCTACACGACAGGACAGTCCTTTATTCTTGACGGAGGAATGCATATCAGAAAGCTATGAAAAAACAGTATCATACGTTGATTATAGGGACCGGCTGTGCGGGCTACAATGCCGCCGACAAATTATACGATCTCGGTGTGCGTGACATTGCTATTGTGACCGAAGGTGTCTATATGGGAACCTCACGCAATACGGGAAGTGATAAGCAGACCTATTATAAACTCTCTCTTTGCGGGAGTGACGGAGACAGCGTGCGCGAGATGGCAGACACGCTCTACGCGGGTGGCGGCGTTATGGGAGAGCACGCGCTTTGCGAGGCGGCGTATTCCGTGCGTTGCTTTATGCGGCTCGTCGAGCTTGGCGTTCCGTTTCCGACCAATGAATACGGTGAGTACGCGGGATACAAGACCGACCACGATCCTCGCACACGCGCGACCTCGTGCGGCCCCCTGACCTCAAAATATATGACCGAGGCGTTGGAGCGCTCGGTGCTTTCCAAGCATATTGAAATCATTGATTTTCAGCGCGTGATCAAGATACTTACCGATGATGACGGCGTGACGGGAGTGGCTTGTGCCAATACGGTGACGGGCGAGGTATCGGTGATCGCTTGCCAAAACGTCATTCTTTGTACGGGCGGTCCTGCCGGGATCTACAAAAATACCGTTTATCCGGAAAGTCAGCATGGAGCGAGCGGTCTTGCGATCGATGCGGGCGCTTCTCTTTCTAATATGGAAGAATGGCAATATGGAATCGCCAGCGTCAAGTTCCGCTGGAATCTGTCGGGAACCTATCAGCAGGTGCTTCCCAGATACGTGTCGGTTGATAAGGACGGGAACGAATGCGAATTCCTCTATGAAAAATTAGGGGACGAATCTTTGGGCTTGATTTTTTTAAAGGGATATCAGTGGCCGTTCGATACAAGAAAGATAGAAGGATCCTCACGGGTCGATCTGCTCGTGGCGGAGGAGATCAAAAAGGGAAACCGTGTTTATTTGGATTTTCTTCATAATCCTATGGGGCTGGAGAGAGGGTTTGAGCTTCTTCCCGAGGAGGCGTATACGTATTTGGAAAAATCGGGTGCGCTCTTCGGTACACCGATCGAGCGTCTTAAAAAAATGAACGAAGGGGCGATCGAGCTGTACGCCGATCACGGTATCGATCTTTACAGTGAGCGCCTTGAGATTGCCGTTTGTGCGCAACACTGCAACGGCGGTGTGACGGTGGACGAGCATTGGCAAAGCGACGTGAACGGGTTGTACGTTGCGGGGGAGGCGGCAGGTACGTTTGGTGTGTACCGCCCCGGAGGGAGCGCTCTCAATTCCACCCAGGTGGGCTCCTTGCGCGCTGCCGAGCATATCGCGAGCCGCGCAACGCGGAAATGCGAAGAGCCACGCTTTGAACTGCCGAGCATCCGATTCGGTAAGAGCAATTTGACGGAACTCAGGGATAAATACGCGATGCGGATGAGCCAGACTGCGGATTTTGACCGTTCCGTCACGGGAATGACGTCTCTTCTTGAAGAGGTCGACGCGCTTTGCAATTCGTTTTTTGAAACGGCTGTGATCGACGGCGCGCGGCAAACCGCAGAGCTGTTCAAGCTTTATGATATGCTCTTGACACAGCGTTCGGTGTTATCCGCGATGCTCTGCTCGGCAAAGGCAATCGGCACGCACGGTTCTGCATTGGTAGACCGTTTGCCCGACCGGAGCGGAGGAACGTTGCGCTTGACACGGACGTTGACCCGCGGAGCGATCTCGGAGCTTACGGACATCTCCGAAATGCCCAACCCCGAGCTTTGGTTTGAGACCTTGCTTGCAAGACAAAGAAACAGAAAATAAACGTTCGTTTAAATCTAACCGGATCCATCAAACGTCGGGGCACTTGCTGCCTCGGCGTTTGATTTTTTTAAAAATGTTTCTCACCAACCCATGGAAAATTGTGGTTTTTATGATAAAAGTTTTAAATTTGGGCATTAGAATTAAAAAATGTGGCAAATAATCAATTTTAATGAAGCTTGTTTTGTGCAAAAGGTAGAAAAATACGGAAGAAATGCTGACTTCTTGACAAAATCGGGGGGAAGTGATATAATAAATTGTATTTTCCGGCTCTATGCCCGTACTGTGTCTTGCAGTACGGTCGGAGTTTTACTGTGGCAGTTTCACGCGACGGTACGTCGGGTGTCTGTAATATAAACATTAAATTTCGGAAGAAGGAGGAAACTGAAGAATGCCAACTTTTAACCAGCTTGTCAGACAGGGTCGCGGCGAAAAGGAGTACAAGTCCAAGGCTCCCGTTCTCCAGAAGGGCTTTAACTCTTTGAAGAATGCTGCTATCGACCAGTCCGCACCGCAGAAGAGAGGCGTTTGCACCAAGGTGTCTACCACCAGCCCTAAGAAGCCGAACTCCGCAATGAGAAAAATTGCAAGAGTTCGCCTTACCAACGGAATGGAAGCTACCGTTTACATTCCCGGTATCGGACACAACCTGCAGGAGCACTCTGTGGTATTGATCAGAGGAGGTCGTGTAAGAGACCTTCCCGGTGTACGTTACCACATCATCCGCGGAACTCTCGACGCTCAGGGCGTTGCGAACCGTAACCAGGGCCGTTCCAAGTACGGCGCAAAGAAAGCAAAGAAGAAGTAAGCTTCTTTGATCGGGAGGCTATAACGTCCCGAACGACAAAAAAGCAAACATTGCCCGTCTTGTGTGTTTTCGTAAATTTAATGTTTATGTTTACCCCGACGGCGCTTACAGAAGTTGCTTTTGAGTACCAATGATTTCATAATTTTGATGAAGGAGGGAAGTACAGTGCCGAGAAGAGGTCGTATTACCAAAAGAGATGTATTGCCGGATCCGCTGTATGGTTCCAAGCTTGTTACCAAGCTGATCAACAACGTGATGTATGACGGCAAAAAGGGCGTCGCTCAGACCATTGTCTACGACGCATTTAAGCTTGTTGAGGAAAAGCAGGGCCAAAATGCTCTTGATGTTTTCCAGGAAGCACTTGAGAATATCATGCCTGTTCTGGAGGTTAAGGCTCGCCGTGTAGGCGGTTCCACCTACCAGGTACCGATGGAGGTCAGAGCTGAGCGCCGTCAGACGCTTGGACTTCGTTGGCTCATTCTCTTCGCGAGAAAGCGCGGAGAAAAGACCATGGCTGAAAGACTTGCAAACGAGATCATCGATGCAAAGAACAGCGCAGGCGGAGCCTTCAAGAAGAAGGAAGAGACGCATCGTATGGCAGAGGCAAACAAGGCGTTTGCACACTACAGATATTGATCTGTGCCAAAATTGAGGAGAAAAACCTATGGCAAGAGAATATTCACTTGAAAATACCAGAAATATCGGTATCATGGCTCATATCGACGCAGGTAAGACCACCACGACCGAGCGTATCCTGTTCTACACAGGTAAGACGCACAAGCTTGGTGAGACTCACGAAGGCGCCGCTACCATGGACTGGATGGCACAGGAGCAGGAGAGAGGTATTACCATTACTTCTGCCGCTACCACCTGTTTCTGGAAAGAAAACCGTATCAATATCATCGATACCCCCGGCCACGTTGACTTTACCGTTGAGGTAGAGCGTTCCCTGCGTGTCCTTGACGGTTCTGTAACCGTTATGTGCGCAAAGGGCGGCGTTGAGCCCCAGTCTGAAACCGTTTGGAGACAGGCTGACTAGTATAGAGTACCGCGTATGATCTACGTCAACAAGATGGATATCACCGGTGCTGATTTCTACCGCGTTATCGACATGATCCATCAGAGACTGCGCGCAAATGCAGTTCCGATCCAGTTGCCCGTCGGTAAGGATATGACCTTCCGCGGCATCATCGACCTGATGAACATGGAGGCAGATATCTACTACGACGATATGGGTAAGGACATGCGTGTCGAGCCCATTCCGGAGGATATGGTAGATCTCGCAAACGAATGGCGCGAAAAGATGGTTGAGGCAATTGCTTCTACCGATGACGATCTGATGATGAAGTACCTCGAGGGCGAGGAGATCTCGGTTGACGAGCTCAAGGCCGCTCTTCGTAAGGCTACCATCGACAACGCGATCGTTCCCGTGGTTTGCGGTACTTCTTACCGTAACAAGGGCGTTCAGAAGCTTCTTGACGCGATCATCGATTATATGCCTTCTCCCGTAGACGTTCCCGCAATTAAGGGCGTGAACGCCAAGACCGGTGAGGAGGAGGAGAGACCCTCTTCCGACGAGGCGCCCTTCTCCGCGCTTGCATTTAAGATCATGACCGACCCGTTCGTTGGAAAGCTTTGCTACTTCCGCGTTTACTCCGGTGTTGTCAATGCGGGTGATACCGTTTACAACTCCACCAAGGGTAAGGACGAGCGTCTCGGAAGAATTCTTCAGATGCACGCAAACGAGAGAAAGGATATCGATTGCTGCTACGCAGGTGATATCGCCGCTGCGATCGGTGTGAAGAACACCACTACCGGTGACACCTTCTGCGATGAAAAGCATCCCGTGATCCTCGAATCCATGGAGTTCCCCGAACCCGTTATCCGTGTTGCAATCGAGCCCAAGACTCGTGCAGGACAGGAGAAGATGGGCTTGGCACTTGCAAAGCTGGCAGAGGAGGACCCGACCTTCCGTACCTATACGGATGACGAGACCGGACAAACCATCATTGCAGGTATGGGTGAGCTTCACCTTGAGATCATCGTTGACCGTTTGCTTCGCGAATTTAAGGTTGAGGCAAACATCGGTAAGCCTCAGGTCGCGTACAAGGAGACCATTCGCAAGAAGGTCGATCACGAGACCAAGTACAAGAAGCAGTCCGGTGGTTCCGGTCAGTACGGTCACGTCAAGATCACCATGGAGCCCAACGAGCCCGGCAAGGGTTACGAATTTATCAACGCTGTTACCGGCGGTGCAATTCCGAAGGAATACATTCCCGCGGTTGACGCAAGTATGCAGGGCGCACTGCAGTGCGGTGTTCTTGCAGGCTACAACGTTGTTGACGTAAAGGTTACTCTTTACGACGGTTCTTATCACGAGGTCGACTCCTCCGAAATGGCATTTAAGATCGCCGGTTCTATGGCGTTCAAGGAAGCTATGCGTAAGGCAGATCCCGTGCTTACCGAGCCTATGATGAAGGTCGTTACGATCGTTCCCGAGGATTATATGGGTGCCGTTATCGGTGACTTTAACAGCCGCCGCGGTCAGATCCTCTCTCAGGAAGCCTCCGGCAACGGTGTTCTTGAGGTAACCGCAAACGTACCGCTTTCCAATATGTTCGGATATGCGACCGATCTTCGTTCCAAGACACAGGGACGCGGTCAGTATTCCATGGAGCACAGCCACTTCGCAGAGGTTCCGAAGTCCATCCAGGAAACCATCATCAAGGAACGCGCAAAGAACAACTGATCCTTGCTGACGGATTTATAGAAACCCAAAAACAAAAATAATTAAAATATTTTACGGAGGAAATTCAAAATGGCAAAAGCTACATTTGAACGTACAAAGCCCCACGTTAACATTGGTACCATCGGTCACGTTGACCATGGTAAGACCACTCTGACCGCTGCTATCACCAAGACCCTTTCTCTCAGCTCCGGTAGCGTTGAATTCTTGGCATACGACCAGATCGATAACGCTCCCGAAGAAAGAGCAAGAGGTATCACGATCAACACCCGTCACGTTGAGTATGAGACTGCAAACCGTCACTACGCTCACGTTGACTGCCCCGGCCACGCAGACTACGTTAAGAACATGATTACCGGTGCTGCTCAGATGGACGGTGCGATCCTCGTTGTTGCAGGTACCGACGGTCCTCTCCAGCAGACCCGTGAGCACGTTCTGCTCGCTCGTCAGGTTGGTGTTCCCGCAATCGTTGTATTCATGAACAAGACCGACCTTGTTGATGACGATGAGCTCCTCGATCTCGTTGAGATGGAGATCCGTGATCTTCTTTCTTCCTACGAGTTCCCCGGCGATGATCTCCCGATCGTTCGCGGTTCCGCTCGTGAGGCTCTTGTTTCCGAGAGCAAGGACATCAATGCTCCCGAGTACGCTTGCATCCTCGAGCTTATGAACGAGGTTGACAACTATATCCCCACTCCCGAGCGCCAGGCAGATCTTCCCTTCCTGATGCCCGTCGAGGACGTATTCTCCATCTCCGGTCGTGGTACCGTTGCTACCGGTCGTGTAGAGCGTGGTACCGTTAAGGTTTCCGACGTTGTTGAAATCGTTGGTCTGAAGGACGAAGCTTCCTCCACCACCGTTACCGGCGTTGAGATGTTCCACAAGCTCCTGCCTCAAGCAGAAGCAGGCGACAACATCGGTGCTCTGCTCCGTGGCGTTGCTAAGGACGAGATCGAAAGAGGTCAAGTTCTTGCTAAGCCCGGCTCCATCAAGCCCCACACCAAGTTCGTAGGCCAAGTTTACGTTCTTACCGAAAAGGAAGGCGGCCGTAAGAAGCCCTTCTTCTCCGGCTACAGACCTCAGTTCTATTTCAGAACTACCGACGTTACCGGTAACATCGAGCTTCCTGATGGCGTTGAAATGTGCCGTCCTGGTGACAACGTTGATATGACCGTTGAGCTCATCAAGCCCGTAGCTTGCGAGCAAGGTCTCCGTTTCGCTATCCGTGAGGGTGGTAGAACCGTTGGTTCCGGCGTTGTTGGTAGCATCGTTGACTAATTAATCGTTTGTTAACACTTAGTTACTAAAACCAATATGGGTTGCTGTGCCAAGCACAGCAACCCTTTTGCAATCATACTATAAAAAGAAAACCACAAAAAACACCTGGGAAATGGTGAAAATCCATACCGGCAGTGAAATGTTTTAGAAATAGAATAATTCTAATTCTAAAAAATAAGTCTGCGAACCTCAAAAAAGAGGCCGAACGGGTGAAATTCCCGTACCGACGGTAAAAGTCCGGATGGGAAAGGGGAAAAATATGAGTCGTTTGAGTTCTTCAAACAAACTGCGTCGCATAGTCTTGATCGCAGTTTTTGGTGCACTTGCGTATGCACTGATGTTGGTTATTCATTTTAAAGTGTCGTTTTTGACCTTGGATCTAAAAGATGCGGT
>JAZNEQ010000094.1:0-13843 GCA_045588715.1 Eubacteriales bacterium | reverse complement strand
TGTGCGCGCTCCACCAAAAACGCGCCCGCCCCCTCCTTTCCTCCCACCGCCGTCGCTGCCGAGACAATGGCGGCGTTCAATGCAATCGTTTCCGTTTTCACCTGTGCTCCTCCTTTTTTTGTTTTATTTTTTCCCGTGATGCGCAGGTTTATCCCACCGCGTGCAAAAAAAGCCGAGGATAAAAACGTCACCTCCAAAGCACAGTATTTCTACTGCATTTTGGAGGTGAAGATCAATATTTCAAGCAACCGATCGGAACCACAAATACGCCATCGTAACGACGGTATGCATAATCTCCGGTTCCCGTCAAAACCATAAGGAAGGATGGGGGATTCATCTTGTCAGTATCAATTTTGGCTTCCATTGATTTCAAAGTTTTTGCACCTTCCTCAATGAGCTTGTCACCGCCGAGCTTAATCTCAATGAGTCCGTATTTTCCGTTTCTCAAATGAATCACCGCGTCACATTCCTGACCGTCTCGATCGCGATAGTGGTAAATCTCGCCGTTCAGCGCATCGGCAAAAACACGAAGGTCTCTGACGCAAAGCGTTTCAAAGAGAAAGCCGAAGGTTTTCAAATCATTGATCAGATCATTAGGCCCGATGCCCAACGCCGCTGCCGCAATGGAAGGATCGATATAGTATCGGGTGTCCGAGGAACGAATGGCAGTTCTGGAGCGCAAATTCGGATTCCACGCGGGCATATCCTCCACGACGAAGATTTTGCGAAGTGCATTTACGTAGGACGCTACCGTTTCTTCGTTAATGGGCGTTTCATCGTTTGCCGCAATATCCCGGGTGAGTACGGTATTTGGCACTTGACCGCCTTGATTTCTCGCATAGGAGCGCATCAAGCGGCGCACCCGTTCGGGATTCTTCTGCACGTTATCGGCGCGGTTGATATCGGAATGAACCACGGCATCGTAGTAATCCATCGCCTGATCCAAAGCGATCTCATCCCGCATATCCACCGCCTGCGGCCATCCGCCTCGACACACGAGGAACGCCAAGCGGTCAATGGTAAGGTTGGAATCACCGTCAATATCCGTATTACCGTCAAACATCTCCTTCAAGCTAACCTCGCCTGTGGAATCTCCCGACTCGTACAAACTCATCGGTCGCATCGTCAGCCAGGTAAAGCGTCCCGTACCGGAGTGGGTCATCTCCTTGGTATCGGCGGGAACGGCAGAGCCTGTAAGCACAAACTGTCCAAGCTCACCGCGATGATCAACCTCAAAGCGAATGGCATCCCAAAGCTTGGGAGCAAGCTGCCATTCGTCAATCAACCTCGGAGCTTCGCCCTTCAAAAGTCGCTTGGGATTCAGCTCGGACATAGCGATATTTTGCTCTTTCTTCACCGGATCGTCCATATATAAAATACTGGCGGCGAGCTGTTCGGCGGTCGTGGTTTTACCGCACCACTTGGGTCCTTCGATCAGCACAGCACCTTTACCTTCCAGCTTGCGCTTTAAAATATCGTCGGCAATTCTTTTTCTGTATTTTTTCATTCATAACACCTCTTTTCACCATTGCTACTTACATTATACACTGTAACTTTGTATTTTGCAATACTTTTCCGACGATTGTTGAAATATTTTTCCGACAATTGTTGAAATATTTTTCCGACGATTGTTATATTTTTCCATCAAGGTGCGAGGGTGTCACCGCTTGAAAAACGGCAAAAAAATAATTTGTCTTTTTCTGAAAAAAACAAGAAAAATTCATTGACAACCCCATTCGCATATGTTATACTTATATATGTATATGATTTATTTTAAGAATCCCCGTAAAATCGAAGATATATACGCTCGCAACGTACAAAAAAGAAAGGATAGTTAACATGAAAAAAAGAATTCTTGCATTGCTTCTTGCCGGTATTCTCACGGCTTCTCTCGTCTCCTGCGTCGGCAACGGTGAACAGGATCCTGACGGTACCGAGGGAATCACCACCGACGAGGTCACGACCGACGACGAGGATGAAAGCGGCTACTCCCCCGAGGAGGACGACCTTGACGAGGATGACTTCTGGGTGGAGGAAACTGCAACCGTTTATACACACTCCACCGCATATTTAAGACAGGAGGCAGACGGCTCCTCCGATTCGATCACCACCGTTCCCGCGGCATCCAAGCTCACGCGCACCAAGGTCAGCACGACCTGGAGCTTTGTTACCTACGTGGATGAAATGACCAAAACCTCCTACGAGGGTTATATTTCCAACAACTACGTCACCAAGACCGATATCACCGGCTCGGATTTCGAGCTTGTGACGGGCGGTACGCAGACCTACTACGCGCTTGACGCACTCAACGCGCGCAAATATCCCATCGCCGCAGAGTACTCCACCGTGATGGGCTCCTACGATAAGGACGACGAGATCAAGGTCGTTGCCACCAACGGCGCTTGGCTGAAGGTCAACTATGAGACCGACGAGGATTCGGGTGAGGATCTTTACTACTACGTCTCGGCGCTCTACGTTTCCGCGGAAAAGGGCGGCGCGCCTCTTGCCACCAACTCTTTTGAATCAAGCTTTGTAGAGGTGACCCCCGCCAAGATCATGTACGTCTCCCAGGCAGGCTACCGCTTGAGAAGCGAGCCCGTGATCTCCACCACGACCGTGCTTTACACGTTTGCCTCTGCCGGCATTAAGGTGCAGGTCACCAAGCAGGGCAACGTTACCGATGAGGATGGCGAGGTCATGTCCTGGAGCTACGTCACCGCGTTTATCCCGCCCAAGCAGGCAGGCAACCCCTCCACCGTCATTGAGGGCTACATCGCGACCGAATCCTTGACCGAGGAGCACCCCGGCATTTTGAACCTGACCTCCCTGTCCGAGGTTTTGGCGCTCTACCCCACCTTTGTTTCCATCACGCCCAAGACCATGTACATCGTTAAAAACGCAAACGCAGAAAACGACACGATCGTCAACCTGCGCTCAACGCCCGAGATCAAGTCGGGCAACGTCATCTCCTACGTCTCCACCAAGAAGGGTGCGGTCAAGCCCACCGAGATCAAGGTCGTGGCGACCAACAACGCCGACTGGTACGTGATCGAGCGCACCGACACCAAGGGCAATATCTCCTATGCGTTTATCACCTCCGATCCCGCCAGCGTTACCGCCGATCCCGCCGGTGCCGTAAAGATCACGTTGGAAAACCTTTCCGCTCTGGGCGGCTTCCAGGTTTTGGATCAGGCACGCTCCATCACCGCAACCGGTGTTGCAAACGCCTTCTCCTACCCTGTTAAGGATCCCGACAGCGCTTCCCCCGTCATGCAGCTCAAGGCAGGCGACTCCGCAACCCTTGTAGCGGTACAAACCGGTACGTACCCCAAGTGGTACGCCATTGACGTAAACGGTGTGATCTGCTTCGTCGGTATGGAATTCTTCTCCGCTTTGGAGCTTGGTTAAGCTTATAAAACAAAAAGTGACTGCCTCAAATGCCGATCGGCATTTGAGGCGGTCGTTTTTTCGTTTTGATCCTCAGAATGACAGGAAAAGGCACAACACGCAGGCTCCTTCCGTCAAAAACAAGTTTTTGCCAGCGCGAACTTTGCCGAAGGTAAATTCGTCGGCGGCTTGCCGTCAATTCATTTCAAAATCTTCCAAATTTCTTCATTATTCATTAACAAACAGGCGGCCTGCCCGAAAGCAGGTCGCCCGTTTGTTATTCGTCGTACTTATAAATCGATTCGTCGTCCTCGTCGCTGTCGGTGGGAGCTACGTCCTCGTCCTCCAGGTCAAAGAGGGCTTCGTCCCCGTTTTCAAGGGGGTAGGGATCAAATTCCTTCATGCCCTCCTTTTCGTACTCATCGCCGTAAAAGACCTCGCCGTCCTCCGAAATAAAGATCCGATCGCCACCGACGGGTCCGTCCGCGGCATCCGTTTCCGTCGCGGAGACGGGCTCGGTGTCCTCATCGACGTAAAGCTCTTCGTAGTCGCTCAAAGCATCGTTCTCTTCTACCGTGGCTTCGCTGTCGGGATTCGGTACGTCGTTCTCGTCAAGCGCGTCCTCGTCGTCAAGTTCGTCTTCATCCTCAAGCTCGTCTTCATCCTCAAGCTCGTCCTCGTCAAGCTCCTCCTCGGGGGCTTGGTCGTCGGAGACAGGGCGGTTCTTGACTCTTTTTTGGTTCCCCACGTAAACGGGACGGAGGCGAAGGATCAAAAGCACGATCACCGCCTGCAAAAGAATGGCGAGGATCCCCATGATCCAAAGAGCGATCTCTCCGCCTGCGGGTGCAAACTTTACAAGGAGAGACACCACGGGGAGCGCTACCGATGCGTGCGCTACGCCCCGTTTTCTTTGAATGAAGTTCCAAAGAAGCAGCGCGATCGCAACAAGCTGGCACACCAGAATGATGGCAAGCGCCCAAATAAAGCCGGAAAGGTTGACCGTAGGGTCGGCAAAAATAGCAAAGTCGTGGATATAGGAAGCGTAGAAGACCAAGGTGTCGCCGTCACGCTCCACCTCATCGGAGGCGAGCAGGACCAGCTCCTCCGTTTCCTCGTCGTAGTACGCTACGCGAAGTCCGCTTTCCGCGCGAAGCGCTTCGGGGATCGTAAGGCGAACGGTAAGCCGATCTCCCTTCTTAAGCACCGCGTTTTCAAGCGAGAAGGTGTAATATGCCTTTACGTCAAGGCTTGAAAGGAGTTGCTTTGCCTCTTTTTCGTCCATGCCCTCGGGGAATTCGATCCTGCCGGCACGAATGGCGTTTCTGATCCCCTCCAAAAGCTCCTCATCGATGGGAGACTGCTCAAGAAGGGTCAAGAGAGAGGCATAGGGAATGCCGCGTTCACTCTCCACCCGCACGCTTCCCGTGCTGTCGATTACGGCACAGCGAGGAACAGAGCGCATTTCGGCAAGCGCGTTGGCAAGGCAGACGTCTACTGCCTCTTGATTCTCCGCTTCGCGAATAAAGGGGAGAGATGCCGCTTGGTAGGATGCCAAGAGAGAGAGATTTTGGCTTGTGTAAAGCTTTTGATCGGCGCCTTCCTTGACAAACGCCTCCAAGGTCGCCTCTGCCGCATCCTTGTGTCTTGCCAGCAAAAGCTCCTCCTCAAACACGGCAAGAAGCGCTTCTACGTCGGAATAGACCGAGACCCTGGAGAGGTCCGCGCTGCCGTCGGCAATGCCCGTTTCAATGGCGGTGACCGCAGCGGCAATTGCCGTTTTGGTAGTCGTGATCAAGCTCTTTACGTTCTCGCCCGCGCCCTCCCCGAGACTGTCAAGGTAGGAATACACATCCTCAAGATAAGAGGTATAGGCGGTGGGGGATGCAAGAAGAACGCATTCGTGACCGTGGGGGGCATCCTTGGTCGCCTTCAAGCGAACGAAAACGTAATATGCCGTACCCGGTCTTACAACGTCCTCCTCGCCCTCTCCCGTGCGGATGAGTGCCGTGGGATCGTTCGTCCACACAGCGCCCTCCAGTAGTGCGGGGTCGGAAAGGTGCGACAGCGCAAATTCATAAAGGGAAAGGTCAAGCCCTGCTCCCTCGGCAAGTCCTATCGCCAAGCGATCCTCATGGGAGGAATCGACCGAGAAGGATTCCTTTGCAGGGGCATCGGGGCGAGCGTTGAAGTGAAGCGTTACGGGGGCGCTGTCCGCCCAGAAAACACCGTCGCCGCGGCGGTAGAGCTCCACGTCACCTCCGAAAAAGGCATTGGGGATCGCGGTGTGGGATGCGCCCGTTTCCGCGATGATGCCACCCTTGACCGAAAGCTCAAGGATCTCATCGGCAAAGCTGACGCGGTAATCGCCCTCGGGGAAGGAACCAAAGGTCTCGGCAATATAATCAATGCTTGCCTTGATCTTTTCAAGCTCCTCGGCGCTGATCGATGCGATCATGGGGCAAATACGAACGCTGTAGGTCATATTCCCCTCGCGCCCTTCAAGCGTCCCGTCCGCCTTGGGATAGGCGCCTAAGATCTGCACGTCCGAAACGAAGGGATTTGCATGGACGCGCGCCTTCATTTCTCCCTTGGTCGCCTCGATCAGGGAGACCGTTTTGTAGCCCTCGGGGCACTCTACGCGGAAGCGGAAGTGCGTACCGAAATCATAGGTCACGGGCGCGGTTACGGACACGGGCTCGCTCCACTCGTCGTCGGCGTCACTGTGAATGTCCTCACCAAGGGAAATAAGGTACTGCACAAACACGCGCACATCCTCTTTTTTCATTTCCATGGGAAGAAGAGAGCGGTCAAGATCAAATTTCACCTGGTACTTTTTGGGCGTCCAGTGGGCGTAGAGCACCACGTTGCCCTTACCGTCGGTCTCGTACTCGGTCCAGATCACACCGTCAACCGCCTTGCCAAGGGAGTTGATATACTGCTTGCCTCCCTCGGGTTGGCTCCAGTATCCGTCAAAGGTGTAGCCCAGGCAAATGGGAGTTGCAAAATTGATCACGCCGTCCAAAGTGAAGGGCTGGTCGAAAATAAATTCTCTTGCAAGGCTTGCGGTTCCCGGGGTGGGGGTGGTGATCGCCGTTGCCGCATCGTTGACGTCAAATACCACTCTGTACTGCAAAGCACGCCAGTGCGGCTCCAATCTGACGTCGGTGGCGTATTTGTCGGTGGGCAAGAGGAACGCCCCGTCGGTGGTATACATTTCGGGATAGGAATCCTTGGCAAAGGAATCGGGCGTTTCCAAAAAGACGCCGTTTTCGTCCTTGGAATAAATGCTCCAATGGTCAAAAACGTATCCCGAGCGCTGCGGCACGGGGATCTCGATCCGCTTAGCGCCCAACGCGTCGGTGGCGTTGAAGGTAAAGAAGGTGGGAAGAGACGCGTTTGCCTCGATATCCGCCTCTACCGTAACGCCGTCCAGCATATAGTCGATCTTACACTTGGAGGGCGCCCAAACGGCACGGAGAGAAAGCTTTCCATCCTCGGAGGTATAGTTCGGATATTGTGCGCCACCTGCGATCTTGGCGGAGGTGATCCTGCCGTCCTCATCGCGCGTGTAGGTGATAAGACCCTTGTTCCCTTGGCGGGTGGCTTCCTCTGCGGTGTAGGTCTTGACGCGGTTGTTGATGCGCGCCGTTACCTCCCAGCCAAGGAAGTCAAAGCCCCACTTTTTGGGAACGGGGAGCGTGCAATCCGTAGAATACACGTAATTTACGTTGGAAAGCGACTGCTCGTTGTCCGCTTCAAAGGAGAGCGTGTAGGTGATGGGCTCGTAAAAACGAACGATCTTGTCCGTTTCGGCAAGAATACGCTTTTCGTATCTCTTGTAAAGGGCTGCGTTTTCTACAACGCGGAAGCCCTTATACTGGGTATAGACATAGCCTGCGGCAACCTCGCTTTGGTCGTACCAGTCAAGTCCCGTCACCTTTTCGGAATAGGTGCGGATACCGCCGCTCACCTCTCGGTTGCCAACGATCGTACCCTCGCCAAGCTTGACCCATTGCGTTGTGTCGTCGGGCATTCTGCCGCCGATCATCACGTAGTCCTCACGCAAAACGGGAAGCGGATCTCCAAGGAATACGGGGTAGACGTACAGCTTGTTATTCTTGTGCGCCGTCTTCATTCCCTCGACGTTTTCCGTCGTTACGATCTCGGCGGGGATCTTGTAGGTGCCGTCGCTCCCCTTCGTTACGGTAAAGAGCACGTCCCCCTCGGGATCACTCGTGACGTTCCATTGCTCCTTGAATACCGCGTTGGGAAGCGTTACGCTTTCGGGAAGCAGAAATTCCGTCCCGAACGAATATACGCGATTGATAAAATCGTAACCGTCAACGGTATAGTTGAGCGGCTTTCTGGACGGCGCCAAAAATTCCAGCTTGTAGGAGGAACGCGCGTCCTGCGCGATGGAAAAGGAGGCGTCCTGCGTGTAGCCTTCCTTGTAAAATACGTGCTCGCCGCTCTCCTCGCTCCGACCGTGATTGATCAGAACGATGCCTGTATCGGTTGCCGTCACGTTGGTGCCGTTGCACTCGTATCCGGGCTTTGTCAGAATATAAAGACTGACGTCGGCACCTTCCTTAATGCCCGAAAAAACGTATTTGCCGCCTGTCACCGTCACCTCGGCACTTTGCGGCGTAAACTCCGGATTTCCCTCGGGAACGTACTCCAGGCGAACGCTCTCGATCTTGTCGGGGTCAAGGGTCACGGTCAAGGTATGCGTCGCCGCGTTTGCGGCACCGCCCAGGATCATTCCCGTCAGCAGCAGTGCCGAAAACAAAACGAGAGCACAAGAGACGGCAAGCGCCTTCCATATTTTATTTCCTTTTTTCATGCGTCCGTCTCCTTTCATCGAATCATGACCGAATCGCCGTCGGCAGCGCTGATCGCCATAATGGCATCCAGGGTAAAGTGGTTTGCCTCTACCGTAAACTTGCCCTTGAGCTCGCCGCTTGCAAACAGCTTGAGCTTTGTGACCTTGCGGTCGACCAGTCCCACGCTTTTAAGGACCTCAAGATTGATCACCGCTCCGCTTTCAAAATGCTTATCAAAGGTGCAAACGTCGATCAGTGCCACGGTGGGGTCCTCCGCATTGATCGCACGGGGCGCCGTTACGGGTGCCTCCTCGGCATCTTCCTCGGCTTCTTCCTCGGGTTCTTCCTCGGCTTCTTCCTCGGCTTCCGCTTCGGCTTCTTCGGATTCCACTTCGACTTCCGCTTCGGTCTCCTCTTCAGCTTCTTCGGGTTCTTCTATCTTGATCGCTTCGATCTCATCCTCGACCCACGGCACGTCGCCGTCACCGTCCGTCGGGGTCTCTTCTTCCTCCTCGTCGGGGTCAAAGGAGCCGTAAGAAACGCTTGCCGCGGGAATTGCGCGGTCTTCTTCCTCGGCTGCGGGTGCTTCCTCGGACTCGCGTTTGGGCGCGCGCTTTCGGCGCGGCTTTTTGGGGGCGGTTAAGATTTCTTTGTCGTCAACGACCTCAAAGGTGCCAAAGATCTCCTCCTCGCCCTCGTCGGATTCCTCTTCCTCTTTTTCGGGCTCCTCGTAGAAAATATCCTTGATCACGCCCTCAAAGCTTTTCCAGAGCTCCTCCTCCGATTCCTCGGCGGGGGGCTCCTTCGCCTCGGTAAATTCGGGAATGGGGATGTCCTCCTCCTCGGCGGTCCCGTCCAAAAGGGCGGCTTCTTCTACCGTCTCTTCCGCGGCTTCTTCTACCGTCTCTTCCGTAGCTTCCTCTACGGCTTCTTCTCCGGATCCGTCCAACGTAAGGTGGGCGTCCTCGCTCTCCTCCTCGGCGGCGGTGATCACCTCGATGGGGTTTCTTGCCACCGTTGTGCGCTCGGTGGCGGTGCGCACGGTCTGTTCGGGGTCGTCCCCGTAGGAATACTCGTGATAGGTGCGCTCGGTCGTGGTAACCGTTTCGTGCAGCGTGGAGGATGCCTCTGTCACGGGCGCCTCGCCCGGCGTTTCCTCGGCGGCTTCTTCCTCGCCCGTATCAAGCTCCCAGGTAGAAAAGGTGCTCCGAGGCTCCTCTTGGGGCTTGTCCGCCTCGGGATGCTCCTCCCCCTCGCCTGCCAGCTCGAAGGTGACCGAGGGCTTTTCCTCGCGCAGATATTCGCGGATCAGTCCTCTTTCCACAAGCGCGTCGGTCGCTTCGAAGGGATACAGCTCCTCGTAATTGACCGTTTCGATATCGATGGGGGGAAGTCCGTGCTCCTCCGCGGTGCGCTGCACCAGCTCAAGCGCCAGCGTCAGCTTGCGCGCGGAATTGACACGGAACAAAAAGGGCGTGTCTGCATATTTTTTCTTATCTCCCACGTCACGTCCGCGATAAACGCTGTCCTCCAGCGTTGCGGGGTCAAGAGAAAGGTAAAGATCCAACGCCGCGGGGCGCACGTTGACGCGTGCGATGGGCGTACGCTCGTTTGTAAAGGTATCCAATGTCCAGGTGATGCGATCGGTCGTTCCCTCGTAGGAAAGAAGCGCGTTTTTGATCTCGCTGTAATATTTCTTCACCTCGGGACGCGCCTGGATCAGCTTTGCCTCAAGGCTCTTGCGGTAGTGCGCTACGATGTAACAGCCGGTGTCCTCGTCAAAGCCGACGATGCGCTCACCCGCAGAGAAAAGATCGCCCGAGGTCTCGCTCTCGCCCTCGTCGTCCTCTCCGCTCTCCTCTTCCCTCTCCTCGATCTCCTCGTCGGGATCGGGCATATCAGGCGCCCGGGAAGCCGCGGCGGCACCCACTGCCATTTCGCGCTCGGTGCGGAGCTGGATGCTGACCTTCATAAGCTCCTCGATGGCGCGCAGGATCTCCTCGGTCGCGGGGCTGTATTTTTCGGTCTCGCGAATGACCTCTCGATAGGTCTCCTTAAAGTGCTTTTCGATATAGGGCGCCTGTCCCTCGTGTGGCTTGGAGCTGTAAACGGGGATCATGGCGGATACGGGAAGTGCCTCCTCGTCGGGGGCGCTTACGGGGACGACGTCGGGGTCGCTCTCGGCAAAGGCGGGGATCGCCTCCTCTTCCACTTCCTCGTCCTCTTCCGCCGTCGGCTCGTCCTCCTCAAGGGCGGGCAGCTCGTCAAACGCCATTTCATAGCCCTTGACGCGAAGAAGCACCAAAAGAGCCACCAAAACGACAGCTCCCACCGCCGCCGCGATCATAAAGATCAAAAGCGTGACCTGCAAGGGCATGGGAACGGCGCCAAACATCAAAACAGCGCCCCCCAGAGGATGGGCAGAGTCCTCCTCCTCTTCACGGCGAGCGCCGCGAAATACGGGCAACAGCTTTTTGATCAGTGTGTAGATCCCAAATGCCTCGGCACCGACAAGGCAGGCACACAAAACAAGCGCGATCCAAAAAAGCGCTTCGGTGCCAATGCCGCCCGTAGCGAGTGAAAAAGTGTGTTGAAGATACAAGATCCTATCCTCCGTTCTTATGGTTCCGACTTCCTTCGACGCCAAAATCTCAATTTGGAGGCAAAGAGAGCCATTTATATATATATTGTAGCATAAAGGCAAAAAAGAATCAATATGTTGTAAAAAATATTTTCTCCTTTTTCAATTTTTTTATCGCAGATATTGGCAAATAATGACAAAAGGAGCTGTCTCAAATTGCAAATTTGAGACAGCTCCTTTTGGGGAAACAGCTTTTTGGGAAAACGGCTCAATTCGGGGAGCTTGCCAATTCTTTTTCTTCGGCATAGCGCGAAACGTGCAAAGCCCCCGGCAGGAAGATCGCCCCTCGGGGCACGGCAAAGCGAACGGCACCGGGCACCACCTCCACCGTAAAATGAGAGGAAGAAATCAGCTCCCCGTCAAAGGAATAAATAAAGCCCTCGGGTGCTTCGATCTCTACCGTTTTTGCGCGCCTATAGGTGAGATATTTTTCAAATTTGGGGCTTTCAAGGTGCAAGCCCTCGCTGTAAAACTTGATCAGATTCATAAAGGTGACAAGCGACACGGGGCGCACCACGCACACCTCCAAAAGTCCGTCGTTGCAAAGCGAGCGCGGCGCACAGCGGAAGGAGCCGCCCACATACTGACCGTTGGCAATGGTACAAAGAAGGATCTCGCCCTCGGGATTGAGCACCTCGCCGTCGGCACGGACGATGCACTTGTTTTTCATCGCCTTAAAGAGAGAGACCACGACCCCCGTGGTATAGGCGTTGGAGCCGCCGATGATCTTTTTTCTTCGCACGTTCTTCATGACCGTTGCCACCGAGGAATCAAAGCCGAAGTGCGTGGCGTTGATGGCGTATCTCCCGTCCACACGCATCAGATCAATATACTCCTCGGGCGCTTCAAGAAGCGCGTCGATATTGCGAAACACCTTTTTACCGCCGAAATATTTTACAAAATCGTTGCCCGACCCGCAGGGATAACAGCCCATCGAGGCATTTTCAAAGCCGTAAACACCGTTGGCGACCTCGTTCAGCGTTCCGTCACCGCCGCACGCGTAAAAGCGGACGCGCTCGTCGGGATTTTCGGTACACCGCCGGCGGATGTATTCGGTTGCGTCGCCGGGACCCGTGGTGGCATACACCTCACAGTCCGCGCGCTCGGACAGGAGCGCCTTTAAGACTTCGACCGAATCCTCCTTCCCCGCGGCGGGGTTGATGATAAAAACGTGTTTCATGGGGCATCCTCCGTTGTTGTTTTTATAGGTATTTGGTATATGCCGCAAACGCGGACGGGATGGCAAGGTCTTGGTGCAGACGTTCGTTTTCAACAAGGAACAAAGCATCTCTTTCCTTCACGCCGTCAAACTCCGCAGACACGGTGACGTCGTAGGCGATCATGTGCCACTCCACGTGCGTAAAAATATGCTTGGCATCCTCAATTCGCAAAAGCTTTAAGGGCTCCGCGCCCAAGGAACGCACAAAGCGGATGGCTTCCTCCTCTCCAAGGTGTCCCTTGGTATTGGGGAGCTCGTAAAGTCCCGCCAAAAGCCCACGGGGCGGGCGCTTGGAGATGAGCGTGCGTGCACCGTCGCGAATGAGAAAAACCGTTTTTTCTTCGATCCTGCGCGGTTTTTTTGCTTTTTTTACGGGGAGCTCGTTCTGGATCCCCGCGCGCCTGGCAAGGCAGACCTCACAAAAGGGGCAGGCACCGCACCGCGCCTCGCCGTTGGGGCCGCAGAGCGTTGCCCCCAATTCGATCAAGCTTTGGGTAAAATCTCCCGCGGCGGCGGGAATGACGCAGAGAAGAGCCGCACGCATTGCCTGCTTGGTTTTTTCGTCGGTGATATCCTCCCTTGATGCCAGCACACGCGACAGCACGCGCAACACGTTGCCGTCTACGGCGGGAAAAGGAAGGTCGTAAGCAATCGACGCGATCGCCCCCGCGGTATAGTCCCCCACGCCGGGAAGCGCGCGCAATTCCCCGTAGGTGTCGGGCATCACGCCGCCGTGCTTTTCTGCCACCGTACGGGCGGCGCGCAAAAGGTTGCGCGCACGGGAGTAGTACCCAAGCCCCTCCCAAAGCTTAAAAAGCCGCTCCTCCTCCATGCTTGCCAAGGATCGAACGTCGGGCGCCGCCTCAAGAAAGCGCGCATAATAGGGCTTGACTGCCTCGACGCGCGTTTGCTGGAGCATGATCTCGGAAATCCAAATGCGGTAGGGGTCGCGCGTCTCCCTCCACGGCAGCGCGCGTCGGTTGGCGCGGTACCAGGAAAGTAAGCCCTCCACCGCCGTAGGAGTAAGCAGATCTTTTAATTGACTCACCCCTTGAGGGGTGGTTTGTTCGTTTCTTTTATCCATCGTTTTCAATCTACATATTTTTATTAGTATACGTTTCTTTTAGAATAAGTATAACACGGATATGAATAAAAAGCAATAAAAAAGAAAAAATACGTCGAAAAAAGCTTTTCGGGTCGTCGAGGACGTCGACCCCTACAGGGATGGCGGTGATCCTTCGAGAACAATATGATTTTTTATAATTGGCATATCATCGGGAAACGTTTTTTAAAGGCATCTCGCGACACAAAAAAATTACACCGTAGGGGTCGACGTCCTCGACGACCCGTTTGTTGACATCCAAAGGGGGTTCCCCGAACCAAACGAACGGCACAAAAAAAATTACACCGTAGGGGTCGACGTCCTCGACGACCCGTTTGTTGACATCCAAAGGGGTTCCCCAAACCAAACGAACGACACAAAAAAATTACACCGTAGGGGTCGACGTCCTCGACGACCCGTTTGTTGACATCCAAAGGGGGTTCCCCGAACCAAACGAACGGCACAAAAAAATTACACCGTAGGGGTCGACGTCCTCGACGACCCGTTTGTTGACATCCAAAGGGCTTCCCCGAACCAAACGAACGGCACAAAAAAAATTACACCGTAGGGGTCGACGTCCTCGACGACCCGTTTGTTGACATCCAAAGGGGGTTCCCCGAACCAAACGAACGGCACAAAAAAATTACACCGTAGGGGTCGACGTCCTC
>JAZNEQ010000093.1:0-2744 GCA_045588715.1 Eubacteriales bacterium | reverse complement strand
ACTCGTCGGGATTGATACCCTTGAAGGGATCCTTACCGATAAACTTCTTCACTGCCTCTTGAACAGCGTGAATACGGGTAGAACCGCCGACGAGGAGCACCTTGTCAATTTGGTTGACCGACAGACCTGCATCTGCGAGTGCCTTCTTGGTGGGGATCATGCTTCTCTCCACAAGGTCTGCGGTGATGCGGTCGAACTCAGCGCGGGTGAGAGTTGCCTCAAAGTGGAGGGGTCCTTCTGCGGTTGCCGTGATAAAGGGCAGGTTGATCGACGTGGTGTTCATGCCCGACAGCTCGATCTTTGCCTTCTCTGCCGCGTCGCGGAGTCTTTGGAGAACCATTTTGTCCTTGCGGAGATCGAGCCCGTGCTCTCTTTGGAACTGGTCTGCCATCCAGTCGATAATTCTCTGGTCAAAGTCGTCACCGCCAAGACGGGTGTCGCCGTTGGTAGCAAGAACCTCAAAGACACCGTCGGAGATCTCAAGGAGAGATACGTCAAACGTACCGCCGCCAAGGTCAAAGACCATGATCTTTTGGTTGTCTTCCTTATCCATACCGTAAGCAAGTGCCGCCGCGGTGGGCTCGTTGATGATACGAAGAACCTCAAGTCCCGCGATCTTACCCGCGTCCTTGGTTGCCTGACGCTGGGAGTCGGAAAAATATGCGGGAACGGTGATAACCGCCTGATTGACGGTGGTTCCAAGGTAGCTTTCTGCATCCGCCTTCAGCTTTTGAAGGATCATTGCGGAAAACTCCTGGGGAGTATAGGACTTATCGTCAATTGATTTTTTGTAGCCGCTACCCATCTCTCTCTTAATAGAGATGATCGTGCGGTCGGGATTGGTGATCGCCTGTCTTTTTGCTACCTGACCAACCATTCTCTCGCCTGTCTTGGAAAATGCAACGACAGAGGGAGTAGTTCTTGCCCCTTCGGGATTGGGGATAACGATGGGCTCCGAGCCCTCGTAGACAGCTACACAAGAGTTGGTTGTACCCAAGTCAATTCCAATAATTTTTGCCATGATAAAATAACCTCCAAATATATTAAATCAAAATTATAATCAAAATTCAATGCCGCTTTAGTTCGCGACCTTTACCATTGCGTAGCGGATGACCTTATCCCCCTTGCAATAGCCTTTTTGAAAAACCTCAACGATCTCATTCTCACCGTATTGATCGTCTTCGACGTGCATCACGGCATTGTGCAGATTGGGATCAAAGGTACCTGTTTCAATTTCGGTAACACCCATCTTTTGCAATGCATCGTCAAACGCCTTCACGGTTAATTCAAGTCCTTTGGCAACTGCCTCGTAGTTGTCCGACTTCCCCGCTCTTTCCAGATTGTCGAGAATGGGGAGCAGATTTGCAATGCAATCACTGTAGGCGTCGGCATAAATACCGTCCTTTTCCTTGGCACTTCTTTTGCGGAAATTATCGTATTCCGCCATCATGCGCATGTATCGGTCGTTTGCAGCCTCGCACTCGGCAGTTTTGGCGTCAAGCTGTTTTTTCAGCTCCGCAATTTCGCTCTCCTGCTTTTTTGCCTTTTTCTTTTCGGCTTTTGCGTCGCTTTTGGTCTCCTGTGACTGTACGTCCGATTCCTCACGCACGACCTCTTCTTTTATTTCTTCTTGCACGTTTTTATTTTCCTCCATCGTGCTCTCCTCCGTTTAACTGTTTATTTGTATGGATCAGATTGGAAATGTTTCCGCTCAGCTCCTCAAGCGTTGCCAATACGCGGGCATAATCCATACGCCGCGGTCCGATCACGCCAATTGCGCCCAGTGTCTTTCCATCCTTTACGATGGGCTTGAACACCAACGCCGAGTTATTCATCACCTTGACCTGGCTTTCCGAACCGATGAGAACGTTGATGTCCTCGCTTTCGGTTTGCGAAACAAGATTAAGAATATCTTCCTTCTTTTCAAGAGTTCCAAGCAATGCCTGGAGCTGGGAAACGTCGCTGTATTCGGGATACTGGAGAAGTCGGTCCAAGCCACTGACACGCATTTCACCGTTATCCAATTCATTCAAAAGATCGTAAATAACCTTAATAACGTCGCCGATCATATATCCGTCACTTCCCATTTCCGATTCGAGCTTCATCATGATCGGCAAGGTGATCTCGTGCGCGGAAAGCCCCGTCATACATTCGTTAAGCACCCGAGCAAGCTTTGACACCGCCCCCGGGTTAAAGCTTGGCGTATCTGCATGCAGATGCTTGCTTTTAACGTTCCCAAGCGAATCGACCGCCACCAGAATATAATGGTCGGGATCAAGATAAATGGTATCAAACTTTTTAATAAAGACCGAATTCACGCGCGGCTTGATGGCAATCCCCGTATAGTTGGTCATGCTGGAGGCAAGATTGGATGCCGCCAAAAGAATTTGATCAAGCTCACCCATTTTTATTTTGAGAAGCGCGTTGATCTGCGCGATCTCATTGGTGGTCATTGCGTATTTTTCAATTAAAGAATCAACGTAAAAGCGATATCCAAGCTCGCTGGGGACGCGCCCTGCAGAGGCGTGGGGCTGCTCGAGGTAGCCCATATCCTCAAGCTCTGCCATTTCATTACGAATGGTAGCAGAGGAGCAGTTCAACTGCTGATTTTGAAGGATATACTTGGAGCCGACCGGCTCGCCACCCTCGATGTGTGCGTCGACGATTGCTTTTAATATTTGCTTTTTTCGTTCCGTCAATCCACCTTTTTCGAGTGCCACGTCCGATTTTCCCCTTTCATCCTT
>JAZNEQ010000092.1:0-5282 GCA_045588715.1 Eubacteriales bacterium | reverse complement strand
GCAGAAAGCGCACCGCCCAAAAGATATACCTTTGCGGTACGGATCAGGGGACGCTCGCCCTGCGAGATGATCTGCACACACTGCGCGGCAGAATCCGCTCTTTGATCAAACTGACCGGGCAGATATTCTACGGCAAATACGCTCTCTCCGTCCTTAACGGGAAGAGACTCGGAGAGAATATCCAACTGAGGCTCGGAAAAAACGTAGCGCACAGCCTCACGTAAAAGATCTCCCTCAATGCCCTCCGCATCATAGCGGTTCAGCACACGGACAGACGTAAGCGCGGAAATTCCCAAAAGGTTTTTGAGCTCGGACAGAAGGGCGTGCGCCTCATGTGCCAGCTCCTCTCTTTTTTCTACGTAAATTCTGTATACCATAAATCAATTTTCCTTCGCCGCCATTGCGCGTGCGCCGATATCCTTTCTGTAGTATGCGTTCTCAAAGCTTACCTGTTCTACCATCGCATAGGATGCCGCGATCGCGTCTTTCAACGTATCCCCGATCGCGGTCACACCAAGAACTCTTCCACCCGAGGTCACGAGCTTTCCGTCCTTGATCGCCGCCCCTGCAACAAATACCGAGGGAGCGACCGACGCGGGAACTGTGATCTCAAAGCCCTTTTCGTATGCTTGGGGATATCCCTTCGATGCCATGATCACGCATGCCGCGTGCGCATCCTTAAAGGTAACGGGACAATCGGCAAGGGTCCCGTTCGTCACCGCCTGCATCACCGTCAGAAGATCACTTTCAAGCAACGGAAGCACGACCTGCGTTTCGGGATCTCCAAAGCGGCAGTTGTATTCGATCACGCGAGGGCCCTTCTCCGTCAGCATCAAGCCGAAATACAGGCATCCCTTAAAGGTTCTGCCCTCGGCGTTCATTGCTGCAACCGTGGGAAGGAAGATCTCCTCCATACAACGCTTTGCAACGTCTTCGGTATAATAGGGATTGGGAGCTACGGTCCCCATACCGCCCGTATTCAGCCCCGTATCGTTATCCCCCGCGCGCTTATGATCCATGGAGGACACCATGGGCACGACGCATTTTCCGTCTGTAAAGGAAAGGACCGACACCTCGGGACCTGTCAAGAACTCTTCAATTACGATATGGTCTCCGCTTGCGCCAAAGACCTTATCCTCCATCATGGAGCGGACTGCCTCGCGCGCCTCGTCTCGCGTCATCGCGATGATCACACCCTTACCGAGCGCCAACCCGTCTGCCTTGATAACGGTGGGAATGGGTGCCGTTTCCAAATAGTCCAGCGCCGCCTGCATATCGTCAAAGACCTCGTAGGAAGCGGTAGGAATCCCGTACTTCTTCATCAAATTTTTGGAAAAGACCTTACTTCCCTCAATGATCGCTGCGCATTTGCGAGGACCAAAGCAAGGAATTCCCTTTTCCTCCAAGGCATCTACCGCACCCAAGACCAGCGGATCGTCCGGTGCTACCACTGCGTAGTCAATGCCCGTTTTCACGGCAAAATCAACAATGCCGTCAATATCCTTCGCACCGATATTCACGCATACGGCATCGGCGGCAATGCCACCGTTGCCGGGAAGCGCGTAGATCTCGGTAATATTTTTATTTTCCTTCAGTTTTTTAATGATGGCGTGCTCACGTCCGCCGCCACCGACAACCATGATCTTCATGCGTTTAAATTCTCCTTCTGTTTGTAAAGGAAGCCTTGCGCATCCTAACGTTATCAATGGTGGAACAATCTCATGCCCGTGAATGCCATCACCATACCGTACTTGTCGGCACAGTTGATCACCACGTCGTCACGGATAGAACCACCGGGCTCGGCAATATATTTAACACCGCTTCTCTTGGCCCTCTCGATATTGTCGTCAAACGGGAAGAAGGCATCCGATCCGAGAGCAACACCGTCGATTTTGGCGAGGTACGCCTTTTTCTCCTCGGCGGTCAGCGGCTCCGGCTGTCTTGTAAAGTACTTCTGCCAATTGCCGTCCGCACAAACGTCCTCCTCGTTTTGGTTGACGTATCCGTCGATCACGTTGTCGCGGTCGGGACGCCCAAGTGTGTCCTTAAAGGGGAGAGAGAGCACCTTTTCATGCTGACGGAGGAACCAAGTATCCGCCTTGGAGCCTGCCAGTCTCGTGCAATGGATTCTGGATTGTTGACCCGCACCAACACCGATCGCCTGACCGTCTACTGCATAGCAAACGGAGTTGGACTGGGTGTACTTCAGCGTGATCAGCGCGATCACAAGATCTCTGACCGCACTTTCGGGAAGGTCGCGGTTTGCGGTTACAATATTTTCAAACAGAGTGGGATTGATCTCATAATTGTTTCTTCCCTGCTCAAAGGTGATTCCGAAAACCTGTTTCCTTTCAATGGGAGCGGGAACAAAATCGGGATCGATCTTAACGATATTGTAGTTTCCCTTTCTCTTGGACTTCAAAATTTCAAGTGCCTCGGGCTCGTATCCGGGAGCGATAACGCCGTCGGAGACCTCGCGCTTGATCAAAAGTGCAGTGGTCACGTCGCAAACGTCGGAAAGCGCAACCCAGTCACCGAAGGAGCACATTCTGTCGGTGCCTCTTGCTCTTGCGTAAGCACAAGCCAGGGGAGAATCGTCCAAACCTTCGATATCGTCTACAAAGCAAGCCTTTTTCAGCTTTTCAGGCAACGGAATTCCAACCGCTGCCGAGGTGGGGCTGACGTGCTTGAAAGAGGTTACCGCGGGAAGCCCGAGTGCCGCCTTCAATTCCTTAACAAGCTGCCATGAGTTGAAGGCATCCAAAAAGTTGATGTATCCGGGTCTGCCGCACAGGATCTCGATGGGGAGGTCACTGCCGTCCTCCATAAAAATTTTTGAAGGCTTTTGATTGGGGTTACAGCCGTATTTAAGTTCAAACTCTTTCATATCTTGTCACCTCACGCGTTTTTATTAACGATCCTGGTCTCGCTCTCGCCGCTTTCGAGATCGATGTATCTGACGAAGAGAGAGACCTTATTGTCTTGATTGAGATTGCTCCAGATCAGATCGGTCAGAGAGTCAATGTCCGTGTCGGGAAGCTCCAACGTTTTGGGCTCGCCCTCAAAAGAAGGCAAAGGATTGCCGTCACCGTTGTAGGTGTGAATAAACTTGGCTCTTCCCGCGATGGGGTTAGAGTAAGCGTAGGTAAAGCGCTCGCAGGAGGAATCGTCTCCCTCGGCACTCTTAAGAATAGACATAGCGAAATTCATGTCTCCCTTTTCAAGATGGATGATGCCCGAAATACGAGGGGTAAAGTTGGGCTTATCATCCTCAAATTCACGGGTTCTGAGCGCTTGCTCAAAGGTCATCTGCTTGTCCATCAGATCGTAGATCGTGTCGGTCTGGTCTCCGTTGGTAACAATGGTCTTATTACCAAGCACACGCACGGGGTAATAGATGATCAGATGGGGGTCAGTCATCTTGGATTCGTCAAATGCCTTGGTACGCATTGCGTCGCCCTCGGCTACAAAAACTCTGTTGCGGCTGTTCTCGCTTCTGCCCATGATAAAGTAGGCAGTCACCGCGTGTTTCCCATCCGCACTCTTACCTATGATAATTCCTCTGCCGTGATAGGCAAGAGAATTCAATTCATTTGCAATGGTCGATACCTTCATCACTTATTCTCCTTTGATATGTACGATATGGTCGGTCACAGTGATCCTGTCCTCGCAAAACAGCTTGACCGCGTAAGGAAGCAGCTTCCATTCTGCCTCCTCCATAATTCTTCTTTGAAGTGTTTCGGGAGTGTCCCCCTCCTTCACCTCAACCGCCTTTTGCAATACGATCGGTCCCGCATCGCATTCGGGGGTCACGATATGAACCGTGGCACCCGAGACCTTCACACCCTTCTCCAGCGCCGCCTCGTGTACGCGCAACCCATAGTAACCCTTGCCGCAAAACGACGGAATGAGAGCCGGATGAACGTTGAGGATCCGATTGGGGAACCTTTCGTACACCTGCTCGTCAATGATGGTCAAAAATCCCGCAAGCACGACAAGATCGATCTCTTCTCTTGACAGCGTATCGGCAAGCGCCTTTGAATATGCCGCGATATCGTTGTATTCACGGCGGGATAGCACGATCGACGGAATATTATGATTCTTCGCGCGTTCCAAAGCATAAACCCCTTCCTTGGAGGAAAGGACGAGGGAGATCTTCCCTCCGCCAAGCTCTCCGCGCTTCTCGGCATCGATCAACGCCTGAAGATTGGTCCCTCCGCCCGAAACCAAAACCGCAATTTTCTTCATACCAAGACCTCTCAACAAAAGATAACGCCTTCGTCACCCTTCACGATCGTTCCGATCACGTAGGCATCCTCTCCCGCGGCACGAAGGATCTCAAGCGCCAGATCCGCCTCCTCTGCGGGAACGGTCACACTCATACCAACACCCATGTTAAAGGTGTTGTACATGTCTCTTTCGGGAATGTTACCCGTTTTCTGAATGAGCTCGAAAATAGGAAGCACCTTCACGGCATCCTTTTCAATACGCGCGGAAAGTCCCTTGGGAATGGATCGCGGAATATTTTCATAAAAGCCGCCGCCCGTAATATGGCTGATCCCCTTCACGTTTACCTTTTCAAGAAGCGCGAGGATCGGCTTGACGTAAAGCTTTGTGGGGGTGAGCAACGTTTCGGCGATCGAAGCACCGCCAAGTGCCTCACAGGGCTTGGTAAGATCCTTATTGTTCTCCACGTCAAAGACCTTGCGTACAAGAGAAAATCCGTTAGAGTGAACACCGCTGGAGGCAAGCGCGATGATCACGTCGCCCTCCTCGGTCTTTTGGTTATCGATCATCTTCTTTTTGTCTACGATACCCACGGAAAATCCTGCGATATCGTAATCGTTTTCGGGCATCATACCGGGATGCTCTGCAGTCTCCCCTCCGATAAGCGCACAGCCGGAGCGTACGCATCCCTCGGCAACACCGGACACGATTGCCGCGATCTTTTCGGGATAGTTCTTACCGCAAGCAATGTAATCCAAGAAAAACAAGGGCTTCGCGCCGCAGCAGATGATGTCGTTAACACACATTGCAACGGCATCGATGCCGATGGTGTCGTGTCGGTCAAGGAGCATTGCAAAGCGAAGTTTGGTGCCAACGCCATCGGTGCCGGAAACAAGCACAGGCTCCTCCATTCCGGCAAGATTCAGTCCAAAACAGCCGCCAAAGCCGCCCACGTCGTCGAGGCATCCCTCGTTCTTGGTGCGTGCAATGTGCTTTTTCATCAGTTCAACCGCACGGTAACCCGCGGTGATGTCAACGCCCGCCGCAGCGTAGCT
>JAZNEQ010000091.1:0-9465 GCA_045588715.1 Eubacteriales bacterium | reverse complement strand
GCGGTGAGGAAGAAAAGAGCGAGCAGGAGCCCCTGCGCGTTTGGGGGCACGTTGAAAACGGCGAGATCGTAAAAGCAGATGCTCCCCTCATCACCACGCAGTGCATTCGCGTTCCCGTAACCGACGGTCATACGGCGGCAGTGTTCGTGCGCTTTGAAAACAAACCCACCAAGGAGGAGATCCTGGATGCATGGAAGAACTTCTCCGGCAAGCCCCAGGAGCTTGGACTTCCCCATGCGCCCGAGCAGTTTATCACCTATTTTGAAGAGGATAATCGTCCCCAGGCAAAGCTTGACCGTGATATCTACGGCGGTATGGGCGTTACCGTGGGCAGACTCCGCGAGGACAGCTTGTTTGATTACAAGTTTGTGGGACTTTCGCACAATACTCTGCGCGGTGCGGCAGGCGGTGCCGTTCTCATTGCGGAACTCCTTTACAGAGAAGGTTATTTTAATTGATCTATAAATTAAAAGCAGTCTCCAAGTGCAAAATTGCGCTTGGAGAACTGTTTTTTATTTTTTTAAAAAATTCTTGAGAATATCTTCCGTCGCGTTTGCAAATTCGTCGATTTGCTCGATCTCGGTATAAAAGGACGGGCTGACACGCACGCCTCCCCCCACGGGGGTGCCCAGCGACGTATGCGCCAAGGGGGCGCAATGGTAGCCTGTTCGCACGCAAAAGCCGCGCTTTGAAAGCTCATTACCAAGGGTATCTGCCGATACGTGTTCGGAGGAAAAAAGAAGAACCTCGCCCGTATGGTGCTTTGCGTGAACGGTAACGGAGGAAAGCGTGGAAAGGTGTTCTGAGAGCCTTTGTGTAAGAGACGAGACGTAGTCGTGCATTTTTTCAATGCCTTGGAGATTTAAGATGCGGATCCCCTCGCAAAGCCCTGCAATGCTTGGCGTTGGAAGCGTGCCCGCTTCGTATCTCTCGGGTGATTCCGTTGGCATTTCGGGATCAAAGGAGTGATATCCGCTGCCGCCCTCGATCAGCGTTTTTGCTACGGGCTCCTCACCCCATAAAATGCCCCCCGCGCCCGCGGGTCCCAAAAGTCCCTTGTGAGAGGGGAAGCACAGGGCATCGATCCTCATATCCGTTACGTTGATCGGCAAATGCCCTGCCGATTGTGCGGCATCCACGCAAAAAAAGATTCCGTGACGCCTGCAAAGCTTGCCAATGGCTTCGATCGGCAGAGTGGCAGAGCAGATATTGGAAGCATGCGAGGCAACGAGCATCCGTGTTTCCCGGCGGATGTGCGCACTGATCGAGGCAAGGATTCTTCCCTCTGTACGCGCCGTATCGTTTGCAAAGGTGGGAAAAATCGTATAGGTGATGATCCCTTCGCGCGCAAGCTTGTATATAGGGCGGAACACCGCGTTGTGCTCCATGTCCGAGATCAAAACGTGATCACCTTTCTTTAAAACTCCCTTGATCACGGTGTTGAGTGCCATGGTCGCATTCATCGAAAAGCAAACGTTTTCGGGGGAGGGGGAGGAGAAAAGACGTGCGATCTCTTCGCGGCATTCGTATACCTTTTCGGCGGCACGCAAAGACAGGGGATGCGATCCGCGACCGGGATTCCCGCCGTAGTCACGCATACACGATAATACCTCCTCTGTTACCGCGCGTGGCTTTGGATAGCTTGTAGCGGCGTTGTCAAGATAGATCACGGCGTGTCTCCTCCTCTGAATTCTTTAACGCGAACGCCGTTTTTTTCAAGGATCCTTCGTACGTTGTTGAGCTGTGTGCAGGAAAAGGAGAGTGCATAAGCACAGCCGCGTCTGCCCGTGTCAGCCTTGACTGTGTCGGCAAGAATGGCTTCTCTTGCAAGAACGCGTCCGGCGCGCAGAGCTTCCGTCATAGAGCCGATGATGCACATACATCCCTCTTGGTCCTTGTGCATAGGTTTACACCTCCTTTATTGTCAATATATGACGAAAAATGGAAGAGGTGCAAAAGAGAATTGCTTTGAAGAGGCTTTACAGGGCATTTTAGACGTGCGGTTTATAGGTCTCCCGGCATAGGAAAAACGAAACCTGCGCACAGCGTTGACAGGGGAGCGAATTGATGTTATAATAAAGCAAGAAAGCACTGTATTTGTCTCCTCAAATGCAAAAACACGGCATGTCTCTTTTGAGATATGCCGTGTTTTTGAAAACTGTCCTTTAGCACGCCCGGCTAAAGGCAGAGCGTTTTTATACCGGTTGTTTGTAACTGAATCAGTCGGTTACGAAGGGAAGGAGAGCAACGTTACGAGCGCGCTTGATCGCGGTGTTGAGCTCTCTCTGGTGAAGTGCGCAGGTGCCGGAGATTCTTCTGGGAAGGATCTTGCCTCTTTCGCTGATAAACTTGCGAAGCTTTGCGCTGTCCTTGTAATCAATAAATGCAACCTTGTCTGCACAGAAAATGCAAACCTTTTTTCTTCTGCGGGGAGCGTTCGCGGGACGAGCGGGGCGAACAACTTCTTCCGTCTTGGTTACGTTGTTATCCATAATTATGAAATCCTCCTATTTGTTTTGTGTGCCGCTTGCTCAGAAGGGCAGATCGTCATCCGTCTTCAGCTCTTCAAACTTGGGTGCCGTTGCAGGCGCGGAAGAGTAGGACGGTGCATTGTAGCTGTCACCGAATTGACCGCCAACGGAGCCTCCGTCGGTCTTGCTGTCAACAAACATTGCCTCGTCGGCAACAACCTCGGTAGCGTAACGCTTCTGACCCTGTGCGTCCTGCCAGGTTCTCGTTTGGATGGAGCCTGTGATGCAAAGGGCAGAGCCTTTTTTAAAGTAGCGAGAAATAAACTCAGCGGTTTGTCTCCAAGCTACGACACTGATAAAGTCAGCCTGCTGCTGTGCGGCTTGCGCCCCGTCGGCGCCTCCCGAACGGAAACGGCGGTTGACTGCCAGTGTGAAGGAGACAACGGCAATGCCGCTGGTAGTCTGCTTCAATTCAGGGTCTGCGGTCAATCTTCCGCAAAGAACGACCTTGTTAAGATTCAAGCTGGACATCTTTCAATGCCTCCTTTTTCAATGTGCTCAGAATTACTCTGCGTCGGTAGCGGGTGCTTCTTCTGCTGCAGCTTCCTCTACGGGAGCCTCGGTTGCCTTTGCAACGGGCTCGTGGTCAAGAGCGATGATCATGACGCGCATAACGCTTTCGTCGATGTTCATCAAACGCTGAAGCTCTGCGGGGAAATCACCCTCGCACTTGAAGGTTGCTACGGTGTAGTAACCGTCGTTCATATCCTCGATGGGATATGCAAGGCGGCGCTTGCCCCATTCATCGATCGAAATGACCTCTGCGTTTGCAGCGATCAGACCGGTGAACTTGTTCACGGTCGCCTTAGCGGCTTCCTCGCCGTTTGCAAGGCTGACGATGAACATGCTTTCATAACAGTTGATAATCTTTTCCATGTTTTTACCTCCCTATGGACTAATTCGACCATGCTGTGATATTTTTTTGCATGGCAGAGAGACGGGATTTTCCCGTACCAATGTAGAATTATACCATTTTTTTTCCCTTCTGTCAATACTTTTTTAAAACATTTTCGTTCCATATAAACATATTGTAAAAAATATATGAAAAAAGCCTTGTCATTGACTTTCTTTTGAGATTGTGATACAATAACTACAGTACCCGTCAAGGAGAGGAGGAGACCGCATGAAAAAAAGAAAATACAGAAGTGGGCTAAGAAAAATATTTGGGCGCAGGCTCTTGATCATTCTGGCAATTTTAATTCAGATCGCCTTGATCCTTTTCATGCCGTTCAGCTCTTTTCGTTTTCGTTGGGTGGGGCTCTTTTTTACCGCGCTCAGCGTTGCCACAGCATTGCATTTGATGATCCGCGCCGACAAAACTGCCTTTAAGCTCTCCCTTGTTTTTTTGATTTTGCTTTTTCCTCTGTACGGTGGCGTTTTTTATTGGGTGTTTCATTTTCAAACGGCAAGCGTGGGTTTTCGCAAACGTTTGGACGAGCTTTCCCAAAAGCATCGGGGGGATTTTTTGGCGAGCGAGAGCGATCTGTTTTTGGCAAGCGAGGAGCTTCCGCGCGACAAAAAGCTTTTGACCTACCTCCAAAAGGTGCCCGCGTTCCCTGTATACCGGCAGACGGAAAGCCGCTATTTTAAATCGGGGTGGGAGATGCACAAGGCAATGCTTGATGATCTTGCCCATGCCGAGCACTCTATTTTTATGGAGTACTTCATCATCGAGGACGGTGTGATGTGGGATTCGGTGCTTGAAATTCTTAAGGAACGTGCAGCGCACGGAGTGGACGTGCGACTGATCTATGATGATTTTGGATCGATTTTGACCTTGCCTCCCCGTTACGACAAAAAATTAGGCGAATATGGGATCAAGAGCAGGATCTTTAATCGCTTCCATCCATTTTTAACGACACTTCAAAATAACCGAGACCACAGAAAGATCACGGTGATCGACGGTAAGATCGCTTATACGGGTGGTGTAAATCTTGCCGATGAATATATCGGCGAAAAAATAAGGTTTGGCGTATGGAAGGATAGCGCGATCCGTCTGTGCGGCGGTGCGGCAGCCGGCTTTGCCGCCATGTTTCTTGGGATGTGGAGTCTTTTGACAAGGCAGGAGGAAACGGTTGCGAACTATCTGCCAAAGCAGCCTTTGGCGGTTGCCTCCGACGGCTGGGTGCAGCCCTATACCGACAGTCCCATGGATACCGAAAACGTGGGGGAGCACGTTTTTTTACACGCGTTTGAGAGGACGCGAAAATATTTGTATATTACCACGCCTTACTTTATGGTAGGAGATGAATTGATCTCCGCTTTAAAGTTTTGCGCCAAGAGCGGAGCTGATGTCCGCATCATTACGCCGCATATTCCCGATAAGCCCGCCGTTCATTTCACCACGCGTTCCTATTATCGGGAGCTGATCGAGGCCGGCGTGCGGATCTATGAATTTACCGATGGCTTTATACACTCAAAAAACGTTGTGTCCGACGGAGATTTTGCGGTGGTCGGTACGGTGAATATGGACTATCGAAGCTTGTATCTTCACTTTGAGTGCGGGTGCTGTCTTTACGGTGCTTCCACAGTCGCATCGATCGAACGGGATTTTCTTGACACGATGAGGGTGTCGCGCGAAATTACGCTTTCCGATTGCAAAAGCAATTTTATCGTTCGGATCTTCCAGCAGATCTGCCGTATCTTTGCGCCGCTAATGTGAAACAAATATTTTTTGACAAGTGCGGTGCGAGTGCATATTGAGGACAAAAAAGAAAGAGAAGGTATAAAAAACACTTGACAAACAAATGCGTTGGATGTATAATGATAGCGTTCGAGCACGGGCTTGTAGCTCAGTTGGGAGAGCGCTGCGTTCGCAACGCAGAGGTCATGGGTTCGAATCCCACCAGGTCCACCAATAGAGAGAGTGCCGTCGGCAATTGCCGACGGCACTCTCTCTATTGGTGGACCTGTTACGTTAAATGATTCGAACCCCGAGAATTGCTTGGCAATTCTCTAAAACGTGCGCTGAAGAGGGCAACAAATTTACGCAAACAATGGGCGCACGTATGGGTTCAGAATCCCACGTGAAACGTTTCGAACCCCGAGAATTGCTTGGCAATTCTCTAAAACGTGCGCTGAAGAGGGCAACAAATTTACGCAAGCAATGGGCGCACGTATGGGTTCAGAATCCCACGTAAACGATTCAAACCCCGAGAATTGCTTAGCAATTCTCTAAAACGTGCGCTGAAGAGGGCAACAAATTTACGCAAACAATGGGCGCACGTATGGGTTCAGGATCCCACCCGTCGCCCAACGCTACTCAAACGAATTAGCGGCGGCTTTACCGTAAAGGGTGCGCTGATACGAACAAAAGCACCACCTTAGATGAAGGTCTAAGGTGGCGCTTTTGTTATAAAACCGCGTTCTTGATGGATATCTATTTGGCAAATTGGCTGTTCAGATCAAAAGCATGGTTCATAGGTCCCGATCCGTGTCCAAGGTCAAGCATCGCCGCAAGCGCGCCGGAAATATAGTCCTTGGCTCTTTGTACGGAGGTCTCAAGGTCGTATCCTTTGGCAAGATTGGCGGCAATGGCTGACGAGAGCGTGCATCCCGTTCCGTGTGTGTTGGGATTGTCGATGCGCTTGCCGCTGAACCATTTGTAGCTGCCGTTGGCATAGAGAAGATCATTTGCATCACTCACGCTGTGACCGCCTTTGAGAAGCACAGCGCACCCGTAGGTGTTACCGATAAGCTTTGCCACACGCTCCATATCTTCCTTCGTGCGAACGCTTTGTTCTGACAAAACCTCCGCTTCGGGGATATTGGGTGTTACGAGGGTTGCAAGGGGGATCAGCTCACGCTTGAGTACTTCGATAGCGTCCTCATTGATCAGTCTTGCTCCGCTTGTGGCAACCATAACGGTATCCACCACAACGTTTTTCGCTTTGTGAAATTTCAGTCTTTTGGCAATGGTTCTGATCAGCCCTGCCGAGCTTACCATACCGATCTTCACAGCATCAGGGCGGATGTCCTCGAATACCGCATCGATCTGCTGTGCCAAAAATTCAGGAGTTGCTTCTTGTACTCCTCTTACGCCGGTTGTGTTCTGTGCCGTCAGTGCTGTGATCGCACTCATAGCAAAAACACCGTTAAGCGTCATCGTTTTGATATCTGCCCCAATACCGGCGCCTCCACAGGAATCACTTCCTGCGATCGATAATGCTGTTTTCATTTTCTTACTCCTAAACATTATTTTTTCTTAAGCGACAGAGAGTGGTGCCCCCGGTCTATCGCTGTTTTTAAATGGTTTTCAAAATGGGATCAAGGTCAAATATTGCGCCTTTGATCATATGATCCCGAGCTCCTTGGCTCTCACCTTCAGCTCTTTTGTTGCCGTTTTCGGGCTTTCGGCTTTCATGATAGCCGAAACGACGCAAATGCCGGCGATAGGAATCCCCGCAAGAACGTCAATGTTGTTTTTGTTCAGACCTCCGATGGCATTCACGGGAATCGGAACAGCCCTGCAGATGTCAGCCAGGGTTTCGGTTGACGTGAGAACGGTTTTAACCTTCGTCGTAGTCGGATAGATCGCTCCAACCCCGAGATAATCAGCCCCGCCCCCGTATGCTTCAAGTGCCCAAGGCACCGTTTTTGCGGTCGCTCCAATAATGAAATGATCCCCCAAGATTTTGCGTGCGGTTGCGATGGGCATATCCTCTTTTCCGAGGTGGACCCCCTCTGCGTGTGCGGCAAGTGCCACGTCGATGCGGTCGTCGATGATCAACGGCACGTTATATTTTTTCGTCAGCTTGTGAACCTTTTCGGCAAGCTCGATATACGCCATGGTGGATTTATTCTTCTCACGGAGCTGCAAGATCGTCGCGCCGCCTTTGAGTGCTTCCTCCACACGACAAAGGAACTCCGCTTCCTCAAAACCCGTGGAATCGGTGATAAAATAAAGTGATGTATCAAAGTTTTTCATAGTTGCTCCTTATACGGTCATACGTAGAGATAATCGTTCAACACGGGTTGAAGTCCTTCGCACTCGATATCCTTATACATCCGCTCAAGACTGCGATTATCGTCAATTTCAAACTGCTCGTCACCTTGTACCTCGTCGCTTTCCTTGCCGCTATATTTACTTTCGTGGTCGCCGATCCCTGTAGAAACACCTGCGGAAACCTTGGTGGCGGCGATCTTAACGATGCCGTTACGGAACTTTGCACTTTCCCGTGAGGATACGGTAATACCCACGAAGGGAAGGAAGATACGGTACGCGCAAATGATCTGGCAAAGCTGTTTTTCGTGAACGTCGAGGGGATTGATCTTATCGTTGTTGATGATCGGGCGAAGCCTCGGGCAGGACAGCGACATTTCGGCGTGAGGATACTTTCTTTGTAAATAATAAACGTGCAAGGCGCTTGCCAGGGCATCACGGCGGAAGTCGGAAAGACCGAGAAGCGCCGAGAACGCCACACCTCTCATGCCGCCGCGCAAGGCTCTTTCCTGTGCGTCAAAACGGTAAGGCCACACACGCTTGTGGCCGAGCAGGTGAAGCTGCTCGTATTTGTCGGCATCGTAGGTTTCTTGGAACACGGTCACGTAGTCCGCACCGCATTCGTGGAGATACCTATACTCATCGGTGTTGACAGGATAGATCTCAAGTCCGACCATTCGGAAATACTTTCTTGCCATCTTGCAGGCTTTGCCGATATATTCCACGTTGCTCTGCGCACGACTCTCACCGGTAAGGATCTGAATTTCCTCCATACCGCTGTCGGCAATGACCTTCATTTCCTTTTCGATCTGCTCCATAGAGAGCTTCATTCGGTTGATGTGGTTGTAGCAGTTAAATCCGCAGTACACGCAGTAGTTCTCGCAATAGTTTGCGATATAAAGGGGGGTGAACAGATACACCGTGTTGCCGAAATGCTTGCTCGTTTCAAGTCTTGCTCTCTCTGCCATCTGTTCAAGAAAGGGCTCCGCGGCAGGGGAGAGAAGCGCCTTGAAGTCTTCCATCGTGCAAGTAGGATGCTCAAGAGCCGCACGAACGTCTCTTGCCGTGTATTTATTGTAATCGTAGGAGTTCATCTGTGCCATGACAAGCGAGCATACGTCCGACTCAATGATCTCCATACCGGGCAGATATTCCATGTGATCCTTACGGCTGGTGGGATCGTTTTCAATACGATGCTTTTTGGCGAGCGCCTCGGGAGACAGATGCTCCGAATCTACGAAAAATTGGTTTTCCATATTGCGCTCCTTAATCACGAAGGAAGCCTGTCAAGGGATCGGATGCGGACGCGCCGCGGGTAAGCACTCTGCCAAGACCCGAAAGGTATGCCTTACGGCCTGCCTCGATCGCCTGCTTGAATGCTGATGCCATCATGGGAAGGTCGCCTGCGGTTGCCAGCGCGGTATTCGCCATAATCGCCGCCGCGCCCATTTCCATGGCTTCGCAAGCTTGGGAGGGTTTTCCGATCCCTGCATCCACGATGATGGGCAGGTCGATCTCGTCAATGAGGATCTGAATAAACTCACGGGTGGTAAGTCCTTTGTTCGATCCGATAGGGGACGCCAAAGGCATCACGCTTGCCGCGCCCGCACCTGCGAGGTCACGGGCGGTATTCAGATCGGGATACATATACGGCATTACCACAAAGCCTTCGTTTGCAAGGATCTCGGTCGCCTTGACGGTTTCCACGTTATCGGGAAGAAGATATTTGGAGTCGCGCATAATTTCGATCTTAACAAAGTTACCGCATCCAAGCTCACGGGCAAGGCGAGCGATGCGAACTGCTTCTTCTGCATTTCTTGCACCAGAGGTGTTGGGAAGAAGTGTAATTCCTTCGGGAATGTAGTCGAGAATGTTTTCGTGTTCCTTGGTGTTGGCACGTCGAACTGCCAAGGTGATGATCTCAGCACCCGCATCCTTGACCGCAGCTTCAATGAGCTTCATTGAATATTTTCCCGACCCGAGAATGAAACG
>JAZNEQ010000090.1:0-6850 GCA_045588715.1 Eubacteriales bacterium | reverse complement strand
ACCCATATCGACAATGACGGTGGGGGCGGGATAGCACTCCTTTGCCGCAACCGCGGTGACCACAAGGTCAGAGGCGACAGTTCCGGGATCGTTGATGCAAAGGCGAAGCCCCGATCTGACCCCTGCGCCCACGACCAGCGCATCCACGCCCAAAAAGAGGCGAACGGCGCGCACCAAAACGTTGGTGAGTGTGGGGACGACCGAGGAGATCGCCGCGCCGACCAAGTGCGTGCGATCGACGGAAAACAATTCAAGACACTGACCGATCTTTGCCGCATACCCGAATTCGGTATCGCGGCGGTCGGTGGGAATGCGGAAGACGGCACGCACCGAAAGGTCCTTTTCGACACAGCCCACCTTAATATGCGTGTTACCGCAATCAATGGCGAGGATCATAACGGGCTCTCCTGTCAGATCTTAATAATGGAAAGGACACGAAGGATCACGGGCGCCAGCACTAAGTTGATGGCAAGCTCAACGAGAAAGTTGACGCCGACCATGCCGAGGATCACATAGCCGATGGCATTGGCAAATCCCTCGGCGATCGCCCAAGAGGTAACGAGATCGTTGTAAAAGGCAAGAATGCCGATGCAAAGAATCCCCGTGTTGCAGATGGGGCAGGCGATGGCTGCCAAGATCGCGGAAAGATCGCGGTTTTTAACGAGGCGCGGAAGGATGCCCGCCACAAGACCTGCCACCGTGCTTTTGAGAAGGCAGAGCACAAGGGTAAGCACGGGAAGCTGCAAAAACATCAGATGTCCGCCTGGGTCGGCTCCCGTCACAACGGAAATGCATACCATGCCGCCGAATACCGCACCGAGCACAGCACCCGAAACGGGGCCGAAGAGACAGGCACCGAGAATGATGGGCACGAGGGAGAGCGTAATGGTAAACGGACCGATCTTGATGCCGCTTGCCACAAGCTGCAAAATGACGATGAGCGCCGCAAGAACCGCGGTGCCAACGAGCTGTTGGACTGCTTTTTTGTTTGTTTTCATATTTTTTTCTCCTTTGCTACTGTTTCTGTAGCTTAAATGGACCGGGACTCATTGGTTCGAGTCCATTTAGGCTAACCTGAATATAGTGCAATGCTATTATAGCACGGAAAGGGGAAGAATGTCAAGTATTGGCGTGCTTCTTCCGTCCGCGGCTTTCTCGATCTTTTGCCACGCGCACGTGCGGACTTCAGATCTTGCGCAATGCGCGTTCGATCTCGCAAACGTACACGCGGTGAAAATCGTCCGCGGGGTAATTGGAAAGGAGCGCGGGGTCGAGGAAGGACGCCTTTTTCAGGTCGTCGACGTACAGCTTTTTGCAAATGAGCACAAGCTCTGCCTCTCCCGGATAGGGAACACCCGCCTCGGAAAACGCACGCGTCAGGTGTGCACGCTCAAATTTGTCGCCGTCGCGCCCCGAGGTCCTGCCGCAAAGGGTCAGAGCTTCCTTATATTCCCCTCCGAAAAAGGAAAGAGAAAGGCGGTCATGCGTTTCTGTAAAGGTATAGGTGTAGCGCTGGGGGCGGATCAAGCAAATAGCAACGGGGCGGTTCCAAAGCACACCCATGCACCCCCAGGAGGCGGTCATGGTGTTGGATGCTTGCGTGTCGCCTGCCGAAACGAGCATCCACTCCTTGCCAATGCGCTCCAATACACGGTCGATCTCCTCGGGAGAAATTTCTTTGAATTGATTCATTATAAGCTCCTTTCAAAAACAGTCTTTACATAGAGTATACTCATTTTTTTGCTTGTTTGCAAGTCTGTTTGAAAAGATTTACAATTTGAATCAGCCCCTTCACGACTTCTTTTCGTCGTCGAAATAAACACCGTAAGCCGCCTTGATGGGATGCGTTCTGCAAAATTCGTTGTAATCGCCGTCAAGCCCCCATCTTTTCAGTCGTTCCACCTGCGCGCGAGAGGAAAGCGGGTAGGCAACGTCGAAGGTATCCATAAATTTCGGATGCTTTTTTTCAATGCCCGCGGTCATTCTCGGGTGCAGGTCGTGCGCTTCCACGCGCACACCCTTGGCAAGGATCATAAAATCCACAACGTGCATCATAAATTGACGCTCGAGTTCCAGATACTCGGGGCGCCCTCCGAGGTTGGTAAGCTCCAAGGGATCCTTTACACGGTCAAACAGACAGGTCCTGCCCGTAAACGGGTAGTAGGTAAACGTGTATCTTTTGTCTACCAGCGTTTTACAGCTGTCGCAGAATTCGCTCATGTTGACCTCGCGCTCGGCGACCGCTCCGTCGGCAAGACCGAGCATCGAGCGCGAAACACCAAACGCGCGCCCGTCTCCCGCAACGTCAAGCAAGGTCGCGCCGATGTCGAGGTTTCCGCACAGCGCGTCGCAGTGCGTTCCCTTGGATAGACGCGGATGGTTGGAAATAATCATGGGGATAAAGAGCTGTGCTTGGTACGGCCACGGTCCCTTGGTCATTACGTTGTAATCGTTTTCACAGCTTCCGTGGTCGGAGGTAAAGACGATGGTGGTGTTTTCATAAAGACCGTTGTCCTTCAGACTTTGCACGATCCTTCCGACCATGCGGTCGATCTCCACCACCAGCTCGCAGTATAAAACTCTCTTGCGAATGCGTTGTTCGTCAAAGGCGTGAGGGTCTGCCACCTCCTCGGTGGGGTTGAGGAAGGTGCGGCGGTAAAGCTCTACCTCGGGGATATCCTCGTCGGGACGGTCGGAATAAACGAGAGGCGGGATCTTTGCGGGGTCGACCGTTCCCGCAACCGTTTGGGGCGGGATCAGAGGTGCGTGGGGAGAGAGAAAGCCGCAATAGAGGTAGAAGGGCGCGTTTTCCCCGGTGCCTGACGCTCCGTTGGGAGCTTTGCCCGTTTTGGCGTAGGAATCGATGAATTCCACCGCGCGGTCGGCGCTCCAATGGTCGTAAAAGTCCTCCTCGGGGTAGGCGTAATGTCCGTCCTCCGTGTGGGCGTAGGGGCTTTTACCGGGGTACTTCTTTTCAAAAAAATCTTCTCTGTAGTGAGAGCCGGGAAGATGGCCGAGGTCAAGGTTTAAATATTGATATCCAAAGCTTGCGTTATAAGGGGCGTGATCGAAGCAGCCCACTGCCGCGGTCAGATAGCCGGCATCCGCCATGCGCTCGGGCAGATATTCGGTGCCCTCCCGGGCGGGGATCTCGTTGGTCCACGCGTCATGGCCTGAAACAAACTGTCCCGTCAGAAAGGACATCCGCGCGGGACCGCACACGGTGGCAGCTGTGATGGCATTGTCGTAAACGACACCCTCCCTTGCCAGTGCATCGATGTTGGGCGTTGGAATGACGTCCGCGCCGTATGCGCTTAAAAAATCGGGACGCAATGAGTCGCACATCAAAAGAAGGACGTTGCGTCTTTTTTGGGTTGCTTCCATGGTTTTCTCCTTTGCTTTTCGCCCGCGCTTTTACGGACGTTTATTTTTTGCCTTGTGAGCTTCCCGAAATTGGGGAGCGTGGTTTTTACTTAACGCATACCGCGGCGCACTCTTTGCGCAAGATCGAACAGCGTTTTGCCGCACGCATCCAAAAACGCACGGTATCCGCAGGAGAGGTCGCTGTCAACGACGGTGATCTCCCGTCTCATGCGCGGACAGTTCCCGCCGCAAAAACGTGCGTACGGACAGTCGGCGCATGCCTCAGAGGCGGTGCGTGTGCGGGAAAGAAAGGCACGGGCACCCTCGGAGGCGAGCAGCTCGGATACGCGCATCCTTGTGATATTTCCCATCCGATATTCATCAAGACAGTAAAAATCGCACGGGTAAGCGCTTCCGTCTGCTTCGATCACAAGCTGTGGGCGGCAAATGCCGTCCATACCGCAGCCTGTGGGCGTTCCCAATACCAGTTGGTTGACGATATCGTCAAAGAGCTTGACGCTTCTTTTCTTTCCTATTTTAAAGTCGGCGTACCAAAGCGCAAAGAGCTGCTTGTAAAACTCGGCAAACCGCCGAGGCGTCAGCGCGTAGGGAGAGGGCGTACCGTCAAGGTCACCGAGGCAAGGTGTAAACTGCACGTATGCAACGTCCAGCGCCACCAGCTGATTCCACACCTGCCGCGGATGTCTTGCCAGCTCGTTGGTCAGCGTGCAAAGCACGTTGAATTCCACGCCAAAGCGCTTCATTTGGCGCATGGCGTCACACACGCGGCGATAGGTGCCGCTCCCTTGGGTGTCTACGCGGGCAGCATCGTGCGAAGTCTGCAAAAGATCCAGCGAAAGCCCTACCAAAAAGCGGTGCTCCTTCAAAAACGCGCACCACTCCCCGTCGATAGACAGCCCGTTGGTCTGTAAGGCGTACGAGAGATGCACGCCGCTCCATGCTGCCGTTTTTTCAACGAAGCGGCGAAAAAACGCAAGCCCTGCAAGGGTTGGTTCACCCCCTTGAAAGGTAAAAGCGACCGCGTCTCCCTCATTTAGCTCCGACGCGATATTTTTTAACGTTGCATCCACCGTGTCCTCCGACATCACGCCAAAGGAGCGCACCGCACGCGCGCTTGCCACGTCCGCGTAAAAGCAGTATTTACACCGCATGTCGCAAAGCGACGATGCGGGCTTGATCATAATACGAATCGTTTTCATATACATCACAGCCCCTCTTTTTTATATTTTAGCATGAAAACGCACACAATGGAATATAATATCGGACACAAAACTTATAAAAACAGGTTGCGTTTACAAACCGAGTGCAGAATACGTTTTTGGAATGGGGACACAATGTAAAGGAGGAATAAAAAAGAATAAAAAACGGGGGATTGACACAAAGCGGCGGATGTGTTATAATTAATTTGGTATGTGACAACTTCGTTTTTTTCTGCAAAAATCGAAAAAGTAAGCAATTTTACCCCTATAAACGTAAACGTGAAAGGATCTTTCAATATTATGAAAAAAGAAATGCTGCATGAAAGAAAAGATTTTGCCAACGTGCGCGAGCTTGTGGAGTGGGCGGCAGATACCTACGGTGAGGCACCTGCGTTTTCCTTCCGCACCAAGCCCACGAAGGAGGAGACCACGGTCAAAAAGAGCTTTGTCGAGCTGCGCGACGACGTGCGCGCTCTGGCGACGGAGCTGGCTTCTATGGGATGCGCGGGCAAGCATTGCGCCCTGATCGGCAAATCCTCCTACGAGTGGGCGATCACCTACTACGCAACGCTTTCCATCGGCGCGGTGCTGGTGCCGCTTGACCGCGAGTGGCTGGCGCCCGATCTTGCCGACACCGTAGAAAAGGCAGACTGTGAGTTTCTTCTTTGCGATGCTGACATCAAGGAAAAGGCAGACGTGATCGCACAGCGTGTCAGCGTGTCAGCTCCCGTCGTTTATCTGAACGCGGAGGGCGAGGAGTCCCTCATGGCGCTCGTCGAGCGCGGACGCGCGAAATTTGAGGCGCAGCCCGATATCTACTTCGAGGCTCCCATCGATCCGCACGTGCTGGCGCTGTTGGTGTTCACCTCGGGGACTACGGGCAAGGGTAAGGGCGTTATGCTTTCGCAAAACGCATTCCTGACCGACCTTTCCTCTATTATTCCCTATATCGATTTCGGTAAAAAGACGGTCAGCGTTTTGCCGCCTCACCACACCTTCGGATCCTCCGTGATGCTCATCGGGCACGTGATGATCGGCTGCGAGGTCTACCTTTCCGCAGGTCTGCGCTACGTGGTCAAGGAGCTCAAGGAGCAAAAGCCGCAGCATCTGGTGCTCGTGCCCCTGTACCTTGAGACCTTCTACCGCCGTATCCAGGCGACCTTAAAGGAAAAGGGAAAAGAAAAGCTGGTTGCCCGTATGATCAAGGTCAGCAACGGACTTCGCAAAACCGGCATTGACGTTCGTAAAAAGCTGTTTGCCGAGATCCGCGCGGCGTTTGGCGGTGATATTAAAATGATCATTTCGGGCGGTGCTCCCATCAATCCCGAGATCATTCATTTCTTCGACGCCATCGGTATCACCACGCTCAACGGCTACGGTATTACCGAGTGCGCGCCCATCATCGCCGTTAACCGCAGCCGCCACGTGGTACAGGGGAGCGTCGGTACGGTGCTTGACATCGACCACGTAAAGATCGACAGCCCCAACGAGGACGGCGAAGGCGAGATCTGGGTCACGGGTCCTAACGTCATGCTGGGGTATTATAAGGACGAGGAGACGACGCGCGACGCCATGGATCCCGAGGGCTATTTCAAAACGGGCGACTACGGTAAGCTGGATAAGGACAACATCCTTTATATCACAGGCAGAAAGAAGAATCTGATCATTCTTTCCAACGGTAAAAACGTATATCCCGAGGAGATCGAAAACGAGCTGATCGCGGTTCCGGGTGTCATCGATATCATCGTTTACGAGGGACAGAGCAAGAGGGGCATGGAGCACAACGCCATCGTTGCCGAGGTCTATCCCGACAAGGAATTTATTGAAAAGAACGGTATCGAGGATATTCACGCACACCTGCAGAAGTACGTCGACGATTACAACAAGACCGCCGTTCCCTACAAGAAGATCGGTATCCTCAAGGTGCGCAGCGAGGAGTTCCCCAAGAACACTCTGCGCAAGATCATGAGATTTAAGCTGGATATGTCGATCGACTGATTTTTGAGAACGTGCAAAATAAGTTTTTGGGGGCTGCTTCATTTAGCGCAGAACAAAAACACACGGATCAAATAAGAAAAAAGAACCGCTTTTTCTGTCGAAAAAACGATAGAGAAAGCGGTTTTTAAGGTAGAAATCCATACGGATTTCAATTTTTATGTGTGTTTTTTAGGGGCTGTCTCAAATTGCAAATTTGAGACAGCCCCTCGCACGAAAAAGCCGGACGGTCGGCTTTTTCGTGCCGGGGAATTTGCGGTTTTCGCTCGCAA
>JAZNEQ010000089.1:0-7926 GCA_045588715.1 Eubacteriales bacterium | reverse complement strand
TACGAAAATCCAATCCGTTGGCACTATAACAAAACCAACATGTAGGGGGCGACGTCCTCGACGCCCCGGAAAGCGACGTCCTCGACGCCCCGGAAAGCGACGTCCTCGACGCCCCGGAAAGCGACGTCCTCGACGCCCCGGAAGGCGACGTCCTCGACGCCCCGGAAAGCGACGTCCTCTGTCACCCGTTTTGGGATTCCCCGTCAAACGATATTAGAGGAGTCACCCCAAAAAGGTGTGAGGCAAATGCGGTTTCGCATTTGCCTCACACCTTTTTGCGTTCCTTCACTTCTTTACCCTACTTCCCTTAAGACGATCCTTACGCAGGCGCACAAAGAGCGAGAGGAGGGCGCGACCGTCAAAGGGGAGAAGCGGATAGAGATATGAGCGCCGCCCGTTGACCGTCTTGTTGGAGAGCAACAAAACGACGATCCACACGCACCCGATCAAAAAGCCGACAAGATCCAAAAACTGTACCAGCGTGACAAGACCGATGCGCATAAATTTAAAGGCGTAGCCAAGCTCATAGCTTCGTTGCGTAAAATTGGCAATGGAGACAAACGCCATATAAAGAATGACCTCGGGGATCAGCCACCCAATGCTGACGGCAAAGTCACCAAGGATCAAGCCGCCCACCACGGAAAGGGAATTGGAGAGCATGCTCGGTGTGTTCATAGATGCCAGGCGCAGTCCGTCGATCATAAATTCCACCAAAAGGATCTGAACGAAAATGGGGATACGCCCCGTGTCGCGCGGCACGATAAACAAAAGCCAATCGGGAATGACCTCGGGATTGCGGATGAGAAGAAACCATGCGGGCAAAAGAAAGAGCGTGGACCAAAAAACAAGGTGTCGTACAAGGCGGATATAGGTCCCCGTCAACGGTGGAAAATAAAAATCGTTCGTTTCCTGCAAAAAGTCAAAGATCGTACTGGGAAGCACCATCACCTCGGGGGAGTTGTCGCAAACGATCAAAACGCTTCCCTCAAGGAGCTGGGCAGATGCCACGTCGGGACGCTCGGTGTAACGGATCTTTGGAAAGGGATTGTACCAGCGTTGCTTGATCAAAAGCTCGGCAAGGGATTGGTGCCCCATGGTCAGTGCCCCTGTGTCGATGGCATCCAGCTTTTTGGAAAGCAGCTTTACGTACTGTTCGTCGGCAATCCCGTCGATATAGCAAAGCACCACGTCGGTACGCGAATGGGTGCCCACGCTGTGATATTGCATGGTAAGGCGCGGGTCGCGGATGCGGCGGCGGATCATTGCCGTGTTAAAGACCATTGTTTCCACAAACCCGTCACGTGCGCCAAGCATCACGCGGTCGGTTTCGGGCTCTGCCACGCTTCGCGTGGGGTAGGTGCGCGAGTCGATGATAATACCGCACGCGCCAAAGCCGGGGGCAAGCATCAGAGTGGTCCCCGCAAGAAGCATCCCGACCATTTTATCGGTGTCCTCCATGACCTCCGCTTCCACGTAAGGCAGATGATGCTCCGCAAAATAGCGCGCACGCTCCGTATGAGATGCGTTTTTGGGGTAGTCCAAGCTTTGAATGGAAAGGAAGTACATCATCAGCTTGTTCATGGATTTTCCGTCAACAAATCCGTCAACGTAATAAAGCGTGGATTCTTCTCCCGCGATATAAATCGTTTTTTTGATAATATCAAAGTTTTCCTTTACGCGAAGACGCTCGTCCATAAACGCGACGCTCTCGCGGTAGCTTGTTGGTTGCAAGGGTAGAGTGACCTCCTGAAACACTTGATTTTGGGGATGTAAAAATCGTGCGGGATCCCGCCCTGCGAAAAGAAAGCGTATTCGCTCACACCTCCCATTCTTCCCCAAAAAAGAGAGGCTTATACGCATAAAACCAAATCTTGGCGCATAAGATGAAGAAAAAAGGAAAGGGGCATGAAGGACCATGGAAAAATTTTATCTTCCCGAGGGCGGCTACAGCGAAAAGAGCGAAAACAAAAGCATTCTTTCAAGTGCCGCATCGTTGGAGTGGGCGATGAATACGGGGCGGATCGTAGAGGGGACGGCTGTTCGATGTGACGAGGATCTGTGCCTGCTGGTAGATATGGGATGCGCGCGCGGGGTGATCGAGCCCGACGAATGCGTTTGGCAAAGAGCGGGGGAGGAGCGAAAGGATATTGCGATCATTTCAAGGGTGGGCAAGCCCGTTGCCTGCAAGATCATAGGAATGGAGCACAGGGGAGGGGAGCTTTTTTTAAAGCTTTCCCGCCGCGCGGCACAAAAGGAGTGCATTACGTATTACATGGAGCACTTAAGGCACGGTGACGTTCTTGACACACGGGTGACGCACATGGAAAGCTTTGGCGCGTTTTTGGATATCGGCTGCGGAGTACCCTCGCTTTTATCGGTAGACTCTATGTCCGTTTCCCGCATTTCTCATCCGCGCGACCGACTTGCGGTGGGGATGCGGATCCCCGCGGCGGTCAAATACGTCAACCGTGAAAACGAGCGTGTATATGCCACTTTACGTGAATTGTTGGGTACGTGGGAGGAAAACGCGCGGGAGTTTGAGGCAGGGCAGACCGTAACGGGAATTATTCGCAGCGTGGAGCCTTACGGCGTTTTTGTGGAGCTGGCACCCAACCTTGCGGGTCTTGCCGAGGTCACGCACGAGGAAGAAGCGTTCCTTTCCGAGCGGATCGGGCATCGCGTGGCGGTGTACATCAAAAGTATTGTTCCCGAACGTATGAAGATCAAGCTGACCCTCATCGACGTGCACAGCACCCGTCCTGCCGAAAGGACCCCCTTGCGCTTTTGGGGAGATTACGGGGTGGGGAACCATATTTCTCATTGGAGGTATTCTCCCGTTTCTTCAACAAAGCTTGTCGAAACGCACTTTGACGGGGATGGGCCCACGTTGTAACGAAGCTAAAAAATGCCACGCGAGGGAGGGAGCCCCGTATTTTTGGAGGTTTTGCCATCCCGTAGGGAGTGGAGAATTCGCATCGCGAATTTTTGTAGTGAGCTATGCGAACGTTGGGCTCCGCTCCCGCCGTTTGAAAATGACACGTGGAGGTGCATTGCCCCGCGGGATTCTTCGCTTCCGTAGGGGTCGACGCCTCGGCGACCCGTCAATCTCAAAAACGGCACAATGGTGAAAGCCCCCCCGCGGGATTCTTCGCTTCGCTCGGAATGACAGCACGGGGTGAGCATTTCTTCATTATAATATCGCAATGCGGAATTTTGCACACTTTTGTGCAAAGACAACAATTTATTATTTGTTTTTTTGCGCTTTCTTACAATTGACAAATCAAGGAAAAAAGGATATAATGTTGATAAGATCAATCAGTGTTTCTAACGCACTGTTATAAATGGAAAGAAAAAAGAACGGACTTGAATTTTTTCTTTGCTTTCTGCCAAAAATCGGGTTCCCCTGCGGCGCTAAAGGTCGTGGGGCTAAATCGGGTTGTGCGGCGCTTGTCAAAAAAAGATGCGGGGACCGTCTCACCATTTTGATCCAAAAAACGGGGTTCATCCCGAAAAAACAGAAAGGAAAAAATGCTATGAGAATCAGAAAACACTCAAGAATCACGGCACTCGTCCTGGCACTGGTCATGATTCTTCCTCTGATCAGCATCCCCACGTTTGCCGAGGACGCTGTGGCGGCACCTGCCATCAACTGGTCCGAGAATTTCGACAGTGCGACGCAGGTGTCCGACGCGATCACGTTTTCCAGCACCAACGGGCTTGCGGCGACCAAGACAAGCCTTGAGGGCGGTGCCCTTAAGCGTGAGTACGGCGCGGTTGACGACGGCAAGTACTATGCCCTGACCAATTATTCCTCAACCGTCGGCACTTACGGTGAAATTACCGGCGGGTCGGTGGAAAATGGCAAGCTTGAGGGCGGTACCGTATCCATCAATGGTAGCGACGGTACGAAGCGCTCCTACGAAATCGAAGGTACGGTGGTTCCCACGAACATGGTTATGCCCAAGGATGACCAGTACAAAGCAACCTTGACGGGTAATGATAACGTTCCCGCCAACGTTTACATTGTCAACGGTCGCACAAAAGACGCGATCGTCCAGGGGCATAACATCGGCGTTCACAACTACGTAAGCAACCCTGCCATCTCCAAGGATGATTACTCCAAGGTTTGGATGTCGGCAGACTACCTTATTTCCGAGGATTTAACTTATGTAAAATCCGGTTCATACGACCGTACCACGGTCATCGAGATCACCTGGGCTGCTACCTCCGGACGTGTGGACATTGCCAAGATCTACGTTTATGCCGACTACATTGAGGTTCACGAGCACGGCGATGCGGGAGGGGTACTTCCTGTAGATGCAGAGAACAAGTCAGCCGGTTCGCGCAACAAAGACTATTACTACATCCGCGTTCCCAAGGGGAATTGGTTTACCCTGACCGCGGCAATGGACCTTACCACCGGTGCAATCCAGATCTACACCAACGGTGAGTACTGCCACACGGTTGTAGACCAGCACCTGAAAAACGGCTTGAAGGAAAACGCCCTCAACCTTGGCAACTTTAACCGCGGCGCATCGGCATATCATGCACCCGATGCTATGGCGGGCTACTTTATGGTTGACAACGTTACCGTTTCCACCGCGCCCAAGGCATACACCGTTGCCGACTTCAAGAATTACAAGGGACTCGACTCTGCCGATTTTGCCACCAACAACGGCTCCGGCATCTCCGTGCAGACTTACGGCAAAAACTTTACAAACGCCTCTTTCCCCTCCGAGCTTGAGGCTGTGACCGAGGAAAACGGCAACACCTATCTCAAGTACAATTATGACCTTGATCTTTCCCTTAAGAAGGAATCCTGGTACATTCCCACCACGGGGTCCGACGGCGAAGCTCTTAACGACGCGAACCCCAAGGACGGCATTGTCGACGTTTATGCGTACGATGCTACCGCAAAAACCCGTTGGGCATACAACACAAGCATCAAGTCCTACGACGACAGCACCAAAACGCTGACGATGGTAGACGGTTCCACCTACACCGTGACGGGTACGACCTCGGGCGGTAAGTACGGGACCTTTACCGACGGGGAAGGCACGACCATCACGCTGGCAACCCCCCGCTACGCGGTAAGGAACGTGTTTGGCGGTGCCAACGGTCAAATGGACAAAAATATATCGCTGCATATTCCTCCCTTCTCTCATGAGACGACCGACGAGATCCACATGACCGTTGACTATCTCATCGAGCCCGATTCCATGGGCAAAGCTCAGCTGCAGTTTTACCAGATTATTCGCGGCGGCGCGAAGGCAGCCTGGGTTGAGTTTGCTTACATCGACCTGGCGACAGGTGGCATTTCCTTCTATTCCTACGCTCCCGATGGCAGCGTGGATGAAGGTATTGGTGCCACGACGGGAACCCTTGCGTACCTTCCCGTTGGCGTGTGGTGCGAGCTTGGCTTTACCATCAACCTCAAAAACGGTCACATTAAGGTTTACGTAGACGGTGTTGAGCTTGCTTCCTACGGCAGTATTACCGTGACCCGCGACCGTGGTGACGGTGCGGGTAAAGTAGGAAAGACTCATACGCTCTCCTGCTTCGATTTGGGCGAAAACATCATTTTCTCCAGAGCACTCGACACCGACACCTTAAATTACGAGGGCGGTAGTGGTTTTATCCCTGCCAAAATGCAAAAGTCAGACGAGTCCCGAGACGGTAAGGGCTCTATTGGGATTGACAATGTTACCTTTATGCCTGTTGAGTCAAGAGAAGAGTACATTGTAAACAACACGTTTAACAACAACCGTCTCTTGGATCTGGACGTTAAAACCGCCAGCAATAACCTGACCGGAATTAACTCTGTCGCGCTCCAAACGATCGAAGGCTACGACTCCAAAATTGTGAAAGCTTTTGGTGAGCAGGCATGGAAGATCGATTGGGACGTTACCAACAAGAGCGTTTCGGGTCACACAAAAGGTGTAAACATCGATAAAAACAATTACCAAAAGCATGCCGCAATTTCCTATACCACCCACACGAGCGTAGTGTTTGAGACCGACTTCTTGATCGAGCACGACGCGTACGGACAATACCAGTGTCAGTTGAAGGGTACAACCACCAACGGAACCCAAATCAGCGACGGTTGGGGTCATGCCTTCAATATCAATTTCACGGGGCAGACAGCTTATTTGAATGGTAGAAACAAAACGGCAACTCTTGCGCGCGGTCTTTGGAACACCGTTTCGATGGTTCTCGACTATCAAACGGGTGAATTGTCGTTCTACGTCAACGGTGAGTTTGTGGAGAGCGATTATTGGCAAAAGGGCAATGCAGCAGGCAGCGTCAATCTTGCTACCCCTGCAAACCAATGGAATATTGGTAAGCTCAACAAAAACTATGGTTCTACCGGTACCATTTATATCGACAACATCAGAGCGTTTGAGGGAACCGAGCCTTCCGCATACGCACGCAAGATCGTTAATAAGGAAGTAGCCGACTTTGAAGAGTTTATCGCTGCCAAGGACGGCACTCCCGCCAGCGGTAACCATTACTTCAACGGCAGCGTTCCTTCGCTCCTTACCTATAAAAAGGAAGCAGACGGCAATACTGCACTTCGCCTTGCTATGGGTGCGGGACGCAGCCACAACGAGTGGGCGTACGTTAACGCCTCCACCTGGGGCGGGGCTAAATACGGTGTTGCATTTGATGAAACCAACAAAACAATTACGATAGACGGCGAAGCATGCACAGCTACCGTGGTAAATGAAGAGCTTGGCATTTACATGGCGGTGAAGGAGAACGGTACCAAATACTACGTAGCTCCCTCCGATTACGTTGAGGCGGCTTCCAACGGCTTGAACACCGGTATCGGAATGAGCTTTAAGCATGATACGTTCTCCTATAAGGATTACGACACCGTTGTTCTTCAGGCAGATTACTTTATCGAAAAAGGTTCCACCGGTATCATCGAGTCTCAGTTTAGCTCCTTTAAGTACGCCGAAACCGAGGGCGGTGCGGACGTAGCAGGTGGTTGGTTACAGCTCTTCCAGATTCGGGTAAGCGACGGCTTGATTTTAGGAACTTTGGATACGATTCAGGTTGACAAGAAGGATCCGGAAACCGGCGAACCGATTTTGGATGAAAACGGCGACCCTGTTAAGGAAACGGTAGCCATTAGCCACAACGGTAACCTCCGCCTTGAGCTGGACGATTGGACCACCATTAAGGTCGTAGCACACCTCAAGACCGGTGAATTCTACGTTTACGCAAACGACGTGCTTGCAAGAATTTACGATTGCGGCAAAGACTTTATCACCATTGGTACCGATGCCTCCGACTGGTCCATTGCAAAGGTACAGAGACACACTAATATTTTGCAGGGTCCCTACCAGGGCGGAATTATGATTGATGAAGTTTCTGTCAAGGCGTACACGGTTACAACCACCTTTGGCGGTGCATTCCTCACCGAAGAGGCTCAAACATCCTACCTGGAAGATTTGATTGTCTCCACGGGAACGGCATCCATCCGCTTTAATACTCCCGCAGGCTTGCGCTTTGCATCTGTTGTAAACACCCAAAAGCTTGCTCACCTCAAGGCAGTGCTTAAAAATGCGACCGTAAACCAGGGAACGCTCATCACTCCCGAGCAGTATCTCATTGAAAATGCGATCAACACCGAGGGCATCATTACCCGCGATATCCTTGAAGAGAAAGAGATCCAAAAGCTTGACGTTAAGTTCCAGGGCGAGTATAAAAAGGCTCCCTTTATTGATGAGAACAGTGTAGAGTCCGATGCAGAGAAGAACTACATGGTCGGTAGCATTGTCAAAATCAAGGAAGAAAACATTTCTGCGAAGTTTGCGGGAATTGGTTACGTTGAGTTTGTAATTGGTGAAACGACCTACGGTGTTTATACGACTGCAACGATCAAAAGCGTTGAAGAAGTGGCAGGAGCTTGCTGGAATG
>JAZNEQ010000088.1:0-9931 GCA_045588715.1 Eubacteriales bacterium | reverse complement strand
ATAACGCGAAGCGTTATTTCATAAATCCCGTGAGGGATTTATTTCATTGAAAAAACCACTTGCTCTGCAAGTGGTTTTTTTCTGGAGCGGATTACGGGGCTCGAACCCGCCACCTCCACCTTGGCAAGGTGGCGCTCTACCAAATGAGCTAAATCCGCATATATGGTGCCTCGAGTCGGAATTGAACCAACGACACGTAGATTTTCAGTCTACTGCTCTACCAACTGAGCTATCGAGGCGTATTCGGCAACTCAGCCGTTATAGGAGTGACTGCCGAGAAAAAAGTGGCGACCCGAAGGGGACTCGAACCCCTGACCTCTAGCGTGACAGGCTAGCGTTCTAACCAACTGAACTACCGGGCCGTGAATGGTGGGAACAATAGGGCTCGAACCTATGACCCTCTGCTTGTAAGGCAGATGCTCTCCCAGCTGAGCTATGCTCCCGATTGTGCCCTTTAACCGGCGACTTGCTTATTATAGCACAGTCATTTGTGTTTGTCAAGCCTTTTTTCAAATTTTTTTCAATTTTTTTTGAGGAATTTTCATTTCAGAAATTCGAGGTTGGAAAACGTCTTTTCCATCCGCTCATCGTGGAAGGCGCGGTCTAAATATTCTTCAAACGCACCCGAGGGAGCCTTTTCCCGCGTGCGTTCTCCCCACCGAAGCACCGCAACAGCACTCATAAAAAGATTCACCAGCATAAATCCGCACAGACATACGCAGGTGACCTGCAAGGCGCTATTGTGTGTTTTTTCAAGAAGACGCTCGAAAAGCGGAAAAATGAACAGCGAAAACACAACGCCGAGCATTCCCCATATTAAGGTCATTTTAAGGCTAACGCGCCCACCGATATTAAGCACCTGCCCCTCGTAATTCCATGAAGTCGAACCAAATACAATTTCTTGAAAAAGACTTGCCACGTATTCCAGGCCACTCCCCGTAAGGGCAAACATCAAAAAGCGCAACGGCAGAAATAAGGAAGCCGTGTATCTGCTGACAAGATACATACCTACCGTCCCGATGCCGTAAATAATACAAAAGGGTCCCCATACGACCGATGCATGATTTTCCCACGCGCCCTTGGTAAAAATGCTCCAGATCCCCTCCAACAAAAATCCGATCACACTGCCCGCCAAAAACAGCCAGGCAATATCCGTAAAACGCACGGACATTTTGGGTTCAGCTTCTTTTTTTCGTTTTTTTGCGTGCATCTACGTTTTCCTCCCGTAATTTTTTCTATTTCCATTATCAACAGTTTATTGAGGTAATAAACAATTATACGCGCTTGTATTACGTCAATGATAATTTTTTGTGATAAAAATATTAACGTTAGGGCACATAAAAACGCCGCGCTTTCGATCAAAGCGCGGCAATCTGATATATTTTTTTATAAAACCCCGTCGATCAGTGAAACGATCTCGGAGTGGATCTCCTCGATCGAACGTGCGGCGTTGACGATGCGAATATTTTCAAGGGGCTTTAGCTCCTCAAAAACACGGTAAAATTTATCGCGCACCGCAGAAAGCTTTTCGGCGGTTTCATAAATTTCGCGCGTAGCCCTTCCGCCGTTGATCCGTGCCATGCTTTCCTCGGGTGTCAGATCCAAAAAAATGCAAAGATCCGGGCGACGGATCTCGGGACAGGAAAGGTTCATATCCTTTACCCAATCCGCATCCGTTTCGCTCCCCTGATATGCCATGGAGGAATAATAATAACGGTCCGAGATCACGTCAAAGCCGTCGTCCAACATTTTTTCAATTCCGTTTACAGGATTTACGTTATGAAAAATACGGTCCAGGGTAAACAACGCCGCCATTTCACAAGCGCTTCTTTTGGCCACCCCCGAAAGCGCGTCACGCAAAAGACCTCCGCTGACTGACTCGGTGGGCTCGGCTGTACAATAGACCTTTCTCCCGCGAGCATTCAAATATTGCTCCAAAAGACGGATCTGCGTGGTTTTTCCCGCACCGTCGATCCCTTCAAAAACGATCAGCTTTCCTTTATTATCATTTACCATCGTGTCCCCCGTTTTTTTCGCGCTTTAACGCTTCAATTTCTCGGCGTAGCTCGGCAATGGTCTCCTCCATTGCGCGGAATTGCTGTGCTACAGGGTCGGGAATGTGGATCTGGTCAAGGTCGTCGCGCACGCGCACACCGTCGCGGCGCACCACACGCGCAGGAATCCCCACGGCTGTACTGTTTTCGGGAACGGGATGAAGCACTACGGCATTTGCCGCGATCTTACTCCCGGCGCCTACCACAAGAGGTCCCAAGACCTTAGCGCCCGAGCCAACCATCACGTTGTCCCCCAGGGTAGGATGCCTCTTTCCAACGTCCTTTCCGGTACCTCCCAGAGTAACCCCCTGGTAGATCGTGCAGTTGTCGCCGATCTCGGCAGTCTCGCCGATCACCACACCGCTTCCATGGTCAATGAAAAAGTTTTTGCCAATGGTAGCACCGGGGTGGATCTCAATTCCCGTAAAATGACGTGCCAGCTGGCTGACGGCACGCGCCGAAAAATAATGCTCGTTTTGATGGAGAGTATGCGCCAGGCGATGTGCCACGATGGCATGAACCCCGGAATATAGCAAAAGGATCTCCGCTGAGCTTCGGGCTGCCGGGTCGCGCTCGCGCACCGCCGCCACAGCCTCTTTAAATTCTCTTTCGGTTGCCGCGATCAAGCGGGCAACTCCCTTTTCGGCTTCGCGGATCTCCTTACCGATCCGCTTCCAAGTAAACAGTTCCTTCATATCAAACCTCCTATTGAGGACTCTATTCATTATTATACACGCCTTTTGTCACTTTGTAAATAGATTTGACGAAATTGAGCTCGTTTTTGAATAACAGAAGAGGGGCCGAACCGTCAAAAAAGGTTCAGCCCCTGTTGTTTTAAAACAAAAGATCAGTCAAAAAGTGCTTTTTCAAGTGCTGCCACAACGGCATCGATCACTTCGCGTGTATATGATTCTGCCCATTCGGCAGGTGTGTATTGCTTTGCGGCATCAAAAATAGACTTTTCAAGATCTGCCTTCGCAACGCCCTCGCGCCATTTAAGCTCTGCACCGTCGGCTGTGATCACACGAATGGCTTCGCCAACCGAGGCATTTGCCATTTGCGCAATATCACGTGACACCTCGCGGCTTGCACGTTCATCAAAATTTTTCCCAAGCAGTCCGTCGGGAATTTCCACAAATGAAGCAAGCGCATCCGCAACGATGGAATCGATCGTATCGCCAACTGCCGCAGCGGTTGCCTCATCCTCTTCCATGGATGCAAATACGTCGACCGCACCGTCATCTTCCCCGACTGCTTCGCCGATCGTCTCGTCGATGGCTGCCGTCAGATCCTTATCATCCGAGGGAACAGTATCCTCTTCGGCGCCTACCGTCTCAAAAAGCTCTGCTGCACGTTCCTCTGCCATTGCCGCAGTCATTCTGTCGATCTCCTCGATCGCCTGCGCGTCCCGATGATCGGAAAGATCGATCTGCGCTGCCTCAGCCACGGTATCCGCAACCATCTCAGCAGCCATCTCTGCGGCTTCCCCGCCAACGTCGGGTGCCTCTGTCCTCTCGGGAGCGACCTCTTCGTAAAGCGCAGCTTCCTTTGCACTTAAATTCTCATCAATGCATGCATCGGCATCTCCAAGCTTGTCGGGTGCTGTTACAGGCTCTACCTTCGGCACGTCCCCTTCCGTATCAATGGTAAGCTTGGGATTGATCACGCGTTTTTCCATGCGGCGAAGCATAAGTCCAATCAACGCCAACGCGAGAATTGCCAGCAGAACAAGGAAAATGATCAAAGCAACCCCGGGAACGGTCGCCCAGAAAGAAACGTTATAAGTGGGTGCGATCATCATCGAAAGGGTGATCTCATTGTCATTTTCTGAAGCAATACCTTCGACAAGATAATAAGCACCGTTTTCTTCAAGCGACACCCGATAGCGATCCTTTGCGGCACATTTCCCGTCACCTTCAAGAAGATACAGATCTGTGTCCGAGAGCGGCTTGGTTCCCGGATCGGAAAGAAGATCTGAATGTACGGGAATGACCATTCTGAAGGAATCCCCCTTCTTGACACCTGCAACACGAACGCAAAATGCCTTGTAGACCGTAAAGCCCTTTAAAAGAGCAGGGGCAGGTTCTGCAGCCGTAAGAGTGAGAGATACGTTTTCAAGAGTTCCCTTCTCGCTAAAAAGGAGAACGTCGGCATTTCCCTCACCGATCCCTGCGGTAAGCCTGTAGGGCAAGAGAGTCACGGTGATCACACCGTCGGTTTTCTCCCCGACCTCGGTGACCTTGAGGGTGTAATTTTTAGCATCTGCCGCATCCAATGCAATATGTACGGTATATTTGCCGGGAGCACTCGGTGCATCGACAAAGGTTTTTCCATCAAGCGTATAAGTATACTGAATGCGAGACAAAACGTCGTGCGGGGTCTTATCACCGGCTCCAACGATCGCCAAGGGATAGAAGGAGGGCTCATGCTCCGCATCCCCCGCGAAAACGGCATCCTTTACTTTGATCTCGCAAACCGCCTTCTGAAACGACACTTCAAGCTCCTCTGCACCCGTCAGTGCGTAGTGAACGGGATCAGAGCTGAACGCCTCAAGAACGTAAGCCTCTTCTCTGACCGCACCCCAAGCCGCGTCGTCCGCAAGCTGGAGCGTCAGATCGGTCCCCTTGATCTTAACGATCAAATCCAAAAAGGTACCGTCCCCAAGCTTTCCTGCCGCCGTGATCAAGCGGCTATTTTCATCGCCATAGGAAAATTCAAGCACATCCTTTACGTCTTTCCCTGCCGATTTCCAAATCACTTCCGTGATTTGAATAGGAGCTGCCTTGACCGTAACGTCAAGATCGGCAAGCGCATAGTTCATCATTCTGTCACCGCCAAGCGTTGCCTTAAGGTGCTTTTGCAGAGGCGTGCCCTCGTTCAATGCACGATTAAAATCATCGACGCTCACATTCACCTTCTCCACAGAAACAAGCGTGACCTTACCCGCATCGGAGGGAACGACACCGGAAAGCGCTTTTTCGCTCGCCAAGGCAAGCTCCTCCGCACTCAAAGCATATTGATATGCCGTTTTTGTGGGTGTGGGATCATAAGTCATGGACAAGGCAAGCGAGAAATCGCCGAAGGAAAGCACTCGACGGTTGATGCGTGCCGAAAGATATTCCTTCTTTAGGACGCCTTCCCACTTGTATGTAACGCAGATCTTCGCCTCTCCAACGTCGCTCTGCCGCTCGGTTTTCGCAGGAGTAACGAAGTAAGCAGACACGTCCGTGGGCTTCTTTTGCGCAGTCTGACCTACAACCGTCAATTGAATATGTGCGGGATCGATCTGCGATTTGCCGTCATACGCCTTGGCATACGTTGCGACATTTGAATGATAAATGATTCCGCTTTCACCGGCAAACGAAATTTCGGACAACGTTCCCGCAGGGGTCGGATCCAACGCATCTGCAAAGGTCGCAAGGGTCAAGCAAACGGATACCAGCGCGATCAGCAAAGCCGCTAAAAGAACGCTTCCCGTTTTGCGAAGGATGCTTACGTGTTGATTTTTCATATTTCATCAACCTTCCTATCTTAATTTTGCAATCAAGGGCATCGGTGGCACGCGCCTTCAACGCGCGCCGAGCTTCTCATAAGTACTCTTATCAACGTAATAGTAACATATTTGACTTATGATGTCAACATTCGAGGGGGCTATCAAACGCTTAAGACCGATTCAGAAAACAAAAATATTCTCACGCACGTAAGAAGCCAGCTGCTCGGTCATGGGCGGCAATGCGTAAAATGCGGAATTGAACTCATCAAAAGGATATTCGCGCTCAAGGCGTTTAAATTCCTTGGCACTTGTAACAGCAAACGTCGAAAGTGCCGCCGTTGCCACCTTGTTTTCGCGCAAAAAGTCTTCGAAAAGTGCCTTGTGCTCCATGGCACCGACCCTTTCCAACGCTTCTCTTAAAAACAGCGCAGTCTCGCGGCTTGTGTTTGCAAAATAACAGCAAAGCCCCTCCGTATTGACCTCTTGCTCGTAGTAGTAGACAATATAAAATATGCGTTGCGACTCGGTAAGATTATCAAGCGCCCGACGCTCGGTATCAAATTGATCGGCGATCTTCTTGGTCCTCACCCACACCGTTGCCAAAAGATCTTCGTCGGGAAGCGCCAAAAGCTCTTCGTCGCTAAGAGCGCAACAGCGATCTACCTCTTCTTCAAGCAAGCGAACGATGTCCTGCGTTACCGCATCGCGGCGCGCCTGTAATTTTTTAAAAAAACCAAGCATATCCTTCTCCTTTAAAAGCGTTCCTGTTTGAGGCGGTTACTCTACTTCATTTTATCACAAACATTTGTGTTTGTCAATCAAAAAAAGCGGAAAGAATGGCCGAATACAAAAAAACAGATTTATTCCATCAAAAAGAAAGCCGCATTTAGAGCATTGCAAGCGTACAAAGGTACGAAGAATACTCAAAATGCGACTTATCGTTTTTCATTCAAATAAAACAGGAAATTACTTTGCGTAATCAACCGTGCGTGTCTCGCGGATAAGGTTAAGCTTGATCTGTCCCGGATACTTGACCTCTTCCTCGATCTTCTTCGCCATATCGCGGGCAATCAGCTTCATCTTATCGTCGCTGACCACCTCAGGCTTTACCATTACGCGGATCTCGCGGCCGGCCTGGATCGCAAACGCCTTGTCCACGCCCTGGAAGCTGAGCGCAAGCTCTTCAAGCTTTTGCAAGCGCTTGATGTAGTTTTCCATATCCTCGCGTCTGGCTCCCGGTCTTGCTGCCGAGATGGCATCTGCCGCCTGCACCAGGATCGCTACGATGGAATGCGGCTCCACGTCGTTGTGGTGTGCTTCCACCGCGTGAATGACCTCTGCATTTTCCTTATACTTTTTGAGTGCGTTAACGCCAAGCTCAACGTGTGAGCCCTCCATATCCTGGGGGAACGCCTTACCAATGTCGTGAAGAAGTCCCGCACGGCGTGCCAAGGTTCCGTCCACTCCAAGCTCGTCTGCCATAATTCCCGCAAGCCATGCCACCTCAATGGAATGCTGCAGTACGTTTTGACCGTAACTTGTACGGTAGCGCAAGCGACCAAGCAGCTTAATAAGATCCTGATGGATACCGTGCACGTGCACCTCAAACGTTGCACGTTCACCTGCCTGCTTGATCACCGTTTCAACCTCTTTTCGCGCCTTTTCCACCATCTCCTCAATACGCGCGGGATGGATGCGCCCGTCTGTGATCAGCTTTTCAAGCGCAAGTCTTGCAATTTCGCGTCTGACAGGGTCAAATCCGGAAATAGCAATGGTCTCGGGGGTATCGTCGATGATCAGCTCCACACCCGTCAGCGTTTCCAGCTTTTGGATGTTTCTACCTTCTCGTCCGATGATCCGTCCCTTCATTTCTTCATTCGGCAATGCCACCGCGGAGATCGTAGCCTCCGTTACGTGATCTGCCGCACATCTCTGGATCGCCAACGACAAAAGGTTTCTTGCCTTTGTTTCTGCCTCCTCCTTAAACTGCGTTTCCAGCTCGTCGAGCTTTTGCGCCATATCGTGTCTTGCCTCGGATTCGACACGCGCGATCAGTTCTGCCTTCGCCTGCTCGGCAGTATATCCCGAAATTTCCTCAAGTCTTGTCATATGCTTCTTGAGGACCTCGTTGATCTCTCCCTGCAACGCCTCGTTCGCCTTGATCTTTTCATCAAGCTGCTCGTTCTTACGCTCAAGCGCCTCAGTCTTCTTGTCAAGATTTTCTTCCTTCTGAGTAATGCGGCGTTCCTGACGGCTCACCTCCGAACGGCGCTCCTTTAAGTCGCGCTCGGTTTCGTTACGCAAGCGAAGGACCTCTTCCTTTGCTTCAAGAAGCAGCTCCTTCTTCTTTGCCTCGGCATTCTTTTTGGAATCCTCAAGAATCCGCTTTGCCTCAAGCTCTGCTGAACCGATCTTTTTTTCGCCAATGCTTTTACGCACCAGAAATCCTGCCAGTATACCAACCGCCAACGCAACGATCGCGCCGACGATCAGCCATAACAAATCAATCTGCATACCTTTTTACACCTCCCTGTGTCGTGTTTTCGTTTTATTTTTTCAATTTTTTTGTATGAAAAAGCACAAATTGCGCGAGTATATCATACTATAAATAATTATACACAATTTTATTCTCCTTGTCAATACCCCCATCCTCATTTTTCTTGAATGCGAAAATAAAATCTCCGCTCGGAGTTCCTTTTACACCGTGGAGGGAAAAGGAAGCGAAACGGAGATTATGATATTTTTCGTTTTGATCAAAAATTAAGGATTGCTCCTTCCGCGGCGAGCCGTCTTCATAGAAAGCTTGAAAAGCTCCTCGGTGGCAAGTCGGGTCTTGGTTACCACACCCTCTTTTCTGGGGAAACAATAATATAGACATTTGCTGTCCCCCACACAGATCATATCCGCGATCTGATACCAATAATAATCCGAATTCAAGCCGTAAGAGAACAGAGGCTTTTGGGTATAGGAAATTTTTCCGTCACATCCCGTAAGACAAAAGCCGTTGCGATCGTGCACAAGATGCCCTTCCCCCACCATATAGATCGCACGGTTGTCCACCTGTATCCCAATGGTCACGTCGGTATCCAGAAGATACTCGTGCTTTTCAAGCTCATCCTTCACACATTCGCGCTCCCAACGGTACCAATCGGGAATATGGGAAATTTCGGTCTCGCCCTCCTCGGCACGCATTTCCCCCAAAGCGGTCAATTGGTACGCCTTTCCACAAGCGTGGCAGACAAGACGCTCTCCTTCTCCCGCCGTTTTTCCCTCCGCAAGGCAATGCGGACATTTATAAAGCACGCGTTCAAGCCCCACGGCACGGTCTGCCTCGGTAATTTCAATACCGTTTTCCTTTTGCCATTTAAAATGGTCAAAGGTAAACGCACCGTCAAGGATCGCGTCCAGCTCCTCGACCGACCGTGTCTCGATCTCCTCCGGGGTCAAAAGGCAACGCACACGCGCGCTCACCTTCACGCGGCGATTACGGAGGCCGTTATACAGGGGAGTGCGCAAAAACGCACCGTCCGTATGTACGTGCACCACGGGAACCTTTAAATGCTTGAGAAGCGCGCCCATTTTTCTCGGCAACGCCGTCGCGCACCCGTCAAAGCTGTATCCTGCCTCAGGATACATCAAAACGGAGGTTTTTTTCTTTTTGAGCATATAATCCATATTGCGGATCAAGGAAAGATCGCTGACGTATTTTTGCGTGGGAATACACCCAAGCTGGTGCATGAGCCACCCTTTTCCCACAAAACCGTCGGACGTCGTAACGATTCCGTACGGCATGGGGTAAAAGATTTTTGAAACGATCTCAAGATCCAAAAAGCAGGAATGGTTCATCAGGATCAGATAAGGCCCCTTTCCCGCACGGGAAAGGTCAGACGCCTCGTAGCTAAACTTAGCGGGGATCAGATCCTTGGTTGCCAAGATCCGCACCAACGTACGAAAGAAAATGTTCGGCTTTTTAGGCTTTCTTGCGACCGGTCTTGGCAAAGCCATGACTTCGTCGTAGGATTTCGTTATGACCTTTGTTTTCATACGCTCCTCACTTTTGTTAAATTTGTGAACAACATTAGAATAACATATTCCGTGAGCAATGTCAATAAAAAGCGAAAAGTTTAGATTGACAAAAAAAGGACGCACCTCCAATGGGCGTGCCCGAAAACGCAGTTTTCGAGTACGCCCATTGACTAAGTTTGCCCTTATGGGCAAGTGAAGTTTACTATGTAAGTGAAGTTAACCAAACGGGATTCGAACCAATGAGGTTTTGAGAGGCAAACGATTGGATTAACTGCGTCAAAAAGACTCGCAATATCTTATAATATAACTTGTTCGAGTCTGCTGCTTGCAAGCAAGCGAGAACGAGTTATATTTCAAA
>JAZNEQ010000087.1:0-2365 GCA_045588715.1 Eubacteriales bacterium | reverse complement strand
AAAAGCATTGCAAAAGAGCGTACCGTATGTTATAATAAATAGGTACAGTTTTCAGAAAGGAACGGTAAAACATTGATCTCTCTTGTCAAATCCAAGCTTTGGGAATCCTTTCAGTCGATCCTGCCGATCGCGCTGATCATTACCTTCTTGGCAGTCTCGATCACGCCGATGGATACCTCGACCTTCCTTTTGTTCGTATTTGGCGTGGTTTGCCTTTTCCTGGGCCTTTCCCTCTTTACCACAGGCGCGGAAATGTCGATGCAGACCATCGGTGCCAAAATCGGTACAACGCTGGCGCAATCGGGCAAGGTGTGGCTGATCGCACTGGTCAGCTTCCTCATCGGCATCTTCGTTACCATTTCCGAGCCCGACCTTCAGATCCTTGCCGACCAGGTATCGGCAGTGGACAGCCTGGTGCTCATCCTTGCCGTCAGCGCAGGCGTTGGCGTATTTTTACTCATCGCGATGCTCCGTATTGTCTTTCACATCAGCCTTTCTTGGCTGCTCATCGGCTTTTACGTCATTGCCTTCTCGCTTTGCTTCTTTGTATCCCCCGACTTCTGGGCGCTGGCATTTGATTCGGGAGGCGTGACCACGGGACCTATGACGGTTCCCTTTATCATGTCCATCGGTGCCGGTGTTTCGGGCATTCGTGCCTCCAAGGAGGAGCATGACGACGCATTCGGTCTCGTCTCCCTTTGCAGCGTCGGTCCCATCATCGCCGTGATGGTGCTCGGCATCTGTTTCTCGGTTCAAAACCTTACCTACGAGCCAACCAAAATTATTTTGGAGAATGCGACGACCTCCTCCATCACCGGCGTTTATCTGCACGGCTTTCTTGAGCATGCGGGCGGGATCGCCGTAGCACTCCTCCCCATCATTGCCTTTGCGCTTCTCTTCCAGCTTTTGACCCGTGCCTTTACCAGACAAAAGCTGCTTCGCATCGGTGTGGGTCTCGTTTACACCTTTGTGGGGCTTGTCATCTTCCTCACCGGCGCCAACGAGGGCTTCTTGCCCGTGGGGCACACGCTTGGGGAATCCTTGGCAACGCTTGACGGCGGCTGGCTCCTCATCCCCGTGGGAATGATCCTCGGCTACTTCATCGTCAACGCCGAGCCCGCAGTCTACGTTCTTAACAAGCAGGTCGAGCAGATCACGGCGGGCGCGATCTCGGAGGGCACGATGCGCCTCACCCTTTCCATCGGTGTTTCGGCGGCACTCGGTCTTTCGATGCTCCGCGTGCTGACGGGCATCTCCATTCTCTGGATCCTCATTCCCGGCTACGTGATCGCCCTGTCACTTACCTTCTTCGTTCCCAAATTCTTTGTCGGCATCGCCTTCGACTCGGGTGGAGTTGCCAGCGGTGCTATGATGAGCGCCTTCGTGCTCCCCTTGGCGTGCGGCGCCTGCCTTTGCATAGAGGGCGGCAACGTAATGACCGACGCCTTTGGTTGCGTGGCATTTGTAGCACTCACACCGATCATTTCCATCCTGATCTGCGGCGTGCTCTACAAGCTCAAATCCCGTCAAGCGGTCACTCGCTTTATTTCCGAGCAGGAGACCTTCCTTGACTACAGCAATGATCATACGGAGGTGATACGCTGATGGCAAGACGACCGCAAGAGGAAAAGCGCGCAAAGCTGCTGGTCTGCATTATCAAAAAAGGAAACGAGCAGGCCTTGACCGAGGCGTGCTGCGAATGCTGCCCCACCCTGAACTTTACGGGGATCGGCTACGGAACCGCAAAATCGCATTACATGAGCTATCTCGGTCTTGACGAGGTAGAAAAAAGAGTGGTCTATTCCCTCATTCCCAACTACTGCGAGGGAAGCATCCTACGTGCCATCAACAAGCGCCTAAAGCTTTATCTGATGGGCAACGGAATTGCCTTTACCATTCCGCTTTCGGGCATTTCAAGCATCATCAGCGGTGCCATTCTCACCACGCAAAACCGCGACGACGCGCAAGCGACCCAAAAACTTAAAAAGATAAAGGAGAAGAGCAAGATGCACGAACTCATCGTTGCTGTGGTAAATCAAAAATATACCGACGCGGTTCTGGATTGCAGCCGTGCGGCGGGTGCAACGGGAGCCACGATCTTCCATACGCGCAGTATCAATAATAAGCAGGTGGAACAGCTCCTTGGCACCTCCTTCAAGCAGGAGACCGACACGCTCTTCTTCCTCACCTCCCACGAATACAAGCAAAAGATCATGGAAGCCATCCGCGAATGCGCGGGGCTGAAGACCGACGGCGGCGCGATCCTGTTCTCCCTTCCCGTAGACTCCTTGGTGGGGCTTGGGCGCTTTGAGCAGGATGACAGCGATCCCGAGGAGGAGTAAATGAGTGATGATGCGCACAGCGC
>JAZNEQ010000086.1:0-5927 GCA_045588715.1 Eubacteriales bacterium | reverse complement strand
AGTCTTTTCGGTGCTTTTATGCTTGTCGTCCTCGCAAGGTGCGCACCTTGCATCGTCCTCCGCACAAAAAATCCCTCGAAAATACTTGCCACAGAGTCGAAGAATTTTTGCGAGAAGGATTTTTGTCAGCGGCAGGAAGCGCGCAGGTACAATATGGAAATATTGTCAAGCGCGCTGACGAACCGGTGGCATAAAGCTTTCCGCAAAAATCAGGTTCGTTTTATACTTGCTACCCTATCTTACCGTAAGCGACCATCAATATCTTTTCATATCGACTCACAAGATACTTCTTGTAGAAGCGATTTTGAAGCTCTGAAAGCTCATCTACGGAATCGATAAACGTGCAAATAGCATTTATATCAATCCTCGGCACGATTCGCAAGAGCGCGTTATTGCATTCTTCAACCTCGCACGAAGTTATAAAATCGTGGTAATTGATCTTCTTTCCATTCTGCTTTACGGCAGAGGTTGGGAACTGATAAATACGTGCGTTCAGCTCGTCCTCATTCGTCAGCACCGCCTTCATAATCTTTTCGTCTGCCTGCGGCAACAAACAGCTTCCGCAATCGTATATGGGTGCGATACTCGTTTCCTGCGTATTAACGTCTACGAGAAAGCCCCAATTTCCGTTGTGTCTGTCAAAGTTACCGAGCAGGGCATCCACGACAAACATATCCCAAAAGTGCGCCAAGAGGACTTCGGGATTAACGAAGGTTTGCTGTGCGATGGTATCGGTAACGTCCTCAAGCTCCGTTCCCGTACCGCCGTGTTCGGAATCGATCACGGTGTTTTTAATAGCGCAAAAATCGTATAGCTGTTTACCGCCCACAGTGAAATCACGGCAGGCGCAAACAATCTTTTTCTTTTCTCCGACCGTAAAGCTGCCCATCATCGTCTTTTGCGCTTCAAGTCCGAGCATATTGAAGATCGTACTACCGATATGCTCGCTGTAACAGCTATTGGTATAGGAAAGCTCGGTAGGCTTCTCCTTGCCGGATGGAGGAAACTTTAGCATATATTGCTCGCCCTCATACTCAATGGCGATCTTCTTTCCGTTCGCTCCGCTATACGCCTTGCTTATTATTCTTTTACAGCTTGTAAAATCTATCATTTGGGTTTACCTCCAAAGGTATTTTTGCCGCAGATAATCGGCGTGTTCGGGGGTAATAAGTCCGTCGCTGACCTCTGCCATATTGATACTGCCGTAAAGCTCGCCCCACAAGCAATCCATCAAGGTCGAGCCTTCCTTCAACCCCTTTTTGTAAGCGTCAAGGTCGTGTTGGAGATATTCGGGCAAGCCGTATTCATAGGAGCGCAGACGTTCCGATTCGGCAAATTCTTCTTTGATCAGAGTTTCCATCGAAACGTCAAGCACTCTCGCAATTCTGTATAAGGTTTCGGCAGAGCATTTGCCGATGTTCGTCTTTCCGCTGCATATATCGTTGAGCGTGGCGTGAGGAACACCGCTTTGCTTTGCAAGTCTGTATTTCGTGATACCTTTTTGTGCTAATATGACGTTGATATTCATTTTCATCACTCCACTATATATTATAATGCGAACATCGTGAGATTTTAAAAATTTTGTTTTCAAAATTTCCTACACATACATTATATCGGTATACCGAAATAATGTCAAGCGTTTTTTATAAATTCGCATGCAGAAAATATTTCTTCTTACCCATCTATAAATAAGGGGGAATCGCAATGCGCAAGATATGAATGGAATTTTTTGTTGAAAATCAGTATTTTTTTCAATTTATTTATAGTTTCTTCATAGAAAAAATCGCTCGGCTTTGATATAATAAAAGGAATGAAAAACAACGTCTTTCCACTTTTTTCCGTCAAACGACGTTCGATAAAAAATTCAACGTAGGAGCTCTCTGTATGAACGCATTTTTTGCCACCCTTGACCCCATGCTCACCCTGTTCCTTTGTATCGCGGTGGGCTTTGTCCTCTACAAATGTAAGATCCTGCCCGAGGGCGCAGGTCCCGTGATCGCAAAGCTTGAAACGTGGGTCTTCTGCCCCGCCCTTGCCTTTACGACGATGCTTCGCTTTTGTACTCTCTCTTCCATTCGCGCGCACGCCGTCAACATCCTGCTTGGTGCCTGCTGCGTTGCGGTTGCCGTGGCAATTGCCATCCCGCTCTCCTGCGTGTTTGTCCGAAAAAAATCTCCCGAGCGAGGCATTTACCGTTACGCCCTGGCAATTGCCAACAGCGGATACCTCGGCGACCCCGTGGTTCTGACAATGTTCGGCGACATGGCACTTTCCTACTATAAGCTCTTCTGCCTCCCGCTCAACCTCGTCATTTATACGTGGGGCATGAGCATTCTCGTACCCGAGGGAGAGCAAAAAACAAACGTATTCAAAAAGATCCTCAATCCCCCCACGGTGGCAATGCTCTTGGGCGTTGCGGCGGGACTTCTCGGGTTGGAGGCGTATCTTCCAACCTTCCTTCTCTCCTCGCTTGACAGCCTTAAGGTCTGCATGGGCCCCGGTGCCATGCTTTTGGCAGGAATTACGATCGCGCGCTTTGACCTTTTGGAAATGCTCAAAAACAAAAAAGTCTACCTTGCCACGGCGCTGCGGCTCTTCGTCTTTCCGCTCATCACCGTTGCCCTTTTGTTTGGACTGAAGGAATTGGCAAATGCCCTATTTTCACTGGAGATCGGCAACTACGTGCTCTACCTTGGCTTCTTCGCAACCGCTTCTGCCCTGGGGCTTAATACGGTCGTCTTCCCCGAGGCATACGGAGGCAACCCAAAAACAGGGGCAAGCATGGCGCTCATCTCGCACACGCTGTGCGTGATCTCCATTCCCCTGCTCTACTCCCTCCTGGTTTCCATATTCGGTCCCTTCGTTATTGTGTGACCAAAAACAAAAAAGGATCTCAAAACCGCGCTTTTCGGGTTTTGAGATCCTTTTTGCGTTTATTATTTTTTCGCGTGACCGATCATTGTCTCGACAACGTCATAAATTTTTTCTCGCTCCTCGGCGCCTAACCCGTCCAATTTTTTTGTGAGCTCCGACGATTTCACGGTATAGCCGGTATCAAGCACGTCAGCAAGTAACAGATCGGCAGAAACACCCAACGTATTTGCGATCTTAATAAACGTTTCAAGACTGGGAAGCTTTTCTCCACGCTCTAACATTCCAACGTAGGTAAGGCTCAAGCCAAGCCTTTCGGCAAAAACCTCTTGGCTCCATTTTCTTGCTTCTCTATAAAAGCGGATCCGCTTTCCGATTGTAGTATCACGCATCTCGTTATCTCTCCAATTAGTTATTGATCTTAACTAATAGTGTACTCTACATTCTCAAAAACTTGTAGAAACTATCAGGATGATTTTAACTACCGAACATAACACCATCATTTATTTTTCAATCAACCCAAGCTCGCGGCACATGCCCGCGATGCGCGCCTCGCGCTCGCTGACGGGGCGAGCAGAGCGCTTCAGATCCTTCAGCGCTCTTTTTCCCTTCCCGCGAAGCACCCCATCGATCCAACGCTTGACCGTGTAAAAGGGATAAAGAATGGGAAAGCGGGCAAGGGTGGGATAAACGCTTTTCAGGTTGCGGTACGGCATAAAAATTCTTTGGAGGGTATACCTGATCCGCCCGCCCTTTTTCTCGCGGTCAACGACCAAGGCATTGTCGCGCGAGCCGTAAATGCCCGCGCCGAGAAGATACGCCTCCATTTCAAGGGTGACGTCGGTATGTGCCTCCCCCGAAAACCAAACGTGCGACAGCGCATCCATCGCGGCGGCAAAGTCCGAGAGCGCCGCCTCGGAAAGAAGTGCCTCCAAAACCTTTGCATCGTAAGAAAGAGTTCTTTTAAGCAACCACCAATCCATAAACGGACGAATGCCGCAGCCACCCTTTACAAAATGATACGCCGCGTGGGCAACCTGGTGGAAGAGCAAAAATTCGGGGGTCTGCACGCAGTGATAGACCTTTCCCTCCACGGGGTGGGAATATTCCCAAACACGCGTAAGGACAGCGTCCATTGTGGGAATGTTTTCTTGAATGTTAAAATGCAATTCCAGGTGAACGTCGCGATCCAAAAAGAGAGAGACGTCATGGTAGTGCCGCTCCCCCGCATCCTCGATGCCAAACGCCGCCGAGATCAAGGAGATCGCGCGATCGACGTCCTCCTCGTGCACAAGAACGTCGATGTCACAGCTTGTCCGCATCCACGCCGCGGGATAATAGGGGCGGATCACCGCGCCCTTAAGAGGGATAAAGGGGATCTCCCCCTCCTCCAAAAGAACGCACAAGCGGTCAAACGCGTCGCGCAGGCGCTCACATCGCCACACGGCAATCATTTGCCGCTTGGAAAATGCCGCCAGAACGGAGGGGGGACAGGGTGCGTTGATCTTTGAAAAGCAGCTTCCAACAAACTGGGCAAGCTCCTGCGCCTTGGCAAGCTTGTAAAGCGACGCATACGCCTCGTCCCCAAGGTCCGACAGCAGCTCCTCCGAAAACTCCGTTTCCGTCAGCTCCGAGCGCAAAACAGAAAGCAATATCTGCGGCACGTCCATTCTTCCCCCTCCTTTCTCGATGTTTGTCAAACTCAGAATTTTCTCCAAACCATTTTGTTAACGACACCCGTGTAGGACTGAATGATCTTGACCACCTTGGTGGAAACGTTTTCCTCTACGTATACGGGCACAGGGATTCCGTAGTCTCCGTCCTCATTCATGGCGATCGCCGTTTCTACCGCCTGCAAAAGGCTGTGCTCGTCAATGCCCGCCAAAACGAAGCACGCCTTGTCCAGCGCCTCGGGGCGCTCGGTCGAGGTGCGGATACAAACCGCGGGGAACGGATGCCCGATGGAGGTAAAGAAGGAGCTTTCCTCGGGGAGCGTTCCGCTGTCGGAGATCACCGCAAAGGCGTTCATCTGCAGGCAGTTGTAGTCGTGGAAGCCGAGCGGCTCGTGCCGGATCACGCGGGGATCCAGCGCAAATCCGCTTGCCGCCAAACGGTTGCGGCTACGGGGATGGCAGGAATACAAAATGGGCATATCATAGGTCTCTGCGATCTTGTTGATCGCGCCAAAGAGGCTTAAGAAATTCTTTTCGGTATCAATGTTCTCCTCGCGGTGTGCGGAGAGAAGAATGTATTTTCCCTTTTTCAGTCCCAAACGCGCGTGCACGTCGCTCGCCTCGATTTCTTCCAGGTTTTGGTGCAGCACTTCTGCCATGGGAGGGCCCGTAACGTAGGTGCGCTCCTTGGGAAGTCCGCATTCGTGCAGATAACGGCGCGCATGCTCGCTGTACGCCAGGTTGACGTCGGAGATGATGTCAACGATGCGGCGGTTGGTCTCCTCGGGCAGGCACTCGTCCTTGCAACGGTTTCCCGCCTCCATGTGGAAGATCGGGATGTGCAATCTCTTTGCCGCAATGGCGGAAAGACAGGAGTTGGTGTCACCGAGGATCAGCAGTGCATCGGGCTTGATTTGGTTCATCAGCTTGTAGGAGCAGTTGATGATGTTTCCAACGGTCGCGCCAAGGTCGTCGCCCACGGCATCCATATAGACCTCGGGATCGGCAAGCTTCAGATCCTTAAAGAAAATGCCGTTGAGATTGTAGTCGTAGTTTTGTCCCGTGTGGGCTAAAATGCAGTCAAAATACTTGCGGCACTTGTTGATCACCGCCGCCAGGCGAATGATCTCGGGACGCGTGCCCACAATGATCAACAGCTTCAGCTTGCCGTTATCTTGGAATTTGACGTCGCTGTAGTCGAGTTTTATATCCATTTTTATAGCATCTCCTTTTTGGAAAGTGTCTTTCTTCTTTTTTGGGAAAAGTTTCTTTGCCCTTTTTGGGAAAGCGTCTTTCTTCTTTTTTGGAAAAGTTTCTTTGCCCTTTTTGGGAAAGTTTCTTTGCCTTTTTTGGGAAAGCGTCTGTCTTCTTTTTGGGGAAAAG
>JAZNEQ010000085.1:0-9419 GCA_045588715.1 Eubacteriales bacterium | reverse complement strand
TTTCAAACATCCATTCTCCATTGAGGTTGACCCAACGTTCTCTTTCCATCATCGGATTCGGATGCTCCGGACGCAGATATGCTTGATTCATAAATTCTCCTTGACTTAAAAAATTTTGTTTTGCTCCTATTCAGTCATCCCTGAGTGCATCCCAGTCGAACTGGACGAGCGGGAAGAATTTTTGATGGGTCAGTCTTGCGTAAACCTCGGGGGCGTCGGCGGGAGAGTGCACCTCCTCGATCATTTGGTCAAGCGAAAGCCGCTTTGCATCGACCAAACGCAGTACTGCCGCAAGGTCGTCTCCGGTTGTCCACCAGCCCGGGGAGGAATCGGTGGTGGGGCGCGCGTTGGTGTGCGCTCCCACAAGGGTAATGCCGGGGCCGTGTACCTTACGGTAATAATCGATGGTAAAGTTCTTGTCGCGCGTACAGCCGAGAAGAGAAACGCGTCCGAAGGGGCGCATGCAGTCAAGCGTCGTATCAAGTGCCTGACCGACTCCCGTGACCTCAATGGCAACGTGAATGCCGCCCCCGGTCAATTCCTTGACACGCGCGGAAAAATCGGGGGAGAGAGGATCCAGTGCGAAATCCGCACCGTAGCGAAGCGCCAACGCGCGCTTCTCGGGAATGGGATCAGCCGCGACGATCGGGACGGCGCCCGCAGCGCGAAGCTCCTTGACGGCAAGAAGCCCCAGGACGCCAAGTCCCATAACGAGCGCACTCTCTCCGATCTCCAAACGGCACTTCCGCATGGCGGCAAGCGGGAAGCAGGCAACGTGCGCCAGGGCTGCCACGGAGAAGGAAACGTCGTCGGGAAGGGGCACGGCGTGGCAAGCGGGGACACATTGATAGCGTGCGTGACGGCCCCAATAAACAGCGACGCGCTGACCGACCGAAAGGGTGGTTACCCCCTCACCCAGGGCGACGACGATACCCGATGAGCTATATCCCGACTGACGGGGGAAGGGAACCTCGCGCCCGAAAATATTGACGTTGGGATCACCCGAAACGAGCGCGCGCTCGGTTCCCGCAGAAACGGTGGAGCGGACGGTGCGCACGACGACCTCGCCGGCGGCGGGGACGGGAACGGGATGCTCCTGCAATTCGGCAACGCCGGGGGACGTGAAAAAGATCTCTTGATTTTTCATAACTGCCTCCTTTTTTGTTCTGTCTTCATTGTACCACCTTGACAGATAGAAAAAAATATGCTATCATACAAAAAAACGACCATGATCCTACAAAAAGAAAGAAAAAGGAGAACGGGGAATGGAACGCGAGCTGCTTGATGATTTTTTTATATTTCGGCAATTTTGCTTTCACGAGACGCGAAGAAACGACGTAAAGAACGGAAACGAGTGCCATTTCGTTGGGTTTATGCGGCGCGGAGAGGGACTTCTTAGCTTTGACGGCGGCACGGTACATATTTCCGAGGGGGAACTATTCTATATTCCGCGCGGTATTTCCTACGTTTCGGTCTGGAGCGGAGACGGGGAGGTCGTTTTTGATTCCTACGGCTTTTCCCGCTTTCCGATCCCCATGGAGGGAGCGTACCCGATCCAGCGCGTTGCGGCAGATGCCGAGGCCCTGGAGGCACTGGAGCGGCTTGCCGCGCATCGCACGGTGGATCTCTATTCGATCGGATGTCTGTACCTCTTACTTGACCGTATGCTTCCCGCAATGCGCTCGGTGGAAACGGACCGTGCGCAGCGCACGGTAGAGGTGGCACTTGCCTATTTGCGAGAGGCGACCGACTTCTCGGTGGGGGAAATGGCGCGGCACTGTCGCGTGAGCGAGTCGGGTCTTTATGCCGCCTTTCGGCGCGTTAAGGGCTGCACGCCGGTCGAGGCATGGCACCGCATTCTCGTGGAGCGCGCAGAGGTGCTTCTTACCTCGACCGACCTTTCGGTGGAGGAGATCTCCCGCCGTCTCGGCTTTTGCTCGGCATCCTACTTCCGCAAGATCCTGCGCCGTGTTACGGGGGGTACACCGCGTCAGCTGCGCGCGCGCTCGCGCATTTGAAAAATGCGCCTGCTCAAAAACAGGGTGGAGCGTACCGCAAAAAACGGCGGTCAATTCTTCACAAACACCAAACGAAGGGACTGGCTTCATTGAGCGCAGAACAAAAACACACGGATCCAATAAGAAAAAAGAACCGCTTTTTCTGTCGAAAAAAACGATAGAGAAAGCGGTTTTTAAGGTAGAGATCCATACGGATTTCAATTTTTATGTGTGTTTTTTAGGGGCTCGTCAAATGTGACAGCCCCGGGATCGCGGCTTCTGCATCTGAATGAATCAGCCCCTTTACGGGGGAGATATTTATTGAATGATCAAAGCATGGTTTGCGTATCGTTGGGATCTCCCTCGCGTGCGAGCTTGTATTCCTCCGACCAATCAAGATAACGATATTTCTCGCCCCTGGGATCGGTCCGGATCCAGTCGGTCAGCATGTCAAGCATCTCCTCGGTCCAGGTCGCTCTGTCGATCTGTGCCGTGGTGAATTTTCCCGCGGAGATCATATCAAATCCAAAATCGTCCTTGACGTGCGTTTTTGCGGCGCCCTCCACGACCTCCTTTACAAGATGGCTGGGAATAAACAGAACACCGCCGCCGGCGCCGTATACGATGTCACCCGGAAGAACGGTTGCTTTTCCGATTCTCGTAATGCCGTTGAAGTCCTTGATCACAAACTCACGGATCGGGGTGGGATCAATGCCGCGGTAGTAGACCTGAACGTCGGGCACCTGCTTCATCTGCTCGGTGTCGCGGATGCCGCCCCAGATCACACCGCCGCCCGTTTTTGTGCGGGCGCGGATCGCGGTGGTCAGATTTCCGCCAAGAAAGGTCCCCTTATAGATCTTATCATACATATCGACGACTACAACGTCGCCCTCGACCAACGTATCGATCACCCACTGATTGAAGTTTCCTTTTCTGCCTTCCTTTTTGCCCTGCTCCATCGCAACGTCAAGAAGATCGGGGCGGGTAGGGACGTAGGTAGCGGTAACGGCGCGGCCGATCAGCTTTCTGCCGTCGTCGTGCAGGGTTTTAAGGTCCCCCTCAAATTGGCTTTCATAGCCCTTTAAGTAGATGGGCTTCCAAAGCTCCTCCAGTGTCATTTTATACATTTCGTCGATGTACTTTTGGGGCACCTTCGGACGTCCGTCGGGGAATCTTTCCCCTTTCCAAAGGGGGGTCAAGGCAATAATTTCGTCTCTGTCGTTGAACTTCATTTTTTTATTCTCCTTTTACCGTGATCAAATACGTGGAATTGGCAGTAAGCGTTAGCTTGATCTCCTCCGTCCTTCCCATGTAGAGGGGGGTGAGCGTTCCCGCGTCACGAAGGATCTTAAGCTCGTCCGCCGTCGGGATCAGCATATCCCCCGCAAGAGCTACGGCATACGGGTTGGTATGGGTCTTGTCGATGCAGTATATTTCGACGTTGCGCTTTGCGACGTCCTCGGCAAACACAAGCTTTTCGGTGACCGAGGGCAGATCCTCGTCGAAATATTCGGATGCGTAGGTAAGAAGGATCGCGTAATCACCGTTTTCGGTCTTGGTGGGAATGACGTGAAGGTTTTCGTTATCGACCTCGTGGAAAAGAAGTCCGTCCCCCAGCCTTGACGCCATGATGTGGGCGTTGTAGATGGGCTTGGCGATAAAGTTGAGGGTGAAGAAATTGCGGAAGCCCGTAAAGTCCTCCACCATCTCGTGCTGCCCCGAGAGACAGATCATAAGCGTTGAGAGCCCAAAATCGTTTTTGACGCACTCGGAGATCAGCTTTACGTAATAAGACGCAAACTTTTCGGTCTCTCTGAACATCAGCGAGGGACACTCCTCCTTGTTAAGAAAGCCGCCCGTTGCAAAGCCCCATTCGTCCACCACGATCCGGGTGTTTTCAAAGCCGTGCTCCTTGATGGTCTTTGCGTATTTTCTTTGCCTTTTTACGTTGTTTGAAACCGTGATGCGTTTTGAGCCGTCGTTGAGCTCCTCGGGCATGGCGCCGTAATTGTGGAGTGAGATAAAGTCGAGACGCAGGGATCTTTCCTTAACGTAGTCGAGAAACCTGCCAAGAAAATCCTGCCTGTGGGCAAGTGCGGGGCCGCCGACCGTCAATTTCTCGGAGGCACGTCTGATGCCGCGCTGGTATGCCTCGTAGAGCTTGCAGTACTCGGCGCATCTCACCTCCCAAAGATCCTCGTGCGTGTCCCCCATAAAGAAGGCGGCTACGTCGGACTCGTTAAAGCACTGAAGCTGCCACTGAGCCACGACGTCCTCGCCGTATCTTTCTACGTAGTGCTTTGTATATTCGTAGCAGATCTCCTCCCAAAGCGCGTAATCGCGCGGAGGGGAGGTGTTCCACATTTTGCCCTTGTAGCGGGTCTTGTTTTTGGAAACGCTGCTTTTGTTTGCGGTGCTGTCGGCGATGCAGTCGGGCATGCCCGCGTAGGCGATCAAAAGCTTAAAGCCGCAGGAGGTGAGGTAATCGAGACGCAGATCGCTGATGCGAAAATCGTAGCACAATTCACCGTTTTCCCCAAGGTAAACGATGTCCTCAAACATGGCGTATATTCTTACGGTATGGATCGCTTTATCGGCGGCAAGGCGGTCGATGATGCGCTTCCCCCAAGGATCCTCTATGGCGTCGGTGGGATGAAACAGAGCCGCGCTCCAGAAATTTTCCTGCTTTTTTATAATTTCATTGCCTATTTTTATCACGCTTTGTCGTCTCCTTTTGAAAATGTTTTTTGGATGCGGAGCTTATTTACAGGCGTCGAGAATGCCCTTGAGATAGCCGATCGCGAAAAGTCGTCCCATGGCATCGTACCCTGCGAAATTCGAGGTCTCGCCCGCCATCGTCGGAACGTGGTCCACTCTGATCGGCACGTTGACTCCGTATTTTTGGTACACCTTCATGATCCACGCCATATCGATCGCCCCGTTGTCATGGAAGGTCTCGCGGAAGTGCTCGAGCTTGCCTACCGTGTTTCTGAAATGAACGAGATAGATCTTATCCGCAAATTCACGGATCGTGTCCTCAAGATCCTCGCCCATGATATAATAATTTGCCTGGCACATCGTAATGCCGAGACTGTCGCTTTTAACGATGCCGCCAACGGCGTGTCTGATGTTTTTGCGCGAGATCATAATTCTTTCCACGTCGCCAAGGCGCGGCACGGGCGGATCGTCGGGATGAAGTGCAAGCTTTATGCCGTGCTTCTCGGCATCGGGAATGACTGCCTTCAAAAAATATTCGTAATTTTTCCAAAGCTCGTCGGCGGTGATGCGCGCTTGCGTGGGTTGGAAGTCCGTCCTCTTAAATTCGGTCACCCTGGCACCTCCGCGCTCGGGAACGGTGCTTGACGTGCGCAGCCAGCCGATATGTGCCATCCAGTTAAAGCAGATCGTATCGATGCCGAGCGAGCGCATGATCGGGAACATTTTAAGCACGCGCGCAATACTTTCGTCGCGCAGTTCATCGCCCGCCTTGATGTGGTCGTGTACCTCGTTTGGCATCGGCTCGATCACAAGGGGGGTGATGCCAAAGGCGGTAAAGCGGTCGTAGACCGTTTGCCAATGCGTGGGGTCGGTAAGATCAAAGTCGTCGGTCTCGGGCAGGCGGATCACGCCGTGCTTCACGCCCGACTGCACAGCGAAATCCCAGGTCGCATCGCGTGTGCTTCTGAAATAATCTGTTAAAATCATTGCAAATCACCTCAATCGTAAAAATCCGGGCTCTTGCTTTGGGCGTGCTCAAACGCCGCCCAGGGTCAAAAATCCGCCGTCCACGGGAACGGTAATACCCGTAACGAATGCCGATGCCTCGTCATTGAGAAGCCATTCGGCACAGCCGAGAAGATCGGATGCCTGACCGAATCTTCCCATAGGGGTGTGCGAGATCACGCTCTCGCCGCGCTTTGTAAGTCCTTCCTCCACCGTTCCCAGATAGGTCTTGCTGCGCTCGTTTACCATAAATCCGGGCGCAATCGCGTTGATGCGGATATTGGCGGGGGCGAAATAAGCCGCAAAGGACTGTGTGAGATTGGTGATTGCCGCCTTGCTCATTGCGTAGGCAAAGCAGCGGGTGAGGGGACAGTAGGAGTTCATCGAGGCAAAGTTGATCACACTGCCGCCACCCAGCCTTACCATGTGCTTGGCAAACTCCATTGTCGGGATGACCGTACCCATCGTATTGATGTTGAGAACGCTTTCAAACGCGTCCATGTCGACGTCAAAAAGTCCTCTTGTGCCCTCGGGAAGCTCGCCCGTCAGCTCGCGGGGATCAAAGCTTGTGATCGTGGGCATGGCTTTTACGTTGTTTCCTCCGGCGCCGTTTACGAGGCAGGAGCAAAGACCTGCGTTTTCCTCTACGTATTTCGCAAGGCTCGCAACGCCCTCACGGTCGGTCACGTCGCATGCGTAGGTGTAGGCAATGCCGCCGTTGGCGACGATCTTTTCCTTGACCGCGAGAAGCTTTTCCTCGGTTCTTCCGACAAGAACGAGCTTTGCGCCGAGCTTTGCCATATGGATCGAAATTTCGGAGCAGAGCGTGCCGCCCGCGCCCGTCACCACAACGACCTTGTTTTCAAAATTTTGATTCATCACACATTACCTATCCTTCTTAAAGCATTTTTATATGAAATTTTCTCAACGATCTCACCAAGCACGCGCTCGTCGGTATGGAAGATACCGCTGTCGTATTTCTCACCGATCCAGGAGCAAAGCACGCGTCTGAAATAATCGTGCCGCACGAACGAGAGAATGCTGCGCGAGTCGGTCGTCATACCGATGAATTCCGAAAGCACACCGAACGAGGAGATACATTCAAGGGTGTTGATCATTCCCAAACGGTGATCGCACCACCACCAAGCGGGGCCAAGCTCTACCTTTGCCGCCACGTGGTCCTCCGAGAACGAGCCCTCTATGACCGATAGCGCGGCGTGATCCTTCATGTCCAGCGGAAAGAGTACGGTTTTGGGAAGCCCTCCAAGATCCTCCATCGCACCGAGGAGGTCCACCACGTGCGGGACGCGAAGATTTCCACCGACCGCGGCGTATCCGCCGGCGGGCCCTGCGAGAGATGAGAGGCGATTGCTGGTTTTTCGCTTGGCATCCAGGTGAAGCAGCAGGGTATAATTTCTTAAAGAGTATTCTTTTCCAAGACGCGTAAGGATCGCCGATCGCAATGCCGCGGTATCGCAGGCACTCATTGGTTCGCCGCCCAACTGCCGTGCCAGGCGCGCGTCGTTTTGTCCGTCGTCGGGAAGGAATACAAAGCCGTCGTCAAGCGCGTGATCGGCAAAGCGACAGCCTGCCGCGGTGAATCGGTCAAGCCTTGCCGCGATCGCCGCTATATAGGAGTTGAGATCGGTAACGCTTGCGGATCCCTCCGACAGTGCCGCAACGAGCTCCTTTGTGGGGGAGAGGAGATTGTCACCCCGCAGCGACGGGGCAAATCCTTTCTGCGAATAGGGGGAAAGATCGTCAAGGATCCCCGCGACGGGAGATTGATATTCGATCCCAAAGCGGGAGAGGATCGCTTGGCAGCGGTATTCCTCACTGCCGAGCATTTCGGTGATCCGGTCGTAAATGCGATCGGCATTTTCAGAGCATAGCAGCTCGCCGATCCCAAATATGCCCTCCAGCTCCATCAAGGACCAGTCGTACACGGGATTGCCGACAAAATAGGGGAATACCGATGCAAAGCAACGAAATTTTTCACGCGGCGACGCATCCCCCGTAATATACGCCTCGGGAATGCCCGAAATTCGCATGAGCCTGTGCTTGTAAGGATCGGGGGCAAGCCATAGCTCGGTCAGATCTTCAAACCTGCGGTTGGTCTGCACGTCGCGCGCGCTGATATGATTGTGATAATCCACAATGGGAAGTGACCTTGCGTGCTTTTCATACAAAAGCCTTGCGGTTTTTCCGTTCAAAGCAAATGAGTCGTTCATTTCATTTCTCCCTTCCGTAAAAAACGGACGCAGGCAGTACCTCCTGCGTACTCCCTCTTGTCATCTTCATTTTTATTTTAGCACAGTATACGATCAAAAACAACCGCCAAAACGATAAATATTAACACTATTCGATCATTTTCGGTTGACAAGCTCGGGCGCTTGTGCTATGATAATGGCGAGGTGATCAGATGAGATTTCAATATTGGTCCGAAAAACCGCTCTTTACCGTTCGGGACATCGACGTGGTAAACGTCACGCGGGATAAAAATTTCAGTCATTCCTACCGCAGCGGTAGGATCAAGCACGGCTTTATTTATACCGTGCGGGGAGAAATATGCTACACCTTTGTTCTTGGGGAAGCGAAGAGGATCTGTGCCAAGGCGGGCGAGCTTGTCTTTATCCCCAAAAGCTGTGCTTACACAGGCACGTATCTTGAGAATGGAACGCAGATCAAGATCGTACAGTTTGATATCGCCGACGGCACGCTTCCCGAGTATTTGTCAAGCCCCGGAAAGATCGAGCTGCCGGATGCGGGAAAGCTGATCGAGCGCTTTTTTATCCCCAATCAAAACGGCTTGACGGCACACGCCTTTTACTATCTTTCGTGCATCTACGAGCTGCTTTGGAAAATTGACGGAGCGTACTCCAGTATTCCGCGGCGGTATAAAAAGCTTCATACAGCGCTGGGGGAAATGTCGGAGCGGTATTACGAGGACCGACCGGTCTCTCATTATGCCGCGCTGTGCGGCATGAGCGAGGTCAATTTCAGAAGGCTCTTTCGCGAATACACCGGGAAGTCCCCCATTGAATACAGAAACGCGATTAGGCTGGAAAACGCCGCTGTATTGCTTGGAAGCGGTGAGTACAACGTATCCGAGGTAGCCGAGGCGTGCGGCTTTTCCAACCTGTCGTTTTTTACCCGCCTGTATAAAAGAAAATACGGGCATACGCCAAAAAACGAATAGCGGAATAAATTAAAAAAGGGGCTGCTTCATTGAGCGCAGAACAAAAACAAACGGATCCAATAAGAAAAAAAGAACCGCTTTTTCTGTCGAAAAAAACGAGAGAGAAAGCGGTTTTTAAGGTAGAGATCCATACGGATTTCAATTTTTATATGTGCTTTTTTAGCCGCGCCGGGGGTGTCTCAAATTTTCAATTTGAGACACCCCCCCGGGGCTCGGCAGATTTAGGCGAGAAGCGTCGAATTTGGGGCGAGAGGCGTACAAAGGTACGGCGAGCCCCAAAGGCGACGGTAGAAAAAGCCCGTTAAAATGGAAGAATTTCGAAGAAATTCACCCTATAACTGTCTCATTTTCTGTGTATTTGGCTAAAGGGGACTTTTTTTCTTTTTTCTACGGGCTTTTTCGGTCTCGTCAAATATGACAGCCCCGTGAGGTCCTCGTCAAATATGAGAGCCCTGCTTTTTACTTTACTTTTTTCAGCTTCCAAATGCGCTGTGCGTATT
>JAZNEQ010000084.1:0-10122 GCA_045588715.1 Eubacteriales bacterium | reverse complement strand
ATGTTGAGAATGTTTTCAAGATCGGGCTTATCGGAGTTTGCATTTGAAATTCCGTACTTCGCAGCTTCGATCGCGTTCTTGTAGGTTGCGGTAAGTCCGAGTTCCTCCAAACGCCCCAGAGCGGTAGTCACCTGCCCCAGTCTCTTTACGGAAAGCTTTTGTCCAAGCTCAAGCGTCTCAAGTCCAAACTCCTGACGCTTACGGGTGATCTCGGTATTGATCGTGTTGATGTAGCTGAGAAGCTCGGCACTGGGGTCGGCACCTTCATTGTACGCCGCAAGGAATGCAAAGTTCGTATAACGGTCGATAAAGTAATATCCGGGATAGTTTTCAACGGATGCAAGGTTGTCAAACTGCTTGATCAGCTCGGCATATTCCTCACTGGTCCAAGGCATGCTCATCAAAGCATCGCGGTTACCCGTGGAGTGCTTTGCGGAGTCACCCATGATCGCAACCATTTCGTTTGCAAAATCTGCCTGGCAGTCCTTGCCGGAGTACCACTTCATGTACTCCCAAGCCGCATCCTTGCGCTCGCCCTCGATGCCCGAGATCATAACGATCGCGGTAACGCTGGAAATGGAATCGTTGTTGACGGTTCCGTCCTCATGCTTCCAACCGGGAACGGGAACGAATGCCCAGCATCCGTCAAGCTCGGTCGCAAAAACCTTAAGCTGGTTATAAAGGCCCGTATATCCTGCCATAATAATGGGCATCTCACCCGTTCTGAAACGGTTTGCCGCATCGTAGGTGTAAGGGAAGGAATACTGGGTAAACATTGCGCACATTTTTTCAAATGCCTCAAGACCCTGCTTGGAATCAAGGTTGATCCTCATACCGCCGTCAGCCCAGAGGTTGCCGCCCATTTGATATAGGAAGTATTTATACTCGGAGGAAACACCGATCTCCATGTTATTGGACTCGAGCACCGACTGTGCGATGTAGAGGTCATCCCAGGTTTTGGGGATCTCGATACCGAGGTCTGCCAAAACGTCAAGACGCACGAACATCATGGAGAAGGACTGATTTTCGGGGAGACCGTAGTAGTGGTCGTCACCGTCGGCGTCGGCAATCTTAAGGACCGTCATTGCCGCATCGTTGAAGACACGCTCTTCTTCCTTCTTATCAAGCATCAGGATCTCTTTTTCAAACGTTTCGATGCCGTCGATCTCTTCAATATTATGAAGAGCGCCGCGAATTGCGTAGTTGATGACCGTACCCTGGTCAAGACCGATGTAAACGTCGGGACCCATTCCCGCAAGAATAGAAGGAAGCAGGGTTCCGCCCGCAACGAGCTTGAGGTCTACCGCAATACCGGTATCCTGGGTAAAGCCGTTGGTGGAAAGGTTACGGATAACGTTTGCCTGGTCGCGTCCGTAGGGGACCCACGCGCTGACACGCGCTGCCGTTCCGTCGCTCGACTCATCCGCGCCCATGCTATTATAGTCGCGGAAGAAGCTTTGAATAAAGCTCATAAATTCGTGCCAGAAGGCAACGAAGAAGTTGGGATTCGCCTTGGGTGCCTCGTGCGAGGTGGGCTGAATGGTAATATAGTCAAGCTGGAGAGGCTGGGTCTTCGCATCAGTCAGGAAGGAACCGAGAGAACCAACGTAGCTCTTATAGGTATCAAGATTCTTCGCGATGGGAGAGCCGCCCTTTACAAGCATTCTGTCAAGAAGATCCTCAAGCTTATCGCACACACCCGTGTAGGTGGATGCAACCTTTGCGGTATCCTTCAGCTTTGCGGAGATCTCACGCAGAGATGCCTTTTCCGCATTCATGCTGCTGAGCGTTTCGGGAAGCAGACGGTAGAAGCTGTAGTCACGGTAATCGTCGGGGGTGGTACCCGTCAACTTAATAATATCAAGGTAGGCTGTGTTGAGCACGTTCAGGATACGCTCGATCTCGCGTACCATCTCACTCATGGAGCCAAGCGTTACCTCAAGGCGCACCGTGTAAACGACGCCCTTGCGGAAGTACATCTCAAAGCTCTTATCCTCGGCAGAGGAGATCTTGGTGACCTGCCAATCGGTGCTGTAGTTGAAGCGAAGCTCCGCTGCTTCCTTAAAGGGCAGACCGTTATAGTAGCCGGCAAGGTTGCCAAAGGTCTTGTTGAACTTTGCGGAATCGTCACCGTAGTTTGTAAATACGGAGAGCGCGCGGTTTACGTACATACCGTCAAGGTAGCTCTGCTTGAATCTTGCATAGATATCGTACCAGCCGTCGCTGTCTACGGAGAAGGAATATTCGACCCACTGACCCGCGGTCGCCCACTTCTCGGTACCGATGGTATTGAGAAGCGTTCTCGTCGTATCCGCAGGAGAGGTCAGCGCGGAAGCGCGGTCCTCGATCGGGTAAACAACGTTGGTGGAGGAGTGCGTAACGTTCTCTGCCTCCAGCTTCACAAAGCTTTCGCCCTTCTGGGTCAGCTTCAGACCGTCGTAGATCTCGTTGCGGTACGCATTATAAGTTTTGGTAGCCTTATAGGGGATGAGGGAAAGGGTGGAAAGCCCCATCGGCTCGTTAACGCCCTTGAGGGTTACGGAAACTTTTCCGTTTTCATCGGGATTGAGTACAAAGCCGAAATAATCGCTGGTGTACTTTGCCTCGATGAGCGTTGCCATCTTCTTCAGGCAATCGAAAAGATCGTTCTTCTTGCTTGCGTCGATCGCTTCGCGGGTCCTCTGTGCCAAGGACTTACCGTTTTCTTTTTTGCTCTCGGCACCAGAAGCCTTGATCAATTCCTCGATCTTTGCTACCAGCTTGTCGTCCTCCTTGATGGCAGCCGCCAGAGTGGTCTTCTTTCCGCCCGACGTCACCTTGGAGTTTGCCTCCTTCACACCGGCATCCAGCGTGTTGACCGTACCCGTAACAGAGTTGATCGCGGAGGTGATATCGAAGTAGTGGCGGTAACCGTCACTGTCGGAAAGCGTATAGGAGACCCATTCGGGATCCTGAAGCTGTGCGGGACGAAGCTCATTATTGTTCTTATCCGCGGTAAAGAAGCGAAGCCCCAGCTCATCGATCAATGCGGAGATCGCGGGAGTGACGTAAGCGGGCTGCTTGAAATACACGGTGTTCCCATCCTTGGAAACCGTATACTTAAGGCCGGCATCATCGCCCTTCTTCTTGATCACGTCAAGGGAGAGCTTTTTCGTTACGGGACAAGGAGCGACAAGCTCGATCCGATCGTCCTCCGTGCTTCCTTGGTCGTAGGAGGACCACACCTTGGCGAAGCGGAGCGAACGCGCCTCGGAGAAGGGAGCCTTTCCATTGACGAAGAATTCGCGCTCGATGGCAGACGCCTTGTTGATGACGGGGAAGTAATCAAAGGAGATGCTTGCAAGGATCGCCTCGGAAATGCCCTTGCTGCCAAGATCCAACGTCCAAGTCACCGTTCCGTCACCGGGAGTGTAAAGAGCACGGCGAAGATCGTCCTTCGTGCCGTACTCGGTCACGTAAGGAAGATTCTCCTTTTTGTAAACGGCAACACCGTTCGCATTCTTTACGTTGAGAGCCGCTTCAAGAGTATCGTACACCTCGTCGATCACGCGGACACTGTCCGAGCCCACGATCGCAACGATCCTGTCCTCGGCATAGCCCGCCTCGGCGGCCGCCTTGGCAGAAGCGTAGGTGGCGCCGAAAACGATCATGTTCCACTTGCCCTCGACAGAGCTTACGCGGATGTTCCCGTTCTCGTAGACCCAGTTGTCGGTCATGTCGAACGCCGCATTCCCCTTAAGCACCTCGGAAAGCAGCTGAACTCCCGTGAAGTTCATCGCCTCCTGATACTCCGAGTAGGAGATCGTATCCAGCGTTTCCTTGTAATCGCCGATCGTTTTGTCGGTGAGGTTGTTCTTGCCCGAAGAGGCTGCCGAAGCATCCGTCCCCGCGGCACTGACAGCAACCGCAGCGCTGCTCACAAGAAACATGACTGCCAAAAGCATAGCAATCAACCTTGTGAATGTTTTGTTTTTCATTTGCATTTCCTCCTGCAAAATATTAAAAGCTTTCCGCCCGTCCGTTGTTGCTTCTGTCGTGGTCGCACGCCGAGGCTTGCGCCTTCGTCGTGCGCGTGCGCGGTAGGCGCACAGACACGCCAAAAAACGCGTTTTTGAGGAAAAAACGCCCCGGACAGTCGGATTTTGGGCAGAGTTTCCCCATATTTATATAGTATCATACCACAAAAGGGGAATTCTGTCAAGTGCAAAAGCGGCAAAAAGCCGCCCTCCCCCACCCGCTCACATTCCCCAAATTCACCGCTCGGACAAAACATTTTGAAAAAAAATTTACAATTAGAGGGCGCCCCTCCCTTGCCTCTTTTTCTCCAAAACCAAAAGGTAAATGTGTTTTACCGTTTTGCGTCTAAAAATCCCAAAATCAGCTTCGTTTTTGTGCATTTTTTCCACCTTATTTTTGGCATTTTTTTATTAAAATCAAAATAGTAAATTTCATTTACTCATTTTTGAATGATTCTAAAATGGATTTGTGTATAAAAACAGAGTTTTACTTTTGTTCGTTTTGCACAAAAAAGAAACAAAATTTTCTACATCTTAAAAAAGCGTACAAAACTCCGTTACATCTGTAAAAAAGCCGCCTCCGAGAAGAAGGCATCCGCATTGTAAAAGCCAAAAGCAGGGCGGTTCAAATGCGCTTTGAACCGCCCTGCTTTTTAGTATTCTTTTTTACTTGAGGAAGCCGTTTACGATCGCTTCCTCGGCTTCCTTCTCGGTAAGCCCCAGGGTCATCAGCTTGATCAGCTGCTCCCCTGCAATTTTTCCGATCGCAGCCTCGTGGATCAAAGATGCGTCGACGTGATTTGCTTCGATCTGCGGAAGGGCTGTGACCGATGCGTCGTCCATGATGATCGCATCACACTCGGTGTGTCCCGAGCAACGGTTGTTGCCGTTGATCCTGGAAAGAAAGCTTTGACGGCTCCGATCCTTTGCCACAGAACGGGAAATCACGTGCGTACCGCAGTCCTCACCGTTGAGATCTACGGTGAAATTCGTCTTTGCAAACTGCTCGCCGTGCGTCATGATCTTTTCTTTCACGATCAGCGTAGCGCCGTCCTCCAGCGTCGCGCTGGTATCACGGCACGTGGAATCCACACCCTTGATCTGCGCCGTTTCCATTTCCATGTAGCTGTTTTTTGCCATCACCACTACGGTGGTGGGGTTCATTACGTTTTTACCGTTTCCATCCCCCTCTCCGTAATGCTTTTCAACGTATTTCACGCGTGCGTTTTCGCCAAGGAAGAAGGAGTGGATACCGCTATGCTCGCTCTCCTTGTCGCCGCCGTTGTGAATGCCGCATCCCGCAACGATGGTAACGTCACAGTCGGCCCCCACGTGAAAATCATTGTAAACGACCTCCTTAAGACCCGACTGAGAAAGAAGAACGGGGATATGAAGGCTTTCGTTTTTGGTTCCGGGCTTTACGTAGATATCAATTCCGGGCTTGTCCTCTTTTTTGACGATGGTAATGTTTTCGGAATCGTTTTTGCCATGCAGATTTCCGTTGATACGCAAGGAATAAGCCCCCTGCGGTACCTCGTGAAGATCGGCGATCTGAGCAAGGAGTGTTTTTTGTATTGCATCCATCTCGCTCAACCCTCCTTTGTAAAGCGACAACCCGGCTGCGCGTTAAGAAGCTCGGGTAAGATCTCGTTTTTTGTGCCGTAAGCGGCGACCTGTCCGCCCGAAAGAACGATGATACGGTCGGCAATGTCAAGGATCCGCTCCTGATGGGAAATGATCAAGATCGTTCCCCTTGTGCGCTCGTACATTCCGCGGAAGACCTGAATGAGGTTGTTAAAGCTCCACAGGTCGATCCCCGCCTCGGGCTCGTCGAAAATAGAAAGCTTGGTTCCGCGCGCATTGATCATCGCGATCTCGATCCTTTTGAGCTCGCCGCCCGAAAGAGATGCGTTGACCTCGCGATTGATATAATCCTTGGCGCAAAGTCCAACCTCGGAAAGATATTGACAAGCCTCCGACACAGAGATACTTTTACCCGACGCAATGGAGATCAGCTCCTTGACTGTGATCCCCTTAAAGCGCACGGGCTGCTGAAAGGCAAAGCTGATGCCAAGGCGCGCGCGCTCGGTAATGGAAAGATGGGTGACGTCCTCCCCATCCAATAAAATTTTGCCCGACGTGGGCACGTAGATTCCCGCAATCAGCTTTGCGAGAGTGGATTTTCCGCCTCCGTTCGGACCCGTCACGGCAACGAAACGGTCGTTGATCGAAAGCGTTACGTCTTTTACGATCTCCTTCCCCTCGTCGGTTTTGTAAGACACGTTGATTAGCTGTAGCATTGTAGATTCCTTTTTGTTGTGTTATATGTTTTAAGTTAAAATTATAAAGTAGCATAACCGATTTTGATCGGTAATACTATTCTATCCTTTTTTCGACAAAATTGCAAGGATTCCCGTTCAAAATGATGTTAACTTTCTATGAACGCTTGACGAACTTCCACGTTCGTGCTATAATAAAACACAGAATTTTACTTTTTTGACGTTATTTGGGTAGCGTCATGCAAAAAACGCTTAAAATTCCGAAAGGATCACACCGTATGATATCTGCATTTCCAACCGTTACGATCACTCAAAAGGGCGAAAAATTCATAAAAAGCGGACACGTTTGGGTCTATAGCGACGAGCTTTCCCCCCTCTCCTCCCCCATCCCCGACGGCGAGCTTGTGACGGTGCTCTCACAAAAGGGGCGCTTTCTCGGCACGGGCTTTTACAATTCCCATTCAAAGATCCGCGTGCGCATTCTTTCCAAAAACGCAAACGACCGCTTTGACGACACGTTTTGGGAACGACGCTTGCGCTGGGCGATCGAATACCGCCGTGCCGTGATGGAGAGTGCCGATTTTTCTGCCTGCAGACTGATCTTTGGAGAAGCGGACGCCTTTCCCGGTTTTACCGTTGACAGATTTGAAAACGTCCTTGTGACACAAGTACTTTCCCTCGGTATTGAAAAGATCAAGGATCGGCTATACAGGCAATTGATCCGTCTGTTGCGTGAGGAATTCGGCGTACGCATCGACGTTCTTTACGAACGTAATGACGTCGCTATCCGCGCACTTGAGGGCATGGAGCAATACACAGGCTTTTGGACCGATCCTTCTCTTGCACTGCAAGCGGACACCGACGGAAGGGTGGAGATCTGCGAAAACGGCGTGTTTTATGAGGTAGACTATATCGGCGGACAGAAAACAGGCTTCTTTCTTGACCAAAAATACAACCGCCGTGCCATTCATACCTTAGCCCGCGGACGGCGCGTACTGGATTGCTTTACCCATACGGGCTCCTTTGCCCTCAACGCGGCGATCGCAGGGGCAGAGCACGTGACCGCCGTTGATATTTCTGAGGATGCTGTGCAAATGTGCCGCAAAAACGCCGAGAGAAACGCTCTTTCCACGCGCATGGACTTCGTATGCGCCGACGTGTTCGAGCATCTTAGTGAGATGGCACGAACCGGACGGCAGGATTACGACTTCATCATCCTTGATCCGCCCGCCTTTACCAAGAGCCGTGAAACAGTCAAAAACGCTTATCGCGGATATAAGGAGATCAATCTCAAGGCAATGAAGCTGCTCCCGCGCGGGGGGTATCTTGCCACCTGCTCCTGCTCGCATTTTATGGACGAGGAAAACTTTAAAAAAATGCTTTATGAGGCGGCGCTTGACGCAGGAGTAAGTCTGCGACAGATCGAGGCGCGACAGCAAGGGTGTGATCACCCCATTCTTTGGGGCGTTCCCGAAACGAATTACCTTAAATTCTTTATTTTCCAAATCGTATGATTGGAAAAAGAATTATTATTATTCTAATATAATTTCCAAAAAAATGCAATGAATTCAAGCATTTATTGCAAATTCATTGCATTTTTAAGCTTATTTCTCCGCTAAACAAGCGCTCTTCTCTTCCGTCGTCGCAACGAACGATCAAAGCGCCGTTGCCGTCGATGGCAAGGGCAAGTGCCTCCCGCATCTCCCCGTTTTGCAAATAGGAGATCCGCTTTCCAAGCACGCAGGAACAGCACCGATACTCCTCCAACCATGCGCTGTCGGGTGACTTTAGCATGGGAAGCAGCTCGCGCGTGACGGCGGCGATCAGTTCCGATGGCGAAAGCCGTGGAAATCCAAGAGAACCCGCAATGGGTGAGAGCTCGGTCTTTTCAAACGAGGTGCTGATATTGATACCGATCCCTACGATCACGTAGGTGCTATCTCCAAGGCTTTGGCACTCGGTCAAGATCCCGCACACCTTTTTTTGATCCAGATAAAGATCGTTGACCCACTTGATCCCGCACGTTTTTCCCGTCAAGGTGCGAATCGCACGCAAAACGGCAACCGATGCGGCACACGTGACCGTGACCGCGGTATCGACAGGGACCGTCGGGCGGTAAAGAATACTGAAATAGGCGCCCGTCCCGCCCGGAGAATAAAAGCTCCTGCCCATTCTGCCGCGCCCACCGCTTTGCTCCTCCGCGGCGATCAGCGAAAGTCTGTCATGGCCGCGTGCAATCATTCTTTTTGCCTCGGTATTGGTCGAATCGATACGGTCGTGTACACAGACGTCGATCTCCGCGCAAAGCTCTCCGAGATGGCGGCAAAGCGCCTCTTTTGAAAGCGCCAACTCCTTTTTTATCACATACGCACCTCCTCTCACTAAAAATAAAGGATGAAAATCATGAAACTAATCTACCGTGACAAAGACGTCACCGTTTGTGTAAAGCCCCCGGAGCTCCTCTCCGAGCAAACGCCCGACGGCACAGGCCTTGCCGATCTGATCGCCGCCGAAAACGGCGGATACGTCGGAGTCATCCACAGACTTGACCGCGGCGTTGGCGGTGTGATGGTCTATGCCAACCATAAAAGCGCCGCCGCAGCGCTCTCCCTTGCCGTGCAAGAGCATCGGCTGGTCAAGGAATATCTGGCTTTGGTGCACGGCGTTCCCGAAAAGGCAGAGGGCACCTTACGCGATCTTTTATTTCACGACCGCCGTCAAAACAAGACCTTTGCGGTCACGCGCGAACGTGCAGGCGTAAAGAAAGCAATTTTGGACTACGTGTTGCAAAAAAGCGAGGAAATGGAACCCTACGGCACCCTTTCTCTCGTACGCGTCAGGCTTCATACGGGACGCACCCACCAAATTCGCGTACAATTCTCGACAAGAGGGCACGCCCTTCTGGGGGACGGAAAATACGGGGCTTCGGGTGACCGCTGTCCCATTGGACTCTACTCCCACAGGCTTACCTTCCCTCACCCTCGCGACGGGCGCGAAATGACCTTTGAGGATGCACCCGACGGAGAGATCTGGAATCGTTTTTTGAATTAAAGCTCGTTTGCCTCGATAAAGTCCATGACCTCCTCAAGGTCAACCGCCACGTGAGGATGATGGTCACATTCGGGCTTGCACCAGGTTTTGATAGGCGCTCCCTTCCATTCGTAAAATTCCTTAAGAGCAAGGGCGTTCGGCAAGGGCTTGACCACGGTATCCTTGGCACCGTAGACCAAGGCTACGGGCAAACGATTCTCCGTAAGAACGCCGAGACGGTGGATGGGAAGATCGTTGGTCGTAAAGCGCTCGGCAGAGGTTACAAAGCCGCGTGCGCGCTTGTGCTCCTCCAACCAATCCGTCAAATAAGGCTCGTCCAAGCCGAAAAAGCTGAGCAAGGGTGCGTCGAGATACAAGAAAGACACGTAAGAGGGGTACATCGAAGCAAAATGCACTGCCTCCCAGCCGCCGCAGCTCATGCCGATGCAGACGCAACGGCGGGACAGTCCGTACTCTTTTGCAAGGTACTCCGCAAAATCGCGCTTTGCGGTCGCATCGTCGTCGGTGCCCCAACGGTTGTTATTCTTCAAATATGCCAGATGATAGCCGCGACCGAGCATTGCGATCTCAAGCTCGGGAAACGCGCCGAAATATTCGGTTTTGATCATCCACTTATTGGTTTTGTTCTCTTCCTTGGGGAACACGAGGAGTGCCTCACGCCCACAAAACTCAAAATCGATTCGCTTATATCCAAAAAAATCAGACGTTTTCATCTTTTTTCCCTTTCGTTTGGTTTTAACATTCTACCATGAATGGCAAGCGAAGTCAAGTTTTTT
>JAZNEQ010000083.1:0-2546 GCA_045588715.1 Eubacteriales bacterium | reverse complement strand
TGCATTCTCGTGTGGTAGGGGTGGGAGAACTTCTTTTTAAAATAATCGCTTTCCACCGCGTCGGCATCTCCCCATACCCTTACCTTGCGTTCGTCGGGGTAATATACCATCAGCTGCTCACCCGGATGATCGATGATCTTGCCCGAGCGCACCAGCCTTGCCGTACCGCCGACGTATGCGATAAACTTACCGAAGCGGTCGCGGATATATCCTGTTTTTTCATTAAAAAGCCCGTCGGAAGCGTAAAACTCGTGATAACCGTCGCCGTTAAAGTCGATGGGCATATAATGTGAGCCCGGGTAGGGGAACGGTGACTCCACCTCCTCGCCTGTGATCGCGTCAAAATAAAAGTGCTTAGGCTCTCTGAATTCCATTTTCTTTCCGTTAAAGACGCGCTGTCCGTAGCGCAGTGCCATGGCAATCTTTCTGCGATCGGGACCGATGTTGGCGATCCAACCGTGGTGCATGTGCCCGAATTCTTCATCTACAGCGATCCAAACGCGCTCGCCCTTCTCGTTATACGTAACCACACGGGGAACACCCGGGCGCTCGTCACCCTCGCGGCAGGTAAAGATGTATTTTTTGCCGGTTTCGTCATCCACAAAAGGAAGCACAACGTCGGAATGTCCGAAATATTTGCCTCTGTCACCGCAATAAAGCTCGTGTCCGTCGTCAAGGCTGATCACACGCTCGCCCCAGAACAATTCGTCAATACCGTCCTCGTCAAAGTCGAGCACGGGGCAGGAGTGACAGGTACGGGCGCCGCCGTCATTGTAAGGAATCGTGATCTCCCAACGCTTTTCCATATCCGGATTATAGCATTGAAGGAACATGTCTCTGTAGCAGCCCTGTGCCGTCACCAGAACGGGAGTGCCGTGAACGTATCCGCCGATGAGGTAAAAACGGTAGGCGTGAGACATGTTGAGCTCCTCTACGCTCTCAGGCCAGGGCCATGACCCCGTAACCTCGCCCGTCAAGGGGTCGATCCGCTCAAGAACTCTGGCTTTGAGGCTGAAGGGCTTGTCCTCGACGGGGTTGTTGACAAGCCAGATCTCGTCGATCCCGTCCCCATCAAGGTCAAAGGTGATAAACGGGGTATACCAAACACCGTTGATCGCTCCCCAGCCGAGATCCCGTTTCCAGACCTGAAGCCCGTTCATGGTATAAACCGCCATTTTAAGCGTTCCCTTTGGATAATTAAAGCCCTCTTGCCAAGGATCCTGATCCGCAGCCTCGGAATAGACGAATACCATTCCCTCGCCGAGCTCCTCTCCGAGATTTACGGACACAGAGCGCACGTGCTCCAGATGGATCCCCAAATCAAATTCCTTCAAGCATTGAATGTTCATTTGTTTTCTTCCTTTCTGTAGTGCAGTGTAGGGCAAAAGCATCTTAAAGTCCAAGCTTTTGCTTTTTTGCAAGGGCAGATTCCCTTTCTGCCCTCATTATACTATCTATTAAAAGGAATGTATATAATTAATATTGCAAATTACATTGCGTTTCTTGCAAAATTGAAAAAGGATTGACAAAGGAAAGCGGGAAAAGATGAAAATAGCAACCGTCGCAATAAAATTCATTCATTTCACACAAAAAAACAGACACATCCCATCGGGTCTCCCCGTCGAACGTGTCTGTTTTTTATGCAATTCAAACCTCGATAACGTCCGCGCCCAAGAGGATCGCCTCACGCACGTCCTCGCAGCACCGGGTATTGCCAATACCGAGCTTGGCATATTTCTTCACGCGCGCACACACCTCGGGGGAAGCCTTGTCGCGGTCAACGAGCCATGCAAAATTGGGCTTGTCCAAATACAAAAACACGACCAGGCGCTCGGGACGGACCAGAGAGCAGACCTCGGCAAGTGCCGCCTCGGTGTTTACGCCGTCATAGTTGACGTACGCATCGGGAAAGCGCTCCAGCACGCGTTTGATGCGGGTCGTATCCGCGCAGGAAAACTCCACGCGCACGTTGTATTGCTCCACCAGATCAAACAAAACGTCCATTTTCTCGGTGGGGATCTTTTTATCCAGATCAAGGATCACATCGGTGCCGTCCAAAAGCTGCAAAAGCTCCTCCAGGCGCGGAACCTTCGTTCCTCTGTACGCCTCGCTGTGCGCGATTCCCGCATCCAGCTCCGCGATCTCGGCATAGGTCATGTCTTCCACAAGCATCGTTTGCTCAAGCTCCGATCCGTCCGCACGCCTACAGGTACGGTTGACCGCACCGTCGTGCATGAGAATGATCACACCATCCTTTGTAAGCTGCGGGTCGGTCTCGATATATTCGTACCCCTGTGCGAGTGCCTCGCAAAAAGCCGGCATAGTATTTTCGGGCGTATAGAAGGCGCCACCTCTGTGAGAACGGAATTGCATCACGGTTTCCTCTTTTCCTTTCGTTTGGCAAAGCTTGTGGGTTCGAAATAAGCAACGGACAAAAATAGAGGTGTCACGCCGCCGGGCAAAAACGGCGCAGGAGTACCAAATGCGTTTTGCATTTGATACTCCCCAAAAAGTGGCTCGGCAGATTTAGGCGAGAAGCGTCGAAT
>JAZNEQ010000082.1:0-7680 GCA_045588715.1 Eubacteriales bacterium | reverse complement strand
CCCCGCGTGCGCTGCCGCAACCGTAGCACCGCCCGTATAGGCAAACAGATTGAGCACCTTTACAGGGCGCCCCGCTTCGCGGATGAGAGAGGAAAACCAATCCCAGTTCGCCGCCTGCTCGGGGAAAAGTCCCGTGTGCTTAAAGCCCATGGGCCGAAGCACAAAGCCAAGGTCACCGTAGTGGATGTTCCAGGATTCGGGAAGTTTGTTTTTGACCCAGGCACCGCCCCCCGTGGAGGATCGGCGGTAGATACCGTCGGCACGCTTCCATGCGGGATGCGTTGCCGCATTTTTCCATATGATCTGAGGGTCGGGGCGAATGAGGATATAATCTCCCCAACGCTCAAGCCGTTCCCCGTCAGAGGTGTCCAAAAGCTCGTAATCCTTCCATTTTTCCGAGAACCACATAGTTTCAAATCCTTTTTTGCGTTATTTGTTGTAATAGCTTGCAATGCGCGACCCGCCGCAATGCGCGTGACAGATCGCAATGGCAAGCGCGTCTGCCGTATCGTCGGGCTTTGGAGACTCCTTCAATCCCAAAAGCATCGTTACCATAGAAATGACCTGCCGTTTTTCTGCTCTGCCGTATCCGACCACCGCCTGCTTTACCTGCAAGGGGGTGTATTCATTGACCGTGACCCCCGCGCGCTCAGCACAAAGGAGAATGACTCCTCTCGCCTCGGCAACGCGAATGCCGGTTGTGATGTTGGTATTAAAGAAAAGCTCCTCCACCGCCACCGCCTCAGGATGATAGGTATCGATCAATTCGGTCATACCGTCAAAGATCATTTTCAGTCGCTCCTCGGTGCGCATGCCCGCCGGGGTGCGCAAGGCACCGTAGGCAATGGTACGAAAATGCGAGCCTTGGTACTCGATCACACCCCAACCGATGATGGCAAGGCCGGGGTCAATTCCCAGAATTATCAAAGCCGTCTTCTCCTGTCCATAAAAATCCAATCTTAATTATAACACCTTTTGCGAATAAAGTAAATATATATTTTCAATTTTTAACAAATTCTTGAAAAAACCTGCCTTTAGCGGTTTACAGATCCTTTTTTTTGTGCTATAATTATGCTTGTCGTATTATTTTTTCTTTGAAAGGAGCCTCGTATGCCGATCATTCCTCTGCACCAGGATGACAGATTGCTTCTTAAAAAACCTCACCCGTGCGGCGGCAGGATCTTTCGTATCCTGCGTGTGGGAAGCGAGGTTCGCGTGGTATGTGAAACCTGCAAGAGGGACATGACCCTTGACCGCATCAAGCTTGAAAAGGCAATTAAGCAAATTTTAACAAATCCAACATAATTTTTGGAAAGGCTAAGGTCGATGAACAAAAAAACCATTTCAAAATCAGCGTTTTCTACCATGCGCGAAAAACTTTTTTCTGCTAAAAAAAAGAGCAAGCCCGTCAAAGAAGCCGAAGCCTTGCCGCTTGACAGACAGGTCAAAAAATCAGGATCGCGGGAATATGCGTACCTGCTTTTGTGCGGTGCGATCCCCGCATTACTGGTATATCTGATCTATCTTGCGCGCGGCGTTCATCCGTTTGGTGACGGCTGTGTCCTGGTCCTGGACCTGAACGGTCAATACGTTTGGTTTTTTGAAGCGCTTCGCAACTTTGCCGCGGGAGATGCCGATCTTCTCTATTCCTTCTCCCGTGCTCTGGGCGGTGAGTTTTTGGGAATCTACGCCTATTATCTGGCAAGCCCTCTCTCCTTCCTTGTTTGCCTCTTCCCAAAGGACAGAATGCTGGAAGCCTTGCTTTCGCTCTTTATGCTGAAGGCAGCGCTTTGCGGTGTTACCTTTGGCTATTATATGCACAAAACGATGGACAAGGTAAACAAGTTTTCCATCATCCTTTTTTCCTCCTGCTACGCACTTTGCGGGTATGCCGTCATCCAGCAGGATAATACGATGTGGATCGATGCGCTCATCTGGCTTCCTCTGATCACCCTCGGGATCGAATCGGTGATCAAATACGGAAAATTCAAGCTCTACACCGCTTCCCTTGCCGTGGCGCTTTTTAGCAATTACTACATCGGTTGGATGCTTTGCATCTACTGTCTTATCTACTTTTTCCTTTACTACTTCGCACATGCCGAGGCTTTTGAAAACAATCCCATGCACGAAAAGCTTCATTTTCTCCGCTCACTTCTCCGCATGGCACTTTATTCGCTCATCGCCCTCGGCATCGCCGCGGTGATCCTTTTTGCCGCGTTCTACTCTCTCAATTTTGGAAAAACGACCTTCTCGGATCCAAACTGGGAGGTTATGATCAAGTTTGATCTTTTGGAGTTTTTATATAAGCTTCTGCCCTCCTCCTACGACACCGTCCGTCCGGAGGGGCTTCCCTTCGTTTATTGTGGAATTCTGACGGTTCTTTTGATCCCCTCTTATTTTTTGTCAAAGCGTTTTTCAATGCGGCAAAAGATATTTTCGGCGATCTTTATCTTTGTTTTGATCCTCAGCTTTTCGATCAACGTCGTGGACCTGATCTGGCACGGCTTTCAAAATCCAAACTGGCTCAATCACCGCTACAGCTTTCTTCTCAGCTTTTATCTGTGCGTGCTTGCCTGCCGTACGTTCGCGCATTTTGAAGAGATCTCCCTGCGCACCTGCGTGGCGACGGGTGGGCTCATTGCTCTTGTCTGCGTGATCCTTCAGACCTATACCGACGAAAAGTATATCGACCCCGACGATCTTACCTGCATTTATCTCTCCCTTGCCCTCCTGTTTATCTATCTTACGGTCATGGCTCTTTTGCGCACCTCTCAAAACAGGCAATTGGTCAGCTTTACCCTTTTGATAGTGGTGCTTTTGGAGCTGTTCTTGAACGCGAGCTTTTCCTACGAAGCAAAAAACCGGGACGTTGGATTTTCAAAATACAGTTACTACAACAATTTTTTGGACAGGACCCGTCCCATTGCCGATGACGTTCTGGAAAGCGACACCTCCTTTTACCGTATGGAAAAAACCTTTTTCAGAAGAACCAACGACAATATGGCTCTGAAAATACGTGGGCTGTCGGGCTCCACCTCCACACTCAACAAAGAAACGATCCGCGGACTTTGCGAAATGGGATACGCTTCCAAATCCCACTGGTCGAAGTATATCGGCGGCACGCCCGTAAACGACTCTCTGCTCGGTATTAAATATTTGATCGCGGATAAAAATCACGAGGCGTACGAGCTCTACTACAACAAGCTCGACACCTACCATTACGAAAACAAGGACAAAACGACTACGACCTATATCACCTACCAAAACCCCTACGCGCTCTCCATTGCCTACGGTGTTTCGGACGACGTATTAAAGTTCCCCATGGGCTTTATCGAATCTCCTGTGGCGGAGGAGGATGAAGAGAAAAAGGACGAAAAGAAAAAAAGCGTGATCTCCGATGCCGTCAAGGCTCTTAAAGACGCACTCAACGGCATGCTTGACATTGAGGAAAACAATCTTTCCGAATACGAAGACGCATACGAAAGCCCCTTTGAGCAACTCAACGCCATGGTCGGCGCAATGCTTGGCGAGGAGGACACGCGCATCTTCATCCCGATAGAGGTAACGAAAAGGGACTACGGTACCGTTTCACAGTATCTTGAAAGCTATCCCCAGGATAAGGAGGTGGGCTTTAAGACCATCCCCGATTCCGTAAAGACCCCTAAGATCTCCTTTCATACTGTGATGCCAAAAGACGCGGAGCTCTTCTTCTACCTTCCCACAAACTATCCTCGTGAGGTCGAATTGGATCTTTATATCAACTCGGAGGATGGATCGGAATCCCGTGACTGCGGCACCTTTAACGCAAACGAATCCGCTTGTATCATCTCTCTTGGAATGCTTGATGAGGGCGATGAGTTGGAGCTTGAAATGACCCTTACCAAGAGGAAGCTCTACTGGTTGGAGGACGAATACTGCTTCTACTATATCGATTGGGCAGCATTTGAAAACGCAATGTCCCGTCTTTCGAAGCATCAGCTTGAGATTACGGAATATACGGAACGCTCCTTTGACGGGACCTATACCGCATCAAAGAGAAACGAGCTTGTCATGACTACGATCCCCTATGATAACGGCTGGAATATTTACGTGGACGGAGAAAGAGTAGAACCGATCAAGGCGTTTGGCACCTTCCTTTCCTTCCGTGTAGACGGAGATGCGGGAGAGTCCCACACCATCGAGCTCTTCTATATGCCGCGAACGATCGTGATCGGCGCGATCGTTTCCTTCCTTTCCGTGCTTGCCTTCATTGCTCTGATCATGATTGATCGGCGCCGCGGGCTCGGCTGTCGCGACAACCGCCCCGCGCTCGCACAAGAGAGTGACAACGACAGCAAGGCAGCGGAGCAAGCGCCTACTGAGGAGCAACCGACCGACGACGCACCCCCGAGGGGACCCGATTTGACCGAAAACAAAAAGGAGTAACGTTATGTACCATTATATCAGCGGAAAACTCGCACTGCTTGAGGGCGGCATCGCCGTGATCGATGCGTGCGGTGTTGGATACAAGCTGACCATCAGCCAAACCACCTACGATGCCATGCCCCCCTCGCGATCTGTCAAGGAGCCGCCCACGGTAAAGCTTTACACCTATATGGCGGTACGCGAGGACGGGATCGAGCTGTTCGGCTTTGCCACGGAGACCGAGCTTTCCTCCTTTAAGCTTTTGATCTCGGTATCAGGTGTAGGTCCCAAGGCGGCAATGTCCATTCTCTCTCTGCTTACCCCCGAAAAATTCGCACTTGCCGTTTGCACCGATGACAAAAAGACCATCTCCAAGGCAAACGGCATCGGTCCCAAGACAGCCGCGCGCATCGTCCTCGAGCTCAAGGACAAGCTGATAAAGGAATCGGGCGGTGCCGAGGCACTTGGATCCATTGATCTTGGCGGCGCGGGCATTGCTACGCCTGCTCCCCGCTCCAAGATCAGCGAAGCCATGGACGCATTGGTGGTTTTGGGCTATTCCCGTGCCGAGGCACAGGCGGCGCTGAAGGATATTGACCTTGAAAAGGCGCCTCTCGAGGAGATCATTCGTCTTTCCCTGAAAAAGCTGATGAAGTATTGATTGACGGAAAGGAGCACACATGGACACAAACGAATTTGATTTTGAAAATCGGATCATGAGCACGGGATACAGCGCACAGGATTCCGACGTGGAATTTTCATTGCGCCCCAAAACACTTAACGAATATATCGGACAGGAAAAGGTAAAGGAAAATCTTAAAATTTACATTGAAGCGGCAAAGACAAGAAACGATCCTCTGGATCACGTGCTTCTTTACGGCCCTCCCGGCTTGGGGAAAACCACCCTCTCTAACATCATTGCCGCTGAAATGGGTGTTAACATCCGCATCACCTCAGGTCCCGCTATTGAAAAGCAGGGCGACCTTGCCGCCATTCTTACCAACCTGAGCGAGGGTGACGTTCTTTTCATTGACGAGATCCACCGCCTTTCCCGCACGGTAGAGGAGATCCTGTATCCCGCTATGGAGGATTACGCGCTGGACATCATCATTGGAAAAGGTCCCTCTGCCAGGAGCATTCGCATTGATCTTCCCCGCTTTACCCTCATCGGAGCTACGACCCGTGCAGGACAAATGACCACCCCCTTGCGCGACCGCTTTGGAGTGATCTTAAAATTGGAACTGTACACCCCGGAGGAGCTTGCCACGATCGTGCGCCGCAACGCCGGCATTCTTGAAATGGAGATCACAGACGACGGCGCGATGGAGATCGCAAGTCGCTCACGCGGCACGCCCCGTATCGCCAACCGACTGCTCAAGCGCGTGCGCGACTTTGCCCAGGTCATGGGAGACGGAAGGATCGACGAGCGCATTGCAAACTATGCCTTGACAAGACTTGAGATCGACGCTTTAGGGCTTGACAACGTCGACAGACGAATGCTGGAAACGATCATCAAGTTTTACGGCGGCGGTCCCGTGGGATTGGAAACGCTTGCCGCAACCGTCGGCGAGGAAGCAGTTACGCTTGAGGATATGTACGAGCCTTACTTGATGCAGATCGGATTTTTAAGCCGTACCCCGCGCGGCAGATGTGTTACCCGCCTGGCTTACGAGCATTTGGGACTGCCCTATCACCAAACGCCCACACAAGCCGATCAGATGAAAATGTTTGCAGATTCCAACGAATAAACCAAAAAGGAGGATCTTAATGAAAATTAACGTTTTTCCGGAACCCAAATCGGTTGATTTTTATCAAAAAGAAAAGGTACTTCTTTCCCCTTGTATTTATGCAGAGACGGAAGAGTTTGACGGAGCCGCAGAGGTTTTTGTAAAAGCATTTGAAAAGGTTCACCGCCGCACGCTCAAAAAAGAAAAGGGCGGAATCCTCCTTTTAAAGGATCTCACTTTAAAAACGCAAAGCTACCGTATTGACGTGCGCGACACATTTTGCATTTACGCCTCCTCCCGGGAAGGATGCCTTTACGGGCTTGCAACCGCGCTTCAGATCCTTTCCACGGGAAGCGAAGGCCTTACTTCCCCTTCTCTTTTGATCGATGATCATCCGGACAAGGACTACCGTGCCCTGATGGTAGATCTGGCACGCAAATTCCACCCGACAAAAACCGTTTTTCAGTATATTGATCTTTGCTTTCTTTACAAGGTCAAATATCTTCATCTTCACTTTATCGACGATCAGCTTTACACGCTCCCGTCAAAGGAATTTCCAAAGCTGCCTACGAAGGGACAAAGCTATACCTTTGAGGAGATAAAAGCGTTTAACGATTACGCAAAGGATCGCGGTGTGATCATCGTTCCCGAATTTGAATCCCCCGGGCATGCGGAATCTCTTACCCGCGCCTATCCCGAGCTGTTCAGCAACAGCTATGATACCAAGGGAACCGCCCTCGTCACCGAAAACGGCGACACGATCAGCCGGAACAGCATCATTTGCGTGGGAAGCGAAGCTTCGATGAACGCCATGACACGCATGGTACGCGAGATTTGCGAAATGTTCCCCGATTCTCCCTATATCCACATCGGCGGAGACGAAGCGGATATCGAAGCGTGGAACGCTTGCAGCGTTTGCCGCGCCTATATGAAGGATCACGGTATTGAGGACGTTCACGAGCTTTACAGCGACTTTATTGCAAGAGTATCGCGCACGGTGCTTGACTTGGGGCGCACCCCCTTCGTTTGGGAAGGCTTTCCCGTGAAGGGTGCCGAGCGCATCCCCAAAGAAACCGTTGTGATCGCTTGGGAATCGCATTACCACCAGCCCTACGAGCTTTTGTCCGAGGGCTTCCGCGTGATCAACGCCTCCTGGCAACCGCTCTACATCGTTTCCAGCCTTGTGCGCAGATGGTACGCAAAGGACGTACTCGAATGGAACGTGTACAACTGGCAGCACTGGTGGGAAGAATCCGAGGCGACCTTCAATCCCATTCACGTCTCCCCTACCGAGAACGTGCTGGGAGCACAGATCTGTGCCTGGGGTTGCACCTTTGAACAGGAGATCGGACTTGTCATGGAGAATCTCGCGGCACTTTCCGAGCGCACCTGGAACGTCAAGCGCAGAAGCGGACTTCAAGAAATGCTTGAAAAGATGGAAGCCCTTTTAAAGCTGGCTGCCAAATTGATTGCATAACATAAGGGGGCTGCTTCATTTAGCGCAGAACAAAAACACACGGATCAAATAAGAAAAAAGAACCGCTTTTTC
>JAZNEQ010000081.1:0-7930 GCA_045588715.1 Eubacteriales bacterium | reverse complement strand
CAGCAGTCCTTCACCAAGCATAAACTCGTCGATCATATCGTATACTGCCGCGTCGGTAGGATAGTTCAATACCAAGTGACGCACGGGAGGCATACCCGTGTCACACGCGATACGGGAATACTTTTGCATATAGGGGATGAGCTCGGTATGCAGGCGGGTAAAGTTACGGTAGATCTGCTTGACCTCCTCGGTCATTTCATATGCGTGGCGCACGTCACCGTGGGTCTGCATTTGGGTCATAAACGCCGTAAATTCAACGGCGCGCGCGAAGATCTCGGCTTCCTTCTCTTTGCCAATGCAGAAGTAGTCGGTCCTGTTGTATGCATATCCCGCCATGTCGAAGGACATGAACGGAATGCCCGAAAGACCCGAGTTGACCACCGCCAAAAGCTGATCGTCCAGCTTTTCAAATTGGCGTGCCTGGTCACCCGACCACATATAGGGGTTACGTTGAGAACCGATACCGCCGCCGCGGGTAAAGACCATAAAGCCGTCCTCAAGCCCCTTTGCCGCCTTAAACTCCAGCATCTTCTTATAGAAGAGTGAAATAAAATACGGAGGATATGCGTGATGCTCGGTTCCCGTTACGATCCGCGAGGGATCCTTCCACTTGTAGTGGGTTTTTGTGATCCCCATTTGTCGGTCTCCGTCGGGCATACACTCACAAAAGTCGATCTTTACGCCGTCGATGCCAATGTCGATCATCTCACCCCAGATCTTATTAAAATACCAGTCAGTCGCCTCCTCGTTGGTGATATCGAGATAGTCCCGCGTTCTCATAGCACCCTTAAAGCGTCCTACGTCGGGGTTTTCTCCCGTACCGACGACCCAAGGAAGATCAACGGTATTTTCGTTGACAGTTACACTTCCATCCTCGTTGGTGATCGCAACGTCGGCATGCACCTTGTATTCGGGTTTAAAGCCGATATCCTGCGCATCAACGCCGCCGGCACGAATGTAGACCATTGCCTTGAGTCCGTGAGCATGAAGCCACTTGACGGTTTTTTTAAGATCCTCCTTGTTCGCACGGCTCTCGTCGCTGTCACGGAAACATGCGCCCCAGTTATATCCCTCCATACTGGCAACCGCCGGCTTCATATCTGCCTCGATAAAATTCCGCATGATGGTCTTACAGCTGCTTCCGCCCGGATTCCCCTTACGTCCTGCGGGGAAATAGAGTCCCGCATCGTTTTTGACGTAAGCAAGCTTATATCTTCCGGCTTCCTCGTTATAACGATAAAATCTGTCAACGACTTTCTTTTGCTCGTCCGAAAGGGAAACATAAGGGGTCCCTTCCAAAAGTCCTCTATAATCGACAAAGCCGCAGTCCTTTGCCACAAACAGCGTTTCCCAATCGGGAAACGTTTCGATGGCAGTACGAAATTTATCTTCTTCAAATTTCCAAAAATCGGGACCGTAGCGGCAAACGTGCATATCCTGCATCCAAGGAGTGGGCATATATGCGTGTCCCGTCAGCTCGGTATATCCGCGCAGCACGTCTGCCATGCTGCCCGTGGGATAGAAGTAGCAATCCATATTGCCATCCAGCACCTTGTAGTACCATGCATCTGCCTTTTCCTTACCAAAGTCAACGATCGCAACCTCGTTGCGGTTGACAAACATACCTCCGCCGCGGGTGGTGAGAAAGGCAGGAATGACTACGTAGGTCGTAGAGGAGTTGTTCCAGCCGTCGCAGGTGTAAAGATCGAATGCGGTGCCTCTCTTGTTGGCAACGTCAAGTCTCTCACCGCCACCGTAAATGGCTTCCCCCTCGCTAAGTGCGCCTCTCATCACAAGGCTGCCGTTTTCATACGCCACGGAGGTTACCTCGGTGATGACCTTGCTGTCCTTGGTGCAGAACTTAAGAGAGAACTTTTTGCCAAGAGAGAGGATCGCCTTGGTGCCGTTTTTTTCAATAACGGTCAAGGTGTTCTTTTTTTCGACGTAAGAAAGCTTTTTGGCACTTCCCTTTACCTTTTCGCCCATAAAGCTTGCAAGTGCCTGTGCGGCGCCGTTCGTATCAAACGAGCGTGCCTTTTTGCTTGTCAACAATCTCCAGCCACACGTCCCTTCGTGTGTCAAGCGGAAATGAAGACCCTCTGCATTGCAAAAATACAATGCCTTTTCGGACTTGTTCATTTTTTCCATCGTTGTATTTTTTCCTTTGCTTCTATTACTTGTGATCCTTGATCTCTTTCCAGTTTTGGCACATGAAAACGTTGCGAAGCTCATCGGCATCGGCAGAGTCATTGTTAAGAAATACCGGAATCTGACCAAGGCTTGCCTGTACCTTGACGAACCTGCCCCCCTCAACGACCTCGTCGGTCAACATATTGGTCCAAGAGCCCGCGGGCAGATAAACGTCGCGCTCAAACGTATTCTCCGCAAGGATGGGAGCTACCAGAAGTCCCTCACCCAGCATAAATTCGTCGATCATATCGTACACGCTTGGATCGTTGGGATAATTCAGCACCAAATGGCGCACAGGAGGCACGCCCGTATCGCACGCGATCTTGGAGTATTTTTGCATATAAGGGATCAAATCCTTGTGAAGCCTCGTAAAGTTACGGTAAATCCTTTGTACCTCCTCGGTCATCTCGTACGCGTGGCGTACGTCGCCGTGGGTCTGCATTTGCGTCATAAATGCCGTAAATTCAACGGCGCGCGCGAAGATCTCGGATTCGTACTCCTTACCTATGGTAAAGTAGTTGGTTCTACCGTAAGAATAGCCTGCCATATCAAAGGACATAAACGGAAGTCCGGAAAGACCGGAGTTGACAACCGCCAGAAGCTGATCGTCCAGCTTGTCAAACGAGCGAGCCTGGTCTCCAGACCACATATAGGGGTTACGCTGTGAGCCGATACCGCCGCCGCGGGTAAAGACCATAAAGCCGTCCTTGTTGCCGCGCGCTTCTCTCTTTTCTGTCATCTTCTTGTAAAAGAGCGAAATGAAATACGGAGGATATGCGTGATGCTCGGTTCCCGGAACAAATTTTTCGGGGTGCTTCCAACGGTAATGTACGTTTGCTCCGCTTCCAAAGGGGGTGTCTCCGTCGGGCAAGGCTTCACAGTAGTCGATCTTAACACCGTCAATTCCCATATCGATCAGATCGCCCCAAAGCTCGTCAAAATACCACTTGATTGCATCCTCGTTGGTGATATCCAGAAAATCATTTGTTTGAACGTTTCCGCTGGCTCTACGACCAACGTCGGGATTTTCGCCGGTTCCCGACAACCATATGATCTGTGAGGTGTTTTCCCTTTTCTCAATCGTACCGTCAAGTTTGGGAACGTCCATGTCCGCATGAACGTGGTAGTCCTCTTTGCATCCGATAACGTCCTTATAAATACCACCTACACGCATATACACCATAGCCTTAAGTCCGTGAGAGTGCAACCACTGCACCGAGCGGCGCAGATCCTCGCGGTTGGCGCGGCTTTCATCGGTGTCATAATAGCAAAATGCCCAACCGCGGTTTTCCATGCTTGCCGCATCGGGCTTCATGTCCGCCGCCATAAAGTTTTTCATGATCGTTTTACAGCTGCTGCCGCCGGGATTGCCCTTACGCCCCTTGGGGAAATACAGTCCCGCGTCGTTTTTCACGTAGGTAAGATCGTAAGTCTTCTTCTCTTCATTGTAAAGATAAAATCTGTCAACGGTCTTTTTGCGCTCCGCGGAAAGCTCCACGTAAGGCTCGTAGTCCGCGGGCGTTCTGAAGTCGATAAACTTGTTGTCCTTTGCGACGAGCAGCTTTTCCCAATCGGGGAATGCCTCGATCGAAGGAAGAAATTTATCCGCTTCAAATCTCCAAAAATCGGGACCGTAGCGGCAAATGTGCATTCCCTGCATCCAAGGAGTGGGCATAAACGGATGACCCGCCAGATCCATATACCCACGCAGAGTGTCCTTCATATTTCCCGTGGGGTAAAAATAGCAGTCCATATCTCCCTTGCGAAGCAGATAGGTCCACGTATCCTCCTTCTCCTTCCCAAAATCCACCTTTGCCGACTCGTTGCGGTTGATATACATACCGCCGCCGCGCGTGGTAAGGAACACGGGAAGAACGACGTAGGTCGTGGAGGAGTTGTTCCAGCCGTCGCAGGTGTAAAGATCGAACGCCGTGCCTCTCTTATTGGCTACGTCAAGCCGCTCACCGCCGCCGTAGATGGCTTCCCCTTCTGCAAGCGTTCCCTTCATCCACGTTTTTTGACCGTCGATCACAACGTCGGTGATCTCGGAAATTACGTTGCCGCCCTTGTCACAAAAGGCAATCGAAAATTTCTTCCCGAGAGAAATGACGACACACGTTCCGTTTTTTTCGGTTACGTTCAGCGTGTTTTTCTTTTGAGAGTAAAAAAGCGCCTTGGGGGTCCCCTTGATCTTTTCACCAAGGAATTTCGACAGCATTTGCGCCGCGCCGTCAGAGTCGAATTTAAATGTTTTGCTTGTTTGCAGTCGCCAACCGCACAAACCCTCATAGGTCAGGCGAAAACAAACTCCCGCCGCATTGCAAAAATACAACGCTTTTTTCGTTTGACGCATCTTTTCCATTTATCCTTCTCCTTTTACTATACTTTCCACAATATCGGGGCTATCCGCAAAAAATCCCACGTGAACATTTTAGCACACCTCATTGTCAAAGTCAATGAAAAAAGTAAAATTTCACCTTGTTATTTTTGTGTCAAAACAATAAATGCAAAAGATCAAAGAAACCGTAACTGCGCGCTTTTTAATGATCACTTTTGTATCGAAAAAACGATCTGCCAAAAACGCCCCGCAAAAAAGCAAGGACGGCTTCGTTTTGCGAAGCCGTCCCACCAAAAGAAACAGGTTGCGATTATTTAAAGTTTTTGATCTCGCTCCACCAAACGCCGCGGAAGACGGGCAAGAGCTCGGGAGCGTCGGGAGAATGGTTGTCAAGAAATACAGGAATTTGACCGATGTTTGCTTGCGCTTTTACGGTTTGACCGCCTGCGATCACCTCACCCGTGAGCATATTGGTCCATTCGCCCGCAGGCAGATAAACGTCACGCTCGAAGGTATTCTCCGTAAGGATGGGAGCTACCAGAATGGCATCACCCAGCATAAACTCGTCGATCAGATCGTAGACCTTCTCGTCGCTCGGATAATTCAGCACCAAATGACGCACGGGAGGCATGCCCGTATCGCACGCGATCTTCGAGTATTTTTGCATGTAAGGAATCAGCTCCTTATGAAGCCGTGTAAAGTTACGGTAGATCTGCTTGACCTCCTCGGTCATCTCATAGGCGTGGCGCACGTCACCGTGCGTCTGCATTTGTGTCATAAATGCGGTAAACTCGGTCGCGCGCGCGAAGAGCGCGGATTCATTCTCCTTACCGATGGTAAAATAATTGTTCTTGCAATAGGAATATCCGCCCATATCAAAGGACATAAACGGGATTCCCGAAAGCCCCGAGGTCACCACTGCCAGGAGCTGATCGTCCAGCTTTTCGTAGGCGCGCGCCTGGTCGCCCGACCACAGATAGGGATTTCTCTGCGAGCCGATACCACCGCCGCGGGAGAATGCCATAAAGCAGTCGTCAAGCCCCTTCTCTCTCTTGTATTCCAACATTTTTTTGCACAGAAGCGAGATAAAATAAGTGGGATACGCATGATGCTCGGTGCCCGCGGGGAGCAGCTCGGGGTGCTTCCAGTGATAGTGAACCGTCGTATCTCCCAACGGCATTTCCCCATCGGGCAACACCTCGCAGAAGTCGATCTTCGCGCCGTCAATCCCCATATCGATCAGCTTTTTCCATACGTCCTCGATATACCAATGCATCGCTTCTTCATTGGTAATATCCAGATGATTGATCACCCTGAGAGTTCCGTCCTTTTTAACGATGACGTTCGGGCGTTCTCCCGTTCCCCGCACCCACGGGATTTTATCGGTGTTTTCCGTCAGCTCGACCGTTCCGTCGGGCTTCACGGTCTCGACGTCGGCATGAAGCCTGAATTCCGTCTTTGCCCCATCGACCCATTCGTAAGGACCTCCGCAACGGATATAAACCATCGCTCTCATCCCATGGGCGTGCAACCAATCGATGCATTTTTGGAAGTCCTCAAAGCGCTCCTCGCGGTTCTCGATGGTGCTGAAGCCGTCGTACCAACGGCGCCCCTCCAGGCTTGCCGCGTCAGGCTTCATATCCTCACGGATAAACTGCTCCATATACGTTTTCGTGCTGGTTCCGCTCGGATTCCCCTTCGGTCCCTTGGGATAATACTTACCCGCGTCGTTTTTAACGTAGGTCAAGTCATATTGAGCGCGCTCCTCATTGTAAAGATAAAAGCGATCGATCCTTGCTTTTTCCGCATCGTCGAGATCCGCGTACCGCACGTAGCTTTCTCCGCTGTTAACGACGGTGGAAAGCGCGTCTCCCATATTGTGCACGGTAACGTCCACGTACTTACCGTCGGCAACTACGAAAAGCTTTTCCCAATCGGGGAATTCCTCCACTCTGTCAACGCATAAATCCTTGTCAAAATTTCGGTTGTCGGGACCGTAGCGGCAAATATGCATTCCCTGCATCCAGGGAGCGGGCATGAACGCGTGCCCCGACAGCTCGGTGTAGCCGCGCAGTGCATCCGCCATGTTGCCCGTAGGATAAAAGTAGCAATCCATATTGCCGCCCGTGAGGGTATATTTCCACTCGGTTGCTTTTTCCTTGCCAAAATCGGCAATCGCATATTCGTTTCTGTTGATGAACATACCGCCGCCGCGGGTGGTCAGGAACAAGGGAATCGCAACGTAGGTGGTTGAAGAATTGTTCCATCCGTCGCAGGTAAACAGCTTTACCGCGGTGCCTCTCTTATTGGCTACGTCAAGTCGCTCACCGCCGCCATAGATTGCTTCCCCTTCCGCAAGAGTCCCCTTCATTACGGTGTCGTTTCCATCGACAAAAACGTCGGTCAATTCGGTGACCGCATCGCCGTTGGGGGTACAGAATTTCAAAGAAAAGCGCTTACCGAGAGAAAGCACGGCTTGTGTTCCGTTTTTTTCGGTTACGGTCAGGGTATGCTTTCTTTCCTTGTAGAAAAGCTTTTTTGCCCCGCCCTTGGGTTTTTCATCCAAAAAGCGAGAAAGCATTTGGGACGCACCGTTTGCTTGAAAGGAACGCGCCTTTTTGCTGACCAGCAAGCGCCAGCCGCACCCGCCTTCATGCGTCAGGCGAAAGTGGAGACCGGAGGCATTTGTAAAATACAAGCCCTTCTCTGTTTTGCGTAGGTTTTCCATAGCTGTATTTCATCCTTTTTTCGTTGTATTTTCCCACAAAACGCGGGATTTGATGAGAGGATTTTCCCGTCTCTCATTTTAACACATCCGCATACGCGATGTCAATAACGATCAAAAAAATATATAGATCAAAAAAGCGGGGGCAATTCCCGAAGAAACAGAAATTTCCCCGAAAAGAAATTTTAAATTACTTGAAATTCTTGATCTGACTCCAATTGATTCCGTGGAATACGGGCAGCACTTCCTCCACGTCGGGAGAATTGTTGTCAAGGAATACGGGAATCTGACCAATGTTTGCCTGTACCTTTACGCTCTGACCGCCGGCAACGACCTCACCCGTGAGCAGATTCGTCCACTCGCCCGCAGGCAGATAGACGTCACGCTCGAAGGTGTTCTGTGTCAGGATGGGAGCGACAAGAAGCGCGTCTCCCAGCATAAACTCGTCGATCAGGTCGCGCACGTTTTCATCCTTCAGATACTTCAGGACAGGATGGCGCACGGGAGGCATACCCGTATCGCACGCAATGCGGGAATACTTTTGCATATAAGGAAGCAGCTCCTTATGAAGCCCCGTAAAGTTGCGGTAGACCTTTTGTACCTCATCGGTCATTTCGTATGCGTGGCGCACGTCACCGTGCGTTTGCATTTGTGTCATAAATGCGGTAAACTCGGTG
>JAZNEQ010000080.1:0-7514 GCA_045588715.1 Eubacteriales bacterium | reverse complement strand
GATCGCGGGCGCACGGCAGTGCGCGTAGCACGGAGTGCGCGTAGTACGGCAGTGCGCGTAGCACGGAGTGCGCGTAGTACGGCAGTGCGCGTAGCACGGAGTGCGCGTAGCACGGAGTGCGCGTAGCACGGAGTGCCTAAGGCTTGCTGTGCAAGCCTTTCTGCGAATATTATACCAGAAAGCAAAAATGTGTGCTTGCACAAACATTTTTGCGACGCCGTCAAGATCGCAGGCGCACGGCAGTGCGCGTAGCACGGAGTGCCTAAGGCTTGCTGTGCAAGCCTTTCTGCGAATATTATACCACACCATTTTTGTTTTTGCAATGTTTTTTGCATTTTTTGCAATTCTCATTGCAAAAAATATCCGATATAATATATGGTATGGAAGTACCATCAAAAAAAGGAAGGAATTTTAACATGAAAAAATTAAAAGTTGCCATCATCGGACAAGGAAGAAGCGGTCGTGACATTCACGGGAACTACTTTCTCAAGCCGGAGAACGACATTATCGAAGTCGTTGCAGTTGTGGATGCTATCGCGGATCGCCGTGAACGTGCGAAGAAGGATTTTGGATGTGACGTGTACGAAAACTACACAGAGCTCTTCACAAGACGGGATATCGACCTGATCGTCAACGCATCCTTTTCCCACCAGCATTATTCCATTGCAAAGGACTGCTTGGAGCATGGCTACAACGTCCTCAACGAAAAGCCCTTTGCAAAGACCTACTACGAGGCAATGGATCTGATCAATACCGCCAAGAAGAACGGTGTGCTCATCACCGCGTTCCATCAGTCGCTCTACGGTCCCACCATCTTCAAGATCAAGGAGGTGCTCGCCTCGGGCAAGCTTGGAAACATCAAGCAGATCAATATGTCCTGGAGCGGTTTTTCCCGCCGCTGGGACTGGCAGACCCTTCAAAACCACTGTGCGGGAGGTGTTTACAACACCGCACCTCATCCCATTGGAATTGCTCTCGATCTGATCGACTGGGCCCCCGATGCAAAGGTTGCTTACTCTCATCTTGACAGAGCATTGACCAGCGGAGATGCCAACGACATGGCAAAGGTCATCATTACCGCATCCGAAAAGCCCATCATCGACATTGAGGTCAACTCTGCCGACGGCTTCCCCAACCAAAACATCAAGATCCTTGGCGACCACGGTTCTTTGATCTGCGGTTGTACCGGTGACGTTAATATCAAGTATATCCTTGACGAGGAGCTTGATCCTCGCCCCGTAACGGCAGAGCCGTTGCGCCATCCCGAGACAGGGTATCCGATGTATTGCTCCGAAAAGCTTCCCATACACGAAGAAACACTTCCCACGGAGGGGGATCTTTTGGTTTCTCACACGCGTTATTTCTATGAGCGCTTATACGATACCATGATCAACGGTGCTCCGCTCTACGTTACGGCAGAAAAAGCGGCTAAGGTCATCGAGATCATTGAAGCGGTTCATGCGCAGAATCCGCTGTCTGTACAGTATTGATCCAAACAACCAAACCACACAAGGAGATTTACCAATGAGACTTGGAGTAACCAATTACAGCTTTTCTAAACACATAAGATCCTCGGGATGCTCAATGGAGGAAATTTGCGATCTTGCCAAAAAGATCGGCTTTGATTACATTGACTTCACGCAGGATTCCGTTAAGGGATATGACGATCCTGTGGCGAGAGCACGCGAGCTTCGCGCATACTGTGAACAGATCGGTCTTCCCATCGGTGCGTACACTGTTGGTGCCAACCTTACGGGCGGCGAATGGACCAAAGAAGCGCAAAACGAATGGATCGAGACGCTTAAGAAAGAGGTTGACGTTGCGGAAGCATACGGAGTCAGTATCATGCGTCATGACGTTGGGTTCTCTCTTCCCGAGGGCAAAACGTGGGAGGAGTCCGTCCCCCACGTTGCCCCCATCATCCGCGAGGTCACACTCTACGCCAAGGAAAAGGGTGTGCGCACCTGCTCGGAGAACCACGGAATGATCTTTCAGGAGCCCGAACGCATGGAAGCAGTGTTCAAGGCCGTCGATGACAGCAATTACGGCTGGCTCGTTGACATTGGAAACTTCTACTGTGCCGACGTTGATCCGCTCTATGCGATCGATCACGCGATCCCCTACGTAATGCACGTTCACGTCAAGGACTTTCTTTACTTCAAAAAAGAGGAAAAGGAGATCCTACCCGAGGGATTGTTCTTCAACCGCTTCGGCAACGGTCTGCGTGCCACCGTCTTAGGCCACGGCGTTGTCCCTGTGATCGAGGCGATCAGAAAGCTTCGCCATGCAGGCTATGAGAACGGCTTTACCCTTGAGTTTGAGGGGGCTGAGGATTGTCTTTCATCCGTAGAGCTTTCCTTTAAATACTTGAAAAAAATTTTGGAAGTGACCAACGTCAAAGCATAACTCATCCTGTTTTGCAAAGAAGAGCGATATCATGAGAAATCTTATTCTGTCTGCATTTGCGGATGAATATGACAGCGATTTTGAAACACAGCTGCAAGCCTTGACCGACTTTGGCATCGAGTATATGGAGATACGCTTCGTTAACGGAAAAAACGTGTCTTTGCTTACTTCCGAAGAGCGATCGCACGTTCAGAGATTGCTTGAAAAATACGCTGTCAAAATCAACTCCATCGGCTCTCCCATCGGAAAAATCGCATTGGACGGAGATATGGAAGCGCATCGCGAGATGTCAAGAAACGTCTTTGAGATCGCCAACGTACTTGGCGCGCGCTTTGTTAGACTGTTCAGCTTTTATCCTCCGAAAGGAACCCGGATCGCTGATTGTCGAAAAGAAGTTCTTTCCGAGCTTGAAAAGCTGATATCCATTGCCGACAGCTACGGCGTAACGCTTTGCCACGAAAACGAAGGAGAAATTTACGGAGAAAGTCCCGAGGCGTGTCTCGATCTTTTCACGTATTTTAACGGGCGTTTGAAAGCAGTGTTTGACATGGGCAATTTCAGAGCCGGTGGGTATGATCCGATCCGGGCGTATGCTATGCTCAAGTCCCACATTGCCTACTTTCATATCAAGGATGCCAACACCGACGGAGCAATCGTTCCTCCCGGTATGGGAGCGGCAAAAATCAAGGAAATACTTACCGATTACAGCACCTACGCAAGCACACCTACCTTTATAACTCTTGAACCGCATTTGCAGGATTTTGCGGGACTTAACGACCTAACGGCAACAAAATTAAATTTGCCCTACCGTTACGAATCACCGCAAGCGGCGTTCTCCGATGCGGTCAAAAAAATAAAGGAGATTTTAAAATGCTGAGGATCAAAAGTGATAAGATCATCGTTGACGGTGCGCTTTTTAACGGATATATCTACGCCGAAGGCGAAAAGATCGTGGATGTAACAACAGAATACCGCCCCGCGGAAGAGAGTTACGATTTCACCGGAAAGTACGTTTCCCCCGGCTTTATTGACACGCACACGCACGGAGCACGGGGATGCGGATTTTATCTTACCTCTCCGGAAGAGATCGCCTTGGCGTGCAATTATCATCTTTCCCACGGAATGACCACCATTCTTCCAACGATCATGGCATACCCGCACGAGCATACCAAGCAAACGATCGATGCATTTCTCGCGGCACGTGCGCAGTCGCTGATCCTTTCCAATGCTCCGGGAGTTCATATAGAGGGACCTTATCTCAACGCAACTCAGTGCGGCGGTCAGCCCGCGCATTATATCACCCCACCGATCAAAAAAGATTATACGGAAATGCTCGAAACCTATGGCGATACGGTAAAGCGCTGGACATACGCCCCCGAATTTGATCCGAACGGTGAGTTTTGCAGATATATTACAGAACGCGGTGTAATCGCCTCAGCCGGACACTCCAATGCCAAATACTCCGATATGTGTACAGCAATCGACAACGGTTGTAATTTGATTACCCACTTATACTCCTGCACGTCCACAGTGACGCGTGATCACGGCTTCCGCAAGCTCGGCGTGATAGAAAGCACCTATCTCAGAGACGAGCTTTGGGCAGAAATGATTGCAGACGGAAAGCACCTCCCGCCCGATCTCATTCGTATGATCGTTAAGATCAAGGGCTTTGACCGTCTCATTGTCACAACCGATAGCATCGGTCTTACCGGCACCGATCAATCCGAACTCCAATCCAACGATACTACCTCCTATATTATCGAGGACGGCGTAGCAAAGCTTCCGGATCGCAGCGCCTTTGCCGGCAGCATCGCCACCGGGGACACGTTGATTCGTACCTTGACAAAAGAATGCGGTTTTGGTATAGAAGAAAGCGTAAAAATGCTTACCAAAAACCCCGCACTCCTATTGAAGGTAAAAAAAGGACTCTTGAAGAAAGGTTACGATGCAGATATCATCACTTTTGACAATGATATAAACGTTTCCGACGTGTTTGTTCTTGGCAAAAAATTAAGCTTTAAGAAATAGGATAGAAAAAAAGATTTATTCAAAAACGCTTCTTTTCAAGGAAAGATTTTATAACAAAAAATCCCCTCCGTTGTATTGATTTTGTATTTGTTACATGTTATAATAAAAAAGTACTTATATAAAATCACATGAAAACGAGAGGGGATGCTTTTTTGTCTGCTGTACGTTCCATCTTTCAAAGAAAAAGTGCACACGACGTAAATATGACCGAGGGAAGTATTCTTCGTCACCTGTTGATCTTTGCCTTTCCCCTTCTCCTTGGTAACATTTTTCAGCAGCTTTACAACATGGTGGACACTTGGGTAGTCGGAAACTACGTCAGCAACGAAGCCTTTGCCGCTGTGGGCTCGGTCAGTTCCATCATTAACATGCTCATCGGATTTTTCTCCGGACTTTCCACGGGCGCAGGCGCCGTCATCTCACAATATTACGGTGCAGGACGCGAGGACAAGGTAAAAAAAGCGGTGCACACCGCAATTTTGATGACCTTTATCCTTGGTATTTTCTTTACAGCCCTTGGAATTTTTATTTCCCCGCTGATGCTTAAACTGATGAACACGCCCGACAACGTCATTGGTGAATCAACCACGTATCTAACCGTTTATTTCGCGGGGATTTTAGGATTGATGATCTATAACATCGGTTCCGGCATCTTGCGTGCGGTGGGAGATTCGACACGCCCCTTTTATTTTTTGGTGGTCTGCGCCGTCATCAACACGGTACTTGACTTAGTATTTGTTCTTGTTTTTAAAATGGGCGTTGCGGGTGTTGCACTGGCAACGGTGACCGCGCAAGCAGTTTCTGCACTTCTCGTTCTTTTGACGTTGATGCGGACAAAAAATGCCGTTCACCTCTCTTTGCGTGAATTACGCATAGATCTCTCCCTTCTTTCAAAGATCATCCTTGTCGGGATCCCGGCAGGACTCCAAATGGCAATTACGGCATTTTCAAACGTTTTCGTGCAGTCCTACATCAATGATTTTGGTGCCGACGGAATGTCCGGCTGGACAGCCTACACCAAAATAGACCAGTTGGTCCTTCTCCCCATGCAATCCATCGCTCTTGCCTCCACGACCTTCGTAGCGCAAAATCTCGGCGGCAGACAACCCGAGCGTGCCAAAAGAGGAGTGAAAACAGCGCTCTTTTTAGGTCTTTCCTCTACCGCAATTTTAATGGTTCCCGTAATGATCTTTTCTCCCGCACTCGTCTCTTTTTTCAATGATTCTCCTGTGGTGATACATCTGGGCTCCCTTTTTCTTCGTTTTTCAACTCCCTTTTATCTTCTCTGCTGCTTTAATCAGATCTATGCAGGCGCTCTTCGCGGCAGCGGCAACACCCGTGCCCCTATGATCATTCTGCTCTCCTCCTTCGTTGTGTTCCGTCAAGTGGTTCTATTCCTCGTCAGTACTTTTTTGGTTCCCTACCTCGCTACCGTCATCACTTTGACCGAGGAAATGAGAATGCTGACCGTTGCAATGGCATATCCCATGGGTTGGATGCTTGCCTCACTTCTTTTAGGCATTTATTACCACCGTGTTGGATTTTCCAAGGGGAAAATTATGGAGGATCAAAAAGAAATTTAAAATCAACCGACCGCTTTGATCAATAAAAAGCCGAACGAATGCAATCAAGCACCCGTTCGGCTTTTTATTTTTAGAGAATTAAAATTTTTATCATTGGTAATATCACCATTTTGGTCAATCGGTATTGTTTCTCCAAGATAGGTAGGTTGCGGCTTGAATATACTTGTAAAAAAATCCTTACAACGCGCGGCAACCTCCCTGACATCCCGTCCCGCCTGTCCGCTGTAAGCCCGCAAGTCAGCGCTCACTCCATAAGCTTCGATTCCAAGAGAACGTGCAACGTAAAGAGCCCTATAGAGATGGTATGTTTGCGTTACGATCACAATTTTTTTGACACCGAAAATTTCTTTTGCCCGATATAAGCTTTCATAGGTGGAAAATCCCGCATGGTCCATAAAAACGTCACAGCCGGGAACATCGGCATTGATCGCGTAACGCTTCATTGTCCCCACCTCATCATAGTCCGTCCTGCCGTGATCTCCACTCATCAGAAGCTTGGGGGAAACGTTGTTTTTATAAAGCGCGATCCCCGTATCCAAGCGATCCGCAAGCATATCAGACGGAGTCTCATCGTCTTTTACAAGGCAATCCAATATAAGAATACAATCTACCTCTGTAACTTCTGTCGCTTCTTCGGGAGAAAGCAGGTAAGAAGAGGCAGAAGCCGTCATATAAACGTTAACAAAGAGAAGGAAAAATGTAGCAAAGAGAAAAAGCACCGCAAACAGAATGACAATTTTTTTTACCGTTTTTTTCATACCCGCGCCTCCTTGATTTTGATTGAATGAAAAAAAAGCACCGAGCGTTCGGCGCTTTTCACACCTTACGGTGGAACGAAAAAAAGCGCCGAATTCACGGTGCTTTTCACACCTTACGGTGGAACAAAAAAAGCGCCGAATTCACGGTGCTATTCACACCTTACGGTGGAACGAAAAAACACCGAATTCACGGTGCTTTTCACACCCTACGGTGGAACGAAAAAAGCACCGATGCTTCGGTGCTTTTTCAAGTCTTACGACCATAGAAAATCGAATAAAAGAATTGAAGTACGAGTTAAGCGAAACTCAATAATTCTTGTAGATCTTGAACCTTGGAAGTTCAAGCCCTCGGTCTATTAGTATCAGTCAGCTCAATGCATTACTGCACTTACACCTCTGACCTATCAAACTTGTAGTCTGCAAGTGACCTTACCTAATCAAGTTAGGAGGGATATCTCATCTTGAAGCATGTTTCACGCTTAGATGCCTTCAGCGTTTATCAATACCGTACGCGGCTACCCAGCTATGCCCTTGGCAGAACAACTGGTGCACCGGAGGTACGTCCGACCCGGTCCTCTCGTACTAAGGTCAGCCCTTCTCAAATATCCAACGCCCACGACAGATAGGGACCGAACTGTCTCACGACGTTCTGAACCCAGCTCGCGTACCACTTTAATCGGCGGACAGCCGAACCCTTGGGACCTTCTCCAAGCCCCAGGATGTGATGAGCCGACATCGA
>JAZNEQ010000079.1:0-15526 GCA_045588715.1 Eubacteriales bacterium | reverse complement strand
CTCTCGCCCCCAAAGCCGCTGCTTGAAAGGATTCTGTCGGCGCTTTCGTGGTTTCGCGCATGCGACCAATGGAACCGCGATGCGGGCAGATACGTGCCGCACCCCTCCAATTTTCTCCGCGAGAGGCGGTGGGAGGAGGTGCCCGACGTGCAACACCCGACAAAAGAGATGCATACGGCGGTTTGCGCGAACGGATTGGCAAAAGGGAGCTTTGACACCGACGACTTTTTTGCGACGGCGCTGACGGGTACGGGAAGAAGGCTGCTGTCCTTTGCGCCTTGAGGTTGCGCTGTGCAGAGATCATTGTGTCAACGTGCGCGTGCCCAAAAAAAGGATTGGTCGGATTTGGATGTTTTTTGCCGTTGCTATTGAAATTTGGGATCCGTTGTGATATAATTAAAATGGCGAAAAACGATCGTTCCGAGAAATATTTCGGTGCGAAAAGGAAAAAGGAGACGAAGCGATGAAAAGAAAGAACGTGTTTTTAGTGCTTCTGTGTACGGTCCTTTTGTGTTGCGCGGTGCTTTTTTCCGCGTGTGACGACGGGGACGCGGGCGAAACGGATGAAGTCGGCGGTCAGGAGACGTCGGGCGGTGCCGCAACGTCGGGGGGACAGCCCGATACGTTTGGCGATGCCTACGATACGTCGGGGGACCCCGGCGAGAATGATTCCCGCCCCGGGGAGAGCGAATCCGATCCCGCAAGCAGCGGCACTGTCTCAGAGGGCGAGAGCACGGAGCCGCACACTTGTGCGGGCGACACTTGGGTGACCGTGAAGGAAGCCACCTGCAAAGAGACCGGCGAGGAGCAGCGCAAGTGCGCTACCTGCCAAGCGGTGCTTGAGACGCGCACGCTGGAGAAGAAGGCGCACGTAAAGGTGCATCACGAGGGCTTGGCGGCGGATTGCATGGGCGACGGCTACAAGCCTTACGACACCTGTGAAAACTGTGATTACAGCAGCACCTATGAGGCGATCGAGGCGCTCGGTCACGATTTGGAAACGTATGCGGCAAAGGCTCCCACGTGCAAGGCCGCGGGACACAGCGCGTATAAAAGCTGCAAAAGGGAGGGCTGTGACTACAAGGACTCCTACGTGGAACTTCAAATGGTCGATCACTCGTACGGAGATGACCGACTCTGCGTTTGGTGTCAAAAGGAATACGGCGGACAACCCCTTTCCTATACCTCCAACGGTGACGGCACCTGTACGCTGACGGGTCTCGGTACCTGCACGGATATGCAGATCGAGATCCCCAAAAAGGCGATGAGCGGCGATCTTGTGACCGCCGTTGGCGCGGGTGCCTTTTCGGGAAAAGAGATCGCCTCCCTGAGCTTTGCCGAGGACAGCTGTGTGACGGCAATCGGAAAGGGCGCGTTTGAAAATTGCAAGAGTCTTGAAACGGTCACACTTCCCGTGAGTTTGGAGACCATTGGAGAAAACGCCTTTTTGGGCTGTGAGCGCCTTTGGAGCTGCACGGTTCCCACGAACGGTTCTCTTAAGACCGTTGGAAAGTCGGCGTTTAAAAATTGCGTGATCCTTGCCTCCTTTACGCTTCCCGCAAGCGCGGAGAGTATTGGCGAATCCGCCTTTTTCGGATGCCGCCAATTGGTGGAGGTGTACGATCTTTCCACGCATATCAACGTGCAAAAGGTTACGGATATCTCGAACGGCTCGATCGGATATTACGTCATCTCCATTCGCACCGATGCCGATACGGCAAGCGGCGTTTGGGTGAATGAGAACGGCTTCCGCTTTTTTGAAAACGGGGACGATTGCTATTTGCTGGGTGTGCGCTCGGCGGGAAGCGTGCTGACACTTCCCAAAAACTGTAACGGAAAGAATTACGCGATCCATCCCTACGCGTTTTACAAGCACGAGGGGCTGACGAAGGTGTCCCTGACGGCACAGGTCAAGAGCATCGGAGACTACGCCTTTGCATACTGCAATCAGCTTTCTGCGGTGGACGTGGTTCTTCGCGGAAATCTTGCTCGGATCGGAGAGGGGGCGTTTTCAAATTGTGGTGCGCTGACGTCGTTCAGGCTTCCCTCAAGCCTTACTTACATCGGTGAGAACGCATTTTTGAAATGCTACCACCTGGTCGAGGTACACGATCTTACCACACACATTCCCGTGGAGAAGGGGAACGTCACCGAGCACGGTGGCGTTGGTGCTTACGTGATCTCGCTGATCACCGACACTGCTGAGGCGTCAAGGATCCATATGACCGCCGACGGCTACGTTTTTTATGCCGAGAACCATACGAAATATCTGGTCGGCTACGTGGGAACGAAAACGATCCTGACCCTGCCCGACAGCTACAAGGTAAATGCAGAGGATACCGGGGACGGGTCTTACTCCATTTCCAAATATGCCTTTTACGGCAACGACGCACTCCGCGCCGTGACCTTTGGCGAAAAGACGACGGGGATCGGCGAATATGCGTTTGCCGGTTGCACCGCACTTGAGAGCGTGGTCCTTACCGAGGCGCTCTGTCGGATCGATGCGAATGCATTTTTGGGATGCGAGAGCCTTTCGCAGGCAACCTTCCCGATGATCAAGGGCTGGAGATGCGTTGCCAACGCTGCCGACGGCTTTGGCGGTGTTACGTTGAGCTCAACCGCTCTTGACAATGCAGGTGAAGCGGCAAAGTATCTGCGCGAGACCTACGTTTTGAGATATTGGAGATATGCAGAGCCGGATTCCGAATGGAGCGGATGGTATTAAAATAAATACTGCTGCCCCCAAGTGCCAAGTGCACTTGGGGGCAGTGATATTGGAGAGAAGAGAGAAGAGAGAAGAGAGAAAAGAGAGGGGGCAGTGGCGTTTTTTGTGATAAATGACTATTGACAAATAAAATATTATATGATATAATATGACAGATATAACGAGGGAGCTTGGGCACTGCCGCGGCACTTGACAGGCGGCTTGGTTTTACGGGTGCAAAACGGCGGGAGCCTTGGCGAGATCGATTTCAAAACTTAAATGAGGGAGATACAGATGATCTTTCGTAACGCAACGGTGTGGAAACAGAATCAATTCGTAAAGAAGGATGCGGTCCTGGCGGACGGAATGCTTCACTTTTTTGATTCCAATGCCGATACCGTCTCTGTTTCTTCCGACGGAAAAGCTGTTTATAACTGTCTTGTGTTACCCGGCTTCTGCGATGCGCACGTGCATTTGAGAGAGCCGGGCTTTTCTTATAAAGAGACGGTGAAAAGCGGCAGCGCGTCGGCAGCGAGAGGCGGATTTACAGCGGTTTGCTCTATGCCAAACCTGAACCCCGTGCCCGACAGTCGGGCACATTTGGAGGAGCAGCTTCAGATCATAAGGCGCGATGCCGCGATCGCGGTCTACCCCTACGGGTCCTTAACCGTGGGGCAAAAGGGAGAGACGGCCTCAGATCTTGAGGGAATGGCAGACAGCGTTCCCGGCTTTTCGGACGACGGAAAGGGGATCCAGACCAAGGAGATGATGCGCGAGCTGATGCTGCGCGCCAAGGCGCTGGGCAAGATCGTTGTGGCGCATTGCGAGGACAATTCCCTCCTTCGCGGCGGATATATCCACGACGGCGCATACGCGCGCGCGCACGGGCATCGGGGGATCTGCTCGGAGAGTGAGTGGGGTCCCATCAAGCGCGACCTTGAATTGTGCCGCGAGACAGGGTGCGCCTATCACGTCTGCCATATTTCGACGAGGGAAAGCGTGGAGCTGATCCGCCGCGCCAAGGCGGAGGGGCTGGACGTCACCTGCGAAACGGCGCCGCATTACCTTACGATGTGCGACGAGGAGCTTTTGGAGCACGGCCGATTTAAAATGAACCCGCCCCTGCGAAGCGCCGGGGACCGCGATGCATTGGTAGAGGGTATTCTTGACGGTACGATCGATATGATCGCGACCGATCACGCACCGCATTCTGCCGAGGAAAAATCGCGCGGTCTTGAAAAAAGCGCCTTTGGCGTGGTGGGACTGGAGACCTCCTTTCCCGTGATGTATACCGCGTTCGTCCGCACGGGTAGGATGAGCCTTGAGCGGCTGTTGGACTTGATGTGCTTCAATGCGCGCCGCCGCTTTTCCATTACCTCGGATACGGGCTTTTCGGTCTGGGAGGTCGAAACGCCTTACCGCATAGATCCCCGTGAATTTTTGAGCATGGGACGTGCAACGCCCTTTGAGGGACGCGAGGTCTTTGGCAAAAACCTTTTGACAGTTTATAACGGACAAGCAGTCTATCAAAACACAGAGAAAACAGAGGAGTGAAGAACATGGCAAAAAGAACAGACATTAAAAAGATTCTGATCATTGGCTCAGGCCCGATCGTGATCGGTCAGGCAGCCGAGTTCGACTATGCGGGCACACAGGCGTGCCTGGCACTGCGCGAGGAGGGATACGAGGTCATTCTCGTCAACTCCAACCCCGCGACCATTATGACCGATACCACCATTGCGGACAAGGTATACATGGAGCCTTTGACGTTGGAATACGTTGCGAAAATTTTGCGCTATGAGCGTCCCGATGCCATTCTTCCCGGCATTGGCGGTCAGACGGGGCTCAACCTTGCCATGCAGCTGGAAAAGAAGGGCGTGCTTCGCGAGTGCGGCGTTGAGCTTCTCGGTACGAGCAGCGAAAGCATTGCCAGAGCCGAGGACCGTGAGCTCTTCAAGGAGCTTTGCCAGTCGATCGGAGAACCCACCATTCCCTCCGAGATCACCTATTCTTTGGAGGAGGCGCGTGCGGCGGCGTTGCGCATCGGATACCCCGTGGTCCTTCGCCCCGCGTTTACGCTGGGCGGCACGGGCGGCGGCTTTGCCAACAACGAGCAGGAGCTGATCGAGGTCGGCACCAATGCCTTTAAGCTTTCCCCCGTTCACCAGGTACTGATCGAGAAGAGCGTGAAGGGCTACAAGGAGATCGAGTTTGAGGTCATGCGCGACTCCAACGATCACGCCATCACCATTTGCGGTATGGAGAACGTCGATCCCGTCGGCGTTCACACGGGCGACTCTGTCGTCGTAGCTCCCATCCTCTCGCTTTCCAAGGAGGACGAGAAGATGCTCAACGACAGCGCGATCAAGCTCATCCGCGAGCTGAAGATCTCGGGCGGATGTAACGTACAGTTTGCCTTGGATCCTCATTCCAGTCAGTACTACCTCATCGAGGTCAACCCCCGCGTTTCCCGCTCCTCGGCGCTGGCGTCCAAGGCAAGCGGATATCCCATTGCGCGTGTGACGGCAAAGATCGCCGTCGGCATGGCGCTGGAGGAGATCCCCGTAGCGGGCGGTACGGCCGCGATCGAGCCCAAGCTTGACTATATCATTGCCAAGTTCCCGCGCTTCCCGTTTGATAAGTTTACCACCGCCTCCAACCTCCTCGGCACCCAGATGAAGGCGACGGGAGAGGTCATGGGCATTGGCTCCAATCTTGAGGAGTGCTTCCTCAAATCGGTGCGCTCCTTGGAGATCGGCGTTTGCCACTTCCACCTTCCCAAGTTTGACCGCATGACGAAGGCAGAGCTCCTTTCCTATATCGGCGACTTCCGCGACGACAACATTCACGCCATTTGCCAGCTCTTCCGCCTGGGCGCCACGGTCGAGGAGGTCCATGAGGTCACCAAGATCACGCCCCTGTTCCTCGAGAGCTTTTTGCGCATCGTCAAGATGGAGGCGCTCCTTTCCTCCCACGTGGGAGATACCGAAGCGCTTCACGCCGCAAAGAAGATGGGCTTTTCCGACAAGTTTATCGCACGCCTTTGGGGATGCGACGAGCAATCGATCTACAGCCAGAGAAAATCCGCGGGCATCGTTCCCGTATTCCGCATGGTAGATACGCTCCATACGGGCAAATATATCGCTTATCTCTACTCCTCCTACACGGGTGAGAACGCGTCGAGACTGACCGACAAGAAGAAGATCGTGGTTCTCGGTGCGGGTCCCATCCGTATCGGACAGGGCGTGGAATTCGACTATTCCACCGTCCACTCGGTACAGACCATCAAGAGAGAGGGCTACGAGGCGATCATCATCAACAACAACCCCGAGACGGTCTCCACCGACTACACCACGGCGGACAAGCTCTACTTCGAGCCCCTGACGCCCGAGGACGTGATGGCGATCCTCGATTTTGAACATCCCGAGGGCGTCATCGCCTCCTTGGGAGGTCAGACTGCGATCAACCTGGCACAGCCTCTCATGGATCGCGGCGTGAAGATCATCGGCACCGATTGCGAGGCGATCGACCGTGCCGAGAACCGTGACAGCTTCGAGCGTATTCTTGAGGAGCTCAACATTCCCCAGCCGCAGGGCAAGGGCGTTGCCACCATTGAGGAGGGCGTTGCCACCGCCGAGCGCATCGGTTACCCCGTGCTGGTTCGCCCCAGCTTCGTTTTGGGCGGCCGCGCGATGCAGATCGTTGCCAACGAGGCACAGCTGCGTAAGTACCTTGGCACTGCCTTTGACATTGATCCCAACAAGCCGGTGCTGGTCGACCACTACATTCAAGGGAAGGAGGTTGAGGTCGACGCCATCTGTGACGGACGCGACGTGTTCGTTCCCGGTATCATGGAGCTTGTCGAGCGCACGGGTATCCACTCGGGCGACTCCATCAGCGTTTACCCCACCTTCAGCATCTCCAATAAGGTCAAGGGCATCATTCTCCAGTACGCGAAAAAGCTGGGACTTGGCATTGGTATCGTAGGCCTTTACAACATTCAGTTCATCGTTGACAAAAACGACAACGTGTATATCATCGAGGTCAATCCCCGTTCCTCCCGTACCGTACCCTTCCTCTCCAAGTCCACGGGCTACAGCCTTGCCGACATCGCGACCGAGGTCATCCTTGGCAAGTCGCTCAAGGAGCAGGGCATCTTTGACATTTATCCCGAGGAGAAAAAACGCTGGTACGTTAAGGTCCCCGTGTTCTCTTTCAACAAGATCCGCGGGCTTGACGCTTACCTGTCCCCCGAAATGAAGTCGACGGGTGAGGCGATCGGATACGACGACAAGCTCAACCGCGCCTTCTACAAGGCACTCCAGGCATCGGGTATGAAGCTGCAAAACTACGGCACGGTGCTTGCCACCATTGCTGACAAGGACAAGGAGGAGGCGCTTCCTCTCATCCGCCGCTTCTACAACCTCGGCTTTAACATTCAGGCGACCGCGGGCACTGCCGAATTCCTCAAGGCAAACGGCATTCGCACCCACGTCCTCAAAAAGATCAGCGAGGGCAGCGACGAGATCCCCGAGGCACTTCGTCAAGGGTATATCGAATACGTGATCAACACCCGCGATATCGGAAGCGTGGAGCAGATGCACGACGGTCAGGAGATCCGTTTGTGCGCGACCGAAAACAACGTCAACCTCTTTACGGCACTTGACACCATTCGCGTGCTGCTTGACGTATTGGAGGAGACCACGCAAACCATTTCCACCATCGACGCGTAAGAGGTGGCGGCATGAAGCAAGGCGTTTTTAAGATCGTTGAAAACACCCCTCTTACCGCAAGCGTTTACCGCATGCGCCTTAAGGGAGATACGAGTGCCGTTACGGCATCCGGTCAGTTTGTAAATATTTTACTCTCGGGCAAATTCCTTCGCAGACCGATCTCGGTCTGCGATTGCGAGGGGGACGTACTTACCCTTGTTTATAAGGTGGTGGGGAAGGGAACCGAGCAGATGGCAGGGATGCGCGTGGGCGAGGAGCTGGACATCCTGACGGGGCTTGGCAACGGCTACGACCTCACCCCTGCGGGCGAGCGCCCCTTGCTCCTTGGCGGCGGTGTCGGCGTGCCTCCCCTTTACATGCTTGCAAAAAAGCTGGTCGCCAAGGGATGCGACGTGACCGTGATCCTCGGCTTTAACACGAGGGACGAAATTTTTTACGAGGAAGAATTCAAATCTCTCGGCGCACGTGTGCTCCTTTGCACCGCCGACGGCTCCTATGGCTCTCAAGGCTTTGTGACCGATGCTATGGCGGGGCTTGACTATACCTATTTTTACACCTGCGGTCCCGAGCCCATGCTCCGCGCCGTTTACCGAGCGAGCGTGACCGAGGGACAAATGAGCTTTGAGGAGCGCATGGGATGCGGCTTTGGTGCTTGCATGGGCTGCTCCTGCAAAACGCTTACGGGCAACAAGCGCATCTGCAAGGAAGGACCCGTGATGAGGAAGGAGGAGATACTGTGGCAGAATTAAAGGTCAATTTGTGCGGGATCGAGCTGGACAACCCCGTCATTCCCGCCAGCGGTTGCTTTGGCTACGGCTATGAGTTTGCCGAGCTTTACGACATCAATTGCCTTGGTACCTTTTCCTTTAAGGGAACGACGCGCGAGGCGCGCTTCGGGAATCCCACGCCCCGCATTGCCGAGTGCACGGCAGGCATGATCAACGCCGTAGGGCTTCAGAACCCCGGTGTGGAAAAGGTTATTTTCGAGGAGCTTCCGCGACTGAAAAAGTGCTTTTCCAAGCCCGTCATGGCAAACGTCAGCGGCTTTGCGGTCGAGGACTACGCATATACCTGCGCGCTGCTGGATCGGGAGGAGCAGGTGGGCTGGCTTGAGGTCAACGTTTCCTGTCCCAACGTACACGGGGGCGGCATGAGCTTTGGTACCTCACCCGAGGCGGCGGCGACCGTAACGCGCGCCGTGAAGGCGGTAACCAAAAAGCCCGTGATCATTAAGCTTTCCCCCAACGTCACCGATATCGTTTCCATCGCAAAGGCGTGCGAGGAGGCGGGGGCTGACGGCATCAGTCTGATCAACACGCTCCTTGGCATGCGGATCGATCTGCGTACCCGCCGTCCCGTGATCGCCAACAAGATGGGCGGATTTTCGGGCAGCGCGATCTTCCCCGTAGCGGTGCGTATGGTCTATCAGGTCTCCCACGCCGTCAAGATCCCCGTGGTTGGCATGGGCGGCGTTTCGAGCGCTGAGGACGTGATCGAAATGATGATGGCGGGGGCTACCGCCGTTGAGGTGGGCGCTGCCAACCTTGTCGATCCCTTTGCCTCCCGCAATATCATTGAGGATCTTCCCCGTGTGATGGAAAAATACAGAATCGAAAGGCTTTCCGATGTGATCGGAACGGTGTAAAAAGTGAAATTTGAAAGGATCGAACTTGCGGGCGGCGCGTGGATGGACGCGTACATTGCCGATCCCGTGAAGGATTTTACCCGCCGCGCACTGCTGGTGATCCCCGGCGGAGGTTATCACGGTATTTGCTCCGCCCGGGAAGGCGAGCCCATTGCGATGGCGTTCCTTCCTTACGGCTACAACGCCTTTGTTCTTCACTATACGGTGGGGCGCCTGGCACCCTTTCCGTGCCAGGAGATCGAGGCGGCAAGCGCGATCGCCTACGTTAAGGCTCATGCAGAGGAGCTTGGAGTAAAGGCAGACGAGGTGTTTGCGGTCGGCTTTTCCGCGGGCGGACACTTAGCGGCGTCGACGGGGGTGTTCTGGAAGCTTGATGCAGTCGAGCGCGCGGGGATCTCCCCCTCTTCTGCGCGTCCTACGGGGGTAATGCTGATCTATCCCGTCATAAGCCCCGAGCATCATAGGGGGTCTTTTGAAAATCTTCTTTGCACGGACACACCCACAAGGGAGCAATTGGAGGCTGTGGCGATCGAGCGGCACGTGGATGCGGATTCCTCCCCCGCCTTTATCATGCACACCTCCAACGACAGTGTGGTGGACGTGAAAAACTCCTTGGTGCTGGCATCTGCCTACCGTGATGCGGGCGTGGAGTTTGAAATGCATATCTATCCCGACGCACCGCACGGCGTGGCACTCGGAAACGCGATCACCCGTTGCGACAACGCAAAATGGGAGGATGCGGCGATCGCTTCCTGGGTATCGGCGGCGGCATACTGGGCAGACGGGGTCTGCAAAAAACAAGAATAAGAATTAGAATTATACCAAAAAGGAGAATATACCATGGGAAAAGACGTCATCATCGCGTGTGATTTTGACAGCGCGGAAAAAACCTTTGCATTTCTTGATAAGTTTACCGGCAAAAAGCCCTTTGTAAAGATCGGTATGGAGCTTTACTACGCGGAGGGACCTGCGATCGTGCGCGAGATCAAAAAGCGTGGGCACAAGATCTTTCTTGACCTCAAGCTTCACGATATTCCCAACACGGTCAAAAAGTCGATGGCGGTGCTCTCGCGCCTCGACGTGGATATGACCAACCTCCACGCGGCGGGTACCAAGAGAATGATGGAGGCAGCGCTTGAGGGACTGACCCGTCCCGACGGCACGCGCCCCCTGCTCATTGCCGTAACACAGTTGACCTCCACCGACCAGGAGAGCATGGAAAAGGATCTTCTTATCAACGCGCCCATTGCCGACGTTGTCATGCACTATGCGCAAAACGCAAAGGAGGCGGGGCTTGACGGTGTGGTTTGCTCGCCGCTGGAGGCAGGCAAGGTGCACGAGCGCTGCGGCGCGGGCTTTTTGACCGTGACCCCCGGCGTAAGATTTGCAGACGGCGACGTGGGAGACCAGAAGAGAGTGATGACCCCGGCAGAAGCAAAGCGCATCGGCTCGGATTATATCGTGGTGGGTCGCCCCATTACGGCGGCGGAGGATCCTGTTGCGGCATACGAGAGATGCGTTGCCGAGTTTGTAGATTGATTCTGCCGGCTTGATAAGTCAGCGGACGCCAAAAACAAAAAAACATTTGATCGGGAGATAAAAAAATGGAAGCATACAAGAGAGAATTTATCGCGTTTTTGGAAAACGCGGGTGTTTTGAAGTTTGGAGATTTTACCGCGAAGAGCGGAAGAAAGATCCCGTATTTCATCAATGCGGGCATGATCAAGACGGGAAGCGATATCGCCACCCTTGGCGAGTTTTACGCAAAGGCATACTTTGAAAAGCTCGGGAAAAAGCAAGCGGTCCTTTACGGACCCGCATACAAGGGCATCTCTCTTTCCGTTTCTGCGGCGGTCGCTCTTTCCAAGAACGGGCTCAACGTCCCCTTCTTCTTCAACCGTAAGGAGGTCAAGGACCACGGTGAGGGCGGCGTATTCGTAGGCTACGTTCCCACCGCGGGCGAGGAGGTCGTGATCATTGAGGACGTGATCACCGCGGGCACCGCGATCCGCGAGAGCATGGAGATCCTGTCGCACCTGGAGGACGTAAAGGTCGCCGCCACCTTCATCATGGTGGACCGCAAGGAAAAGGGGCAGGGTGACAAGGGAGCGATGCAGGAGATCGCGGAGCAGTTTGGCTTCCCCGTGTACTCCATCGTAGACGTTTACGACATTATCGAGTATCTTGAAGAGGACGAAAAGAACGAGGAAAACGTGGCTCGTATCAAGGCATACCTTGAAGTTTACGGCGCCAAGGCGTGAGGAAATAAAACTATGAGAAGCTTGATTGACATTCAGGATCTGGCTCCCGAGGAGATCGACGAGCTGATCGCTGTCGGAAACGATATCATCGAACACCCGAAAAAGTACAGCGAGGTATGCCGCGGCAAAAAGCTTGCAACGCTCTTTTTCGAGCCCTCTACGCGCACACGCCTTAGCTTTGAGGCGGCAATGTACGATCTTGGCGGCAACGTGATGTCGGTCTCCAGCGGTGCCTCCTCCTCTGCCTCCAAGGGCGAGAGCGTTGCCGACACGGCGAAAACGGTGTCCTGCTATGCCGACATCATCGCGATGCGCCATCCCAAGGAGGGCGCTCCCCTCGTGGCGGCAATGAACGCGTCCATCCCCGTGATCAACGCGGGCGACGGCGGGCACAATCACCCCACGCAAACTCTTACCGACCTGTTGACCATTTCCCGCGAGAAGGGAAGACTTCACGATCTTACGGTGGGCTTTTGCGGTGACCTTAAGTTTGGAAGAACGGTGCATTCTCTCATTTCCGCGCTGTCGAGATACACGGGCATTAAGATCGTGCTGATCTCCCCCCAGGAATTAAGAGTGCCGGGCTATATCACCGAGGACGTGCTGGAGAAAAACGGCATTGCCTATGAGGAAACGACCGATCTGATCGCGTCTCTCCCGTCTCTTGACATTCTTTATATGACGCGCGTGCAGCGCGAGCGCTTTTTTAACGAGGAGGACTATTTGCGACTCAAGGACAGCTACATCCTTACCCCCGACAAATTGCGCTATGCCAAGGAGGATCTTTCCATCATGCATCCTCTGCCGCGTGTCAACGAGATCGCAGTCGCCATCGACGACGATCCCCGTGCCTGTTACTTCAAGCAGGTCTATAACGGCAAGATCATCCGCATGGCGCTGATCATGAAGCTTTTGGAGGTACAGCCATGAATATCGACTCCATTAAAAACGGAATTGTGATCGACCATATCACCGCGGGCCGCGGAATGGAGCTTTACAGACTTCTTTCCCTTGAGGAGCTGGACTGCACCGTGGCGCTCATCAAAAACGTGGGCAGCCGCAAGATGGGGAAAAAGGACATTATCAAGATCGATGCTGCCATTGACCTTTCCATGGATATCCTCGGCTACGTTGACAAGGACGTTACCGTCAATATCATCAAGGACGGGATCATCACAGAAAAGAAGCAGATCGCGCTCCCCGAGTGTCTTGTAGACGTGATCAAGTGCAAAAACCCGCGCTGTATTACGTCGACCGAGCAGGAGCTTTCGCACGTTTTTCGCCTGACCGACCCCGCACGCCGCGTTTACCGTTGCCTTTATTGCGAGACCGCGGCAGAACGGAAGGCATGATCTTTTGGCGTGCGAATATTTTGAGTACGTAAAAAAGGAGATTTTTATGAGTACGAAAAAAAGGATGGGAGCATTTCTCCCGATCCTCTTATGCCTGATCCTTTCCGTGCTTCTTGCTTCCTGCGGGCGGGAAGCCGCGGACCATAAGGGGGAGGTGTGGAATGATAAAACCTACCCGGCGGACACGACCGACCGCTATGCCGCCTCTCTTGAGGAATCAGAGTATTTGGAGCTTGAGATCCCCTCCGTCGAGGATTCCCCTGTCACGGATCCCATCGAGATTCCCACCGAGGATCCCGGTCCCGGGCAGTACGAAACGAAGGATCCCACGCTCATCGGAAGCGAACCGAACGGGGACGTCAGCCTGGACGTCAGCGCCTCGCTCCCGACCGTCGAGGGCGATCCGTCAACCTCGGGCAGTCTTGAACCCGACGGCGGCGCCACCGAGCCGGCGGGACCCGCGCTTCTTGCCTTTACCCTCGACGAGGACGGGCTGTATTATATCGTTACGGGCATGGGAAGCGTGACCGACCCCGACGTGGTGATCCCCGCCGAGTACGAGGGGCTTCCCGTCAAGGAGATCGGCAAAAACGCCTTCCGCGGCACCGAAGTGGAAAGCGTGACCGTTCCCGCCTCGGTAGAGGTGATCGGAAGGCACGCGTTTTACGCGTGTGCTGCCTTGGAAAAGGTGACCTTTGAGGACGGAAGTCGGCTTAAGATCATCGAGGACTTGGCGTTTTCAAGCAGCGGCGTCAAGCGCCTGGTATTGCCCGCAACGCTGGAATTGATCGGAAAATCCGCGTTTTATCACGCGCGGGAGCTTGAGCACGTAACCATGCCCACAACCGCCGGCTGGTGGTGTGCGCAAAACAGAGATGCCGTAGCGGGCGTGATCATGGACAGGAGCATTATGGGGAGCGGCGAGCGGCTTGCCGAAAACCTGCGCATGGAGTATGCCGGATATTATTGGTGCCGCCCCGCGGGACAGTTGACCTATTCCTTTGTCGATGACGCCGAAAACCCCTTTTATAATATTGCAAGTGTGGGCGCGTTCCGCGAAAGCGAGCTGACGGTTCCCACCGAATATGCGGGGCTTCCCGTGCTTGGCATCAATGCGAGTGCCTTTTCGGGGTGCACCTTCCTGACGTCGGTGACGATTCCCACAAGTATTCAAAACGTTGGCAGCGGTGCCTTTGCGGGATGTACCAACATCGCGTCGATGACCGTTTCCTTGAAAAACGATAGCAATTTCTTGGGATATTTCTTTGGCGACCTCTATTCCTTCGACGCCGAAAGCTACGTTCCCGCATCTCTTAAGTCGCTTACCTTGACGGGGACGGACGACGTTCCGAGTTATGCCTGTTACGGATGCGCGAATCTGGAGAGCGTTACCTTTGGCGAGGGGATCGTTACGATCTACCAAAACGCCTTTGAAAACTGTACTTCTCTCAAAAGCATTACGTTTGGCGACGTAGACGCGATCTCAGACCGCGCGTTTGCGGGATGTACGGCGCTGGAAGAGCTGACCCTTGACGGTGCGATCGAAACGATCGGCGAAAGTGCCTTTTTGGAGTGCACGGCGCTGGAAAGCGTTTTGATCGGTGCCTCGGTGAAAATCGTTGGCTCCAACGCCTTTTCGGGTTGTACCGCGCTGTCCGAGCTTTCGTTTGAGGATGCTGCGCAAAACGAATTGAGCGTGTACAGTCAAGCCTTTTGGAATTGCACGGCACTGGAAACGGTCGTGCTCCCTGCGCGCACGGTCTCTTTGGAGCGCGGCGTGTTTGAGGGATGCAACTCCATTGCCGAGCTGACACTGCCCTTTGTGGGAGGGGCGCGTGACGAAAACACCTTCCTCTCGCATCTGTTTGGCGGCTACGGCTCTTCCGCCAACGCAACCTACGTGCCCACCACCCTAAAAACGGTCAACGTGAAGGGAGACTGCCTGCCCATATACGCGTTTAACCTTTGCCAAACTCTTGAAAAGGTGACCCTCGACGGCGAAGGGGAGGAGAGCTTTGGGTATATTGGAGACTACGCCTTTTACGGGTGCACGGCGCTAAAGGAGGTCACGTTCCTTTCGGGATGTACGAGTATTGGAGAGCAGGCGTTTTGGGGCTGTACCGCTCTTGAGGAGATCGAGATCCCCGACAACGTTTACCAAATAGACTTTAACGCCTTTGGAGAGTGTACTGCGCTTGAAAAAATAACGCTGCCCTTCATCGGATATTCCGGTTCAAGCGATGCGAATATGTACTTGGGCTATATTTTCGGCGCGTACTCCTACTACGACAATGCCGATGCCGTTCCCGCGTCACTTCATACCGTGGTGATCACGGGCGGCGAGCGGATCAAGGCCTATGCCTTTTACGGATGCAGCGGCTTGGTTGACGTCACTCTTCCCGAAACGCTGTTAAGCATTGAAGCCAACGCATTTGACGGATGCGGGGATCTTGCCACGGTAACGTTATCTCACCCCGGGGACTGGTATTTTGTTTCTACCGAGGAGGGGAATCCGTTGATTTGGATCGACGGACTTGAGGATCCTTCTGTTGCGGCGACGCTTTTAAAGGAAACCTACGTTTCCTTGCGGTGGACGCGTCAAACGGAATTGGGATGACCTTTTCCTACGTTTATATAAAGAAACCGCCATGGCATCGATACGGTGCTATGGCGTTTTTTGTGCCGTTCGTTTGGTTCGGGGAACCCCCTTTGGATGTCAACAAACGGGTCGTCGAGGACGTCGACCCCTACGGTGTAATTTTTTTGTGCCGTTCGTTTGGTTTGGGGAACCCCTTTGGATGTCAACAAACGGGTCGTCGAGGACGTCGACC
>JAZNEQ010000078.1:0-2313 GCA_045588715.1 Eubacteriales bacterium | reverse complement strand
AACTATGAAGATATGCTGAATGCAGATGTGGATATCGTTGTGTTGGGAACTCCCATCCCGTTTCATGCCAAGCAGACGATTCAAGCTATGGAAGCAGGGAAGCACGTGCTTTGTGAAGTTACCGCAGCAGATAACATCTCGGATTGTGTCCGTATGGTAGAAGCGGTGCGGAGATCCAAAACCAAATTTATGTTGGCTGAAAACTGCAATTATATGCATTTTGTAATGGACTGGAATAGAGAAATCAAAGCGGGGAAAATCGGCACACCCTTTTACGCAGAGGCTGACTACGTACATGAAATCCGCAGCTTGGTCGACGGAAAATGGCGGGCAAACCGCGCACCCCTGCATTACTGCTCTCACAGCTTGGGGCCGGTTTTGATGTGGATGGATGACCATATCGTGCGTTGCACGGCATCGGGCAATCAGTCACGTTGCTTTGAAACGCCAACCGACGGGAATATAGATATGCAGGTTGCGCTGTTTGAAACCGCGAAGGGGGCAACGATCAAGCTGCTTCGAAGCTCTGTGGCACTGAGGCATCCGAATCTGTGCTCTTACAGTATTTACGGCACGAAGGGGGCATTGGAATCCAGCAGAAGCGGATACAACGGCACGGGATACCGCTATTTTGAAGATTATGATCCGAAAGAAGGCGTGGAGATAGGAATCAGCTATTACGAACCCAATACGCCGAATACGGTAGCCGCCGGCGGACACGGAAACAGTGAATTTTATCTGATACAGGATTTTTTGCGTGCCATTGAAGAAGATTCCACGCCGGCGATCGATATTGTCCGCGCCATGGATATGACCGTTCCGGGGCTTGTAGCGCATGAAGCGGCAAAACGCGGCGGCGTGTGGCTGGACGTTCCGAGAGTGACTGACTGATAAAGGCAATATTTTTCCGGGTCGATTCTATTCATAATTAAAAACGGTTCTGCGATCAACGTCCGACTTATGCGGCGTTGATTGCAGAACCTAATTTTTTTGATTTGCTTTTTTTAATTGACATGGGGATGAGAAATATGTTATAATGAGTGTTGATAAACGAATCGCGAAAGCAAAAAAAGGAAAGGGGAGAACTGATTTGAAAAAAACAAGAAAAACAATGATCGTTTGTTCTTGTGCCGTGATTTTTTTGCTCTCTCTTCTGTTCTTTTTCTATATCCGTGCGGATCTATGGTTTTACATAGAGGATACGGTGCGATATCGCCCCTCCCCCGATCTGCACAAGATCGAATTGACGTGCAATGAGGAATATACGCTCGAAACACTCTCAAAGCTTGATAACGTAACTGCTTCAAACACGCTCATGCTTGTCAACCGCGACCACCCCCTGCCTTTGGACTACGAGCCTTCGCTGACCGACTATAACGGTGCCAAAATGCACCCCTTGATGGTGGAACCGTATATTACCTTGCGCGACCGCGTGGAAAAGCAAACACGTGTAAGGATCTACGTATCAAGCGATTATCGTACCAAGGAGGAACAGGAAGAGATCCTTCTTGAAAGCGAGGATGGGGTTGCGGCACCTGTTGGCTGCAGCGAACACGAGGCGGGGCTTGCCCTCGACGTTTACGCTCCGTATTTTGCGGGAAAGGAATTTTTACGCTCCCCCGCGGGACGCGCGGTCAACCGGCTTTGCGCGGATCACGGCTTTGTCATCCGTTATCCAAGAGATAAAGAAGAGGTCACCAAAATTGCCTACGAGCCCTGGCATTTACGCTACGTTGGCAAGCCTCATGCTGAGATCATGACGGAATCGGGTCTTGTTTTGGAAGAGTATATCAACCTTTTCACCCCCGAACAATGGTTTTCCCACAAGGAGTATTTGATATTGCGCACAGCACGCGACAGTGTTTCCTTACCGGAGGGATGGGAATCGTGCGATATCTCCCCCGATAATTTGGGGTATACCGTACTGACTGTAAAAATGCCGTCAAAAAGTTGAAAAATATTTAAAAAAAGCATAAAAAAGGGTTGACAAACACCGTGTAAACGTGCTATAATAATATGCCGCTTGAAAAAGGCTTTTTTAAGTGTGTCTAAAAACACCGCCTTTATGTCAGCGAGTCTATCAGAAAGAGAGGTGCTTTTCGTGTTTGCAGTTATCGAAACCGGCGGAAAGCAGTACAAAGTAATCGAGCAGGACATTATTTTTGTTGAAAAGCTCGACGTTAACGAAGGAGACGAAATCGTTTTCGACAGCGTTAAGGCATTGTCCAATGACAACGGCTTTAAGGTTGGTGCTCCCAACGTAGACGGTGCAAAGGTTACTGCCAAGGTTCTTAAAAACGGTAAGAACAAGAA
>JAZNEQ010000077.1:0-11483 GCA_045588715.1 Eubacteriales bacterium | reverse complement strand
CCAAAAGGAGAGCCTCGGGCGTTCTCCAACGGTGTTTTTTTGCCTTTTTCTTGTCTCTCCAATACAAGAAAAAAGCGATCAGGCTGATTGCCGCATATGCGTACAAAAGATATTGAAACATTTTTTTGATCTCCTTTGTTTTACTTTTAATTCATTATAACAGAGAAGAACCGAAAAAGCAACTCCGTTTTTATTTTTTACGGCAAAACTTTTTGTTTTCTTTGCAATAAAACTTAAAACGGATTCTCTTGACAATTCTCCCAAAAAATAGTATACTGTTATTTAAGGGGGCGCTGTGCACTTCCCGTTTCTCAAGGCAAAACGCAAATTGGAGGATTTCACATGAACCGCATTATTACCATCGCACGAGAATTTGGAAGCGGGGGACGAGAGCTTGGAAAAAGACTTTCGGAGCTTCTTGGCTTTGCCTATTACGACAAGGAGATCGTTGAGGAAATTGCAAGGCGCACACAGCTTGCAGAAAGCTACGTACAACAGATCATTGAGCAAAAGCATACGGCTGTTTTCCCTATCAACGTAGGAAGAACGCTTTCCCATTCCCTGTCAAACGACTACGTAATGAAGCAATTTGCGGCAGTTTATGCCGAGCAGGCAAACGTTTTGCGTGAGATGTCCCAAAAATCAAGCTGCATTATTGTAGGAAGATGCGCAGACTATATTCTGCGAGACAAAGATCCGTTGCGTCTTTTCGTTTATGCAGATATCGATTCCAGAATGGAACGTTGCCGCCTTAAAGCGGACGAAACCGAAACGTTGACCGACAAACAACTCCGCCGAGAAATTTTAAAAATTGACAAAAACCGCGCCGCGTATTACGAATATTATACGGGGCGAACTTGGGGAGATCACGCAAATTACGATCTTTGCATCAATACCTCCCGCATTTCCGTAAAAGAATGCGCAAAAATGCTTGCCAATATGCTGCAAGAGGAAGCTGCAAACGTATAATAAAAATCACCGATCAGACACACGGTTTGATCGGTGATCTTTTATTAAGGCTTACATCTGCCGCAAGGATGATATCCTGCTTGCTCGGCTTCTTCCCTTGTGATAAAGTAAATGCGATTGAGCGTGCTTGGCAATGAGTTGCAATCCGCAGTGTGATAAACCTCGGAATTGACGTTTCCAATGTAAGAATACTCAGTTGTCACGCCCCCCGACGGATTCCCCTCTCCCACGGTGGGATTGGTAATGGCGTCCTCATTTTTTCGCGTTTGAAAATGAAGCGTCTTTCCGTCGCTGCTCGTGCAAATAATATCCCCCTGCAGATCGGTGCGATAGAGCTTTACGTCCGCATCGCGGTAACGGGACAGAACCTCCTCATGGGGGTGCCCGTATTCGTTGTCTGTTCCAACCGAGATCACACCGTACCGGGGCGCGACCTCACGCAAAAAGCGATAAGAGCTTGAGGTGGAGCTGCCATGATGCCCAACCTTAAGCACGGTGGAGCGAAGCTCGGCGCCCGATTCGATCAGATCCACCTCGGCATCCCTTTCCATATCTCCCGTAAAAAGGAAGGAAAGGCTACCGTAAACCACCCGCAAAATAATGGAGGTATTATTTGGTTCCTCATATTCTTTGGTAGGACCGAGAACCTGCACGGTCGCCTCTCCCAACTGAAAGGAAGAGCCCGCCTTGGGGACGGTCAAAGCCTTCCCCTGTGCCTCTACTTTCTTTACAAAATTTGAAAACGCCCTTGTTGAGTAAGAAAGAACAGGTGAATAAACGGTCCCCACCGTCGCATAGGAGAGCGCGCCCGAAAGCCCGCCCACGTGATCCTCATGGGCATGGGTACATACGACGTAATCAAGATGCTTTACGCCGTTTTTTTGGAGATAGGAATACAAAAGATTGCTGTCTCCAACGTTTCCGCCGTCGATCAGCATCGTTTTGCCGTCACACACGACAAGAATGGAATCTGCTTGACCTACGTCAATAAAGTGCACCGCAAAATTTGAGTTTTGCGGAACGGAGGATTCTCCGGACGGTAAAGATTCGGACGTCACGGGTCGATTATAGAAATCCGCATTCACGCAACCGCAAAGGGTTGACAGAAGCAGGATCACCGCCAAAAGCGCACAAAGAGTTCTGAACTTCATTCTATCTGTTCCTCCTCTTCCTATCAAGTGCCGAATTCAACCAATTCAAGCCCTTCGTTATTTTCCAGTGTATGACCGATGTGCCACTCACTGTTGAAAAGAAGGAAATCGTTTCCTCTGAAATCCTGAACCCACTTTACGTCAAACAAATGAAGCTTGGAAGGATCCTTTCCGTTTGCAATACGGCGGATATATTGATAGGACTGCGGATATTGCTTATAGGTAACGCCATATTCTGCCTTCATGCGAGATTCCAAAACGTCGTACTGAAGCATTCCGACCACGCCGACGTACACGCGCTCAAGTCCTCCGCCCGGTTCGATAAAGATCTGAATAGCTCCCTCCTGGGCGATCTGATTCATTCCTTTTGCAAATTGCTTTCTCTTCATGCTGTCGATCTGTTCGACCATTGCAAAGCACTCGGGAGCAAAGATAAGAATTCCTTCAAACTGAATTTTATTCGACTTATCGCAAACGGTATCGCCAATAGAGAAAATACCCGGATCGAAAACACCGATGATATCCCCCGCATACGCTTCCTCAATGATGGAGCGCTCCTGTGCCATCATTTGCTGTGGCTGGGAAAGGCGCAAGGACTTCCCTCCCTGAACGTGAAAATATTCCTTTTCGTGCTCAAACTTTCCCGATACGATGCGCATAAACGCAATGCGGTCACGGTGTGCCTTATTCATGTTTGCCTGGATCTTAAAGACGAATGCAGAAAACGTCTCGTCAAACGGCTTGATCTCAAGGTCGCCCGCACGGCGCGATAGAGGCGCTGTGGTCATTTTTAAGAAATGCTCAAGGAAAAATTCAACGCCGAAGTTGTTAAGCGCCGACCCGAAAAAGACGGGAGAGAGCTTACCGCAACGCACTGCCTCAAGGTCAAAGTCAAAGCAGGCTCCGTCAAGCAATTCGACCTGCTCGCAAAGCTCCTCGCGTGCATAGGACCCAATCAGCTCGTCAAGCCGCTCGGTATCCGCGATATCGCAATCGATAGAAGCCAAGCGGTCTCTTCCGCGGTGAGAATCGCCAAACGCCAAAATTTTGTGTCCGTCACGGTCGTAAACACCTTTAAAGCCAACGCCACAACCGATCGGCCAGTTCATGGGATAGGTTCCGATCCCAAATTCCTTTTCCAGCTCGTCTAAAAGATCAAAGGGGTCTCTTGCCTCGTGGTCAAGCTTGTTGATAAAGGTAAAGATGGGAATATGGCGCATAGCACATACGCGGAAAAGCTTTCTTGTCTGCGGCTCAATTCCCTTTGCAGCGTCGATCACCATGACGGCACTGTCCGCCGCCATTAAGGTACGGTAGGTATCCTCGGAGAAATCTTGGTGTCCCGGGGTATCCAGAATGTTGATGCAATATCCGTCATATTCAAACTGCATGACCGAGGAGGTAATGGAAATACCTCTTTTCTTTTCCATCTCCATCCAGTCGGAGACTGCATGGCGGTCGGATGCCTTTCCTTTTACGGAGCCAGCCGTTTGAATAGCACCGCCGTAAAGCAAAAACTTTTCGGTAAGTGTGGTTTTACCCGCGTCGGGGTGTGATATGATCGCAAAAGTCCTGCGACGGTCGATCTCTTGATGCAAATGATTCATGTGATCTAAATTGCCCTTCCTTGATAACTTCATTTTTTACTCTATCTGAAATATTGTACCACACAAAAAGAAATAATGCAAGTGTTTTTTATGAAACCCCCCACCAAGTTCAAAGTGAACTTGATGGGGGTAAAAAACTTATAAATTGATACGGTACACTTTCTTCGCGTTTTCGGAAAGGATCATACGTCTTTCGTCATCGGAGAGCCTGAGGTGCATAAAGGTTTCAAGCTCACGTTCGGGTGACCACATCGGAAAATCGCTGCCGAACATAACGCGCTCCGCTCCGTAGCGCGCGATCAGTCGCTCACCAAGAGAAAGATCGTTGTTGGCAAACGGAAACGTGGAGGAGCAATCCACAAAAAGATTGGGAAAATCAGCAAGAGCCTTCGAAGCGTCATCCCAGACCGACCATCCGCCAAAATGCGCGCCGATCACAACCAATCTCGGAAAATCCCTCAGCACAGGTAAAAGCCGATTGGGATTGGAAAAGTCATAGCGGTGGTCGCCCGTGTGCATCAGGACGGGGAGCCCGTGCTCCTCACAAAGGGCATACACGGGATACATCCGTGCGTCGTCAATAGCAAAGCCCTGGATATCGGGGTGGATCTTAATACCGTGAAGCCCAAGATCTAAAATTTGATGAATGACTGCCGCTTGATCCTCGCAATCGGGATGCGCCGCACCCAGCCCCGTAAATTTTTCGGGCGCTGATGCCACAGAGGCAGCAATAAACTCGTTGATACTGGACACCTGCTTTGGAGTGGTAGCAACCGACTGCACAACGAAGCGGTCGATCCCAACACGCTCGCCAATCTCCAAAAGCTCTGCCGCAACACCGCGACAAGCCGCACGCGTGCCGTAAAACGCATCGGTTCCCGCCACGGCACGATCAACGATCTTTTCGGGATAAATATGACAGTGCGCATCGATCACCGTAAATTTTTGATTGATCATAGCAATATCCTCAATTTGTCTTTTTAAGTCCCAGCTTCTCGGCGGCATCCTCTCGCATTTTGTATTTCAAGATCTTGCCGGCTGCGTTCATCGGGAAGCTTGCCATAAATTGGATATATCTCGGCACCTTATGACGAGCCATACTGGCTGCGACAAATGCCTTCATTTCCTCCTCGGTCATGCTCTCCCCTTCCTTGAGGATCACGCATGCCATGATCTCCTCCCCGTATTTTTCGTCGGGGACGCCGATGACCTGTACGTCGCTGACCTTGGGACAGGTGTAAATAAACTCCTCGATCTCCTTGGGATAAATGTTTTCGCCTCCGCGGATGATCATATCCTTCAGTCTTCCCGTAATGCGGTAGTTTCCTTCGGGGGTGCGGCAGGCAAGGTCTCCCGTATGGAGCCAGCCATCAGCATCGATGGTAGCGGCGGTCGCTTCGGGCATTTTATAGTACCCCTTCATGATATTATAGCCACGAGCTACAAATTCACCGTTGACACCGTCGGGACAGTCCTCCCCTGTTTCGGGATCGATGATCTTACACTCTACGTTGGCAAAAGCGCTTCCAACGGTTTCGGTACGCACCTCGAGGGAATCGTAATAGCTGCTCATAGTGCATCCGGGAGATGCCTCGGTCTGTCCGTAGACAGACACGATCTCCTTCATGTTCATGACCTCGGTCGCCTTCTTCATCAGGTCAGCCGGGCAGTTGGAGCCTGCCATAATTCCAATGCGCATATGCGAGAAATCGGTCTTTTGGAAATCCTCATGCTCCATCATTGCGATGAACATGGTGGGAACGCCGTTAAACGCCGTAATATGCTCGTTATGGACACAAGCCAATGCAGGCTTGGGAGAGAAATACGGGAGCGGCAGCATGGTGGTGCCGTGCGTCATCGACGCCGTCATGGAAAGCACCATACCAAAGCAGTGGAACATGGGGACCTGGATCATCATACGGTCTGCGGTAGAAAGATCCATGTGGTCGCCGATATATTTTCCGTTGTTGACTACGTTGTAGTGGGTCAGCATGACTCCCTTGGGGAATCCTGTAGTACCCGAGGTATACTGCATATTACAAACGTCATCCTTGTTGACGGCAGCCGCCATGCGATAGACCTCGCTGACGGGAACCTGCTTGGCACGGGAGAGGGCATCGTTCCAATCCATGCATCCCTTCTGGCGGAAGCCAACCGTAATTACGTTGCGCAAAAACGGCAGTCTCTTTGCGTGGAGAGACATTCCTGGCTTGAGAGTGTTCAGCTCGGGGCAAAGCTCGGAAATGATTTTTCCGTAGTGTGTATCCTTGGAGCCTTCGGTAAGGATCAAGGTGTGCGTATCCGACTGTTTAAGCAGATATTCCGCCTCATGGATCTTGTAGGCGGTGTTGACCGTTACCAAATCGGCCCCCAATTTTACCGTTGCCCAAAATGCGATATACCACTGCGGTACGTTGGATGCCCAAACGGCAACGTGCGTGCCCGCCTTAACGCCAAGTGCGATAAGGGAGCGTGCAAACTCGTCTACGTCGTCTCTGAACTCGCTATAGGTTCTCGTATAGTCAAGCGTGGTATATTTAAAAGCATACTGGTCGGGGAATTCCTCTACCATACGATCCAAGACCTGCGGGAAGGTCTCGTCGATCAAAAGATCTTTCTTCCAAACGAACTTTCCCGTATGCGCCCTGTTATAATAAAGCGTTTTTTCATTGCGCGAGGGATCGTTGAACTGACGCATAAATCCGACGAACTGGGAGAAGATGATCTCCATATCGTCCAGCTCCTCGCACCATTTGGGATCCCAGACAAGAGAGAGGAATCCGTCGTAGTTGACAGAACGGAGCGCCAGCATCATTTCTTTGATGGGAAGCTCGCCCTCGCCGATCAGACAATGCTCCACGCCATTCTCCGTACGCATGGCATCACAGATGTGTACGTGTCTTACGTATGCACCAAGATTTTTGATCACCTGTTCGGGCGTTTCGCCGCCGTCGAGATATGCGGCAGAGAAATTCCACAGAGCCGCCAGATGATCGCTTGCAAATCTTTCCAGCATATCCCTCAGCTTTGCCGTTTTTGCAAAAAGACCCGCAGTCTCCAAAAGGAGGGTGACGTTGATCGCTTCTGCCTCCGGCAAAAGCGTGCTGACCACAGCGGCAATATTTTCAGCTCCCACCTCTTCATCGTCGATCGCGTTTGCGCGAATACGGATATAGGGGATGTGCAGATTGGAGGCGATCTTCATACATTTGCGGATCTCACGACAACAGTTCTCTGCCTCCGTTGCATCTACAGGATCGCAGATGGCATCGATACAGGGGATACGCAGCTTTTTTTCATAGAGACGGCGCAGAGTTGCCGCCGCCGCATAATCGTGGAAAGCACCGTCACGATCGGTAAAGAGACGGTTGTGCACGTTATGAAGCTCGATTCCGCTAAAGCCGAGGCTCTCTGCGATCTCGCAAAAATCCTCAAAAGAGGAATCGTGCCAACCTTTTGTTGAGAATGAAAATTTCATACCGTTGCCTCCTCATAAACGATCTTGTTTACCGCATTGATGTATGCGCGGATCGCAGCACCGATAATGTCGGTAGAAATACCGTTGCCCGAATAGAGCTTGCCCTCTGAGCGGAGCTTTACAAGCGCCGAGCCCATAGCTTCTTTCCCCTCGGTAACCGATTGGATCTGAAAATCATCCAGTTCATAGTGATGACCGATGATCTGCTCGATCGCACGGAACGCGGCATCTACAGGGCCGTCGCCAATGCAAACACCGCAGGTCTCTTCCCCATCCTTTTTCAGCGTGATCTGTGCGGTGGAGGAAATAATGTTACCGTTGTTGATCACATAGCTGACCATGGAATAGGTTGCGGGAACCTGCAGAGCTACACTTGCCACAATTGCTTCAAGATCCTTAGCTCCGACCCGCTTTTTGGTTGCTACACGCAAGAATTCTTCAAAGACACGGGTCTTGTCCTCCTCGGACAGGTCGTATCCAAGCTTAACGATCGCCTCGCAAACTGCCTCGCGGTCGTCGTTGGAATCCAAGAAAATATTTTCCTCTCCGCCATCCTTTACGACGATGCTCTTGTCTCCCTTGCTGTTGGAGAGGACCCAATGGATCTGCTTGATGATGCGGTGGATCTCCGTGTACTTGATGTTGGAGGAAACGTCATACGTCACACCGCAATTTTTAACAATGCCCGCAAAGGTTTCAAGAGAAACGCTCTCCTCACCGACCGCCGCCTTAACGCCTGCCGCACCCGCACGAACCGCAAGGATCGCGCACGCGGGAGCCATGCCGTTTCTGTTTTCACAGGCAACGCTTACGGGGACCGAGGAATGCTTGCAAACGTCCGCGGTAAATGCGGCGAAGTCGTCCGGCAGCATCTCTGCCGCCTTGTCGCAAACGGTGATTGCAGATGCCCCTGCGGAAATGGCGGTACTGATCGCCTTGTAAAGGAATTCACGCTCCGCTCTCGTTGCGTCCTCTGCACAAAATTCAACGTCAGCGCATTTCTCGCGTGCCATAGTGACTGTCTTTTCGATCCACGAGAGCATTTTATCCGGCTTTTTGTGGCAAACGTATTCCATGCCTACGGGAGACACGGGAAGCGAGATGCGAATTCGAGGAAAGGCTGTATTTGCCAAAGCGTCGATTGCGTTTTCTACGCTTTCAACACTCAAGCCCGCCGCAACGGAGATCACGCTCTTTTTTACAAAGGTAGAAACGGTACGGATCAGAAGCGTGTCTGTTTTTACGTTTGTGATCTCAGGCATTTCAATGACGTCTACGTTCAGCTTTTCAAGCTGACGTGCGATTTCGATTTTTTCTTTAAAGCTGAAATTACTACCCTCTTTACAAAGTGTTGCGTCTGCGATTTTGATTTGTTTCATTTCAAATCTCCTTTCAATTGCTTCGAGGAGTGACACAAAAAGTCCCCGAAGCGGACTATGATCCACCTCGGGGACGAATTTAACAATTCGCGGTACCACCCCGGTTACCGATCGCTCGGTCACCTCACAGAGCTCTAACAAGCCCTTTGCTATGATAACGGTGCATGCCGTGACCGCTTACTGGAAGCCGTTCTGCGATCCTGCTCCGGAACGAGACTTTCTTTTCGTGCACCGACAACTCACACCGACCGTTGTCTCTCTGAAGAAGCAATGAAAAGAAATAATTCCTTCTACGCATTTAAAAAATATGCTTTATTATACCACCCGTTATTTCTTTTGTCAATACTTTTTAAAAAAAATCTTGCTCCGCGCGGGGATTTTTTACCCCAGCGGAGCAAGACAAATTCAAATTTAATCGATCGGGCAGGTCCAACCGTAGGTGTCTTCGATCTTACCCCACTGAATGCCCGTAAGCGTATCGTAAAGATGCTGAGTCACTGTGCCGATCTTGCCTTCGTTAACAGTGTACTTAACACCCTTGTAGCAAAGCTCGCCAATGGGAGAAACAACTGCCGCGGTGCCGCAGCCCCAAGCTTCCTCAAGCGTTCCGTTTTCCATTGCAGCGGAAAGCTCGTCGATGCTGAGCAAGCGCTCGCTGACGTTGTAGCCCTCCTTTTTGAGGACCTCAATACAGGACTTTCTGGTAATACCCGGAAGAATGGAGCCGGTCAGAGCGGGAGTTACGATCTCGTCGCCGATCTTAAACATAACGTTCATAGCACCCACCTCCTCGATGTACTTGCGCTCGACACCGTCAAGCCAAAGCACCTGGGAGTAGCCCTTTTGTGCGGCTCTTTCACCCGCACGGTTACTTGCGGCGTAGTTGCCTCCGCACTTCGCGTATCCCGTACCGCCGCGAACAGCACGAACGTCCTCGTCTTCGATCATGATCTTAACGGGGTTGATGCCCTCCTTGTAGTAGCTTCCTACAGGCGATGCAATGATCACAAAGGTTGCGTTGTGCACTGCGTGAACGCCCAACGTCTCGTCGTTGCCGTACATAAAGGGACGCAGATACAGAGAGGTACCGGGAGCAGAGGGCGTCCAGTCCTCCTCAAGCTTAACCAGCGTCAAAAGCGCCTCAAGCATATCCTCCTCGGGAATGGTGGGAAGGCAGAGACGGTCCGCGGAATTGTTCATACGGCGGATGTTTTCCATAGGACGGAACAATTGAACCTTACCGTCAGCGCGACGGTATGCCTTCATTCCCTCAAAGATCTCCGAGCCGTAGTGAAGAACGGTAGACGCGGGATGAAGAGCGATGGGACCGAACGGCACGATGCGTGCGTCATACCAGCCCTTTTCCTTGGAGTAATCCATAATAAACATATGATCGGTAAAATACTGACCGAAGCCGAGAACACTACTCTCGGGCTTTACCTTGGGAGCATTTGTTTTGGTAATAGAAATATTCATGGCTCTGTGTCCTTTCTCTCGGGAATTATTGATAATCCGCACCAAGACGCATTGCCTTTACGTTGATCTCCATCATATCGGCATGCTTTGCGGAGATGACCTTTTTGAGTGCGGCATTTACACTGTCCTCATTAAAATCGCTAAGCTCCTCAAGAAGCTTTCCGACGATGATCATGTTCGCCAGCGTGGGCATACCGTTTTCACTTGCAAGACGGGTTGCGGGGATGTAGCAGACCTTTACGTCGTCACGCATGACCTTCCTTTCAATCAGCGTGGAATCCGCAATGATCAAGCCCCCCGGAACGACAGAGGCTTCGAACTTATCCAAGGAAGGAAGGTTCATAGCGATCAGAACGTCGGGAGAGGAAACGATGGGAGAACCAACCGCCTCGTCGCTTACGATCACGCTGCAGCTTGCGGTACCGCCTCGCATTTCGGGACCGTAGGAAGGATGCCAGCTGACCTGCTTTTAGTCGATCAGTCCCTTATATGCGATAAATTTGCCCGCGAACAAAATTCCCTGTCCGCCAAAGCCCGAAAACAACATTTGCTTTGTGCTCATTTTGCCTCTTCCTCCTTTGCGCTTCGATCCTTATAAACGCCCAAGGGATAATAAGGAATCATCTTTTCGTCGATCCACTGAAGTGCCTTCTCGGGTGTCATACCCCAGTTGGTGGGACAGGAGGAAAGAACCTCGACCAGCGAAAAGCCCTTGCCGTCAAGCTGATTCTGGAATGCCTTTTTGATCGCCTTTTTAGCGTTGTTGACGTTCTTTACGCTATTGACGGTAACACGCGCCAAATACTCGGGACCGTCCAGCTCGGAAAGCATTTCGCAAACCTTGATCGGGAATCCGCACGCCTTGACGTCGCGTCCGTAAGGAGAGGTCTGCGTGACCTGTCCGGGAAGCGAGGTGGGTGCCATCTGACCTCCGGTCATACCGTAGATCGCATTGTTGATAAAGATAATGGTAATATTCTCGTTTCTTGCCGCTGCATGAACGGTCTCTGCCATACCGATGGAGGCAAGGTCGCCGTCTCCCTGATAGGTAAAGACAACGTGCTCCTGGGGGTTGGCTCTCTTTACGCCCGTGGCAACCGCGGGTGCTCTTCCGTGTGCTGCCTCGATCATATCGCAGTTAAAATAGTTATATGCCATAACGGAGCAGCCGACGGGGGCCACACCGATGGTTCTGCCCTCAATTCCCAATTCATCAATGACCTCGGCAACCAAACGGTGAACGATACCGTGGGTGCAGCCGGGGCAGTAATGGAAGGGCGCGTCGGTCAGCGCATGTGGTTTATCAAATACTTTCATGCTCAGTTTCCTCCTTTGTTTGCGGCTTCCTGAATTGCCGCAAGAATCTGCTCAGGCGAGGGGATCATACCGCCAACGCGATTGCAGAGGGTAACAGGTACGCGAC
>JAZNEQ010000076.1:0-7529 GCA_045588715.1 Eubacteriales bacterium | reverse complement strand
GCGGCTATATCCCCCCTTCTACCGCTTATCGTCATTTTAAGCGTATCGCCGAACGCATCGGGCGCCCGGATGCACGCTTCCACGACCTGCGCCACACCTACGCCGTGATTGCCCTCCAGGAAGGGGACAATCCGAAGACGGTGCAGGAAGCGCTCGGGCACGCAACTGCCGAATTCACCATGAACGTCTACGCGCACGTATCGGAGAAAATGAAGAAGGAAAGCGCCGCGCGAATGCAAGGATTTTACGAGCGGATAGAGGGGTAAAAATCAATACAAAAAAGCTCAAAAAACGGAGGCTTTTTCACCTCCGTTTTTTTGACCCCTGTTTTGACCCATTTTTTGACCCCTTACAGGATTGTTTTTGATTGTTTTTTTGACGATTTTTAAGAGTGAAAACAGACAGATTTTATGATAAAACACCATTTTTATTATATATTTTGTTTTTTGCTTGACACTACGTGTATTATTTCGTATAATAACACATTTTACAAAACCGAAAACAAAGAATTCCCTTTTGCCACAAATAAAAACGCTCTGTTTTATACCCTATAAAAACAGCTCTTTTTTAGGTTTTGACCCATTATTTTACCCATTACAGAATTTTTACAGATTGTTTTTGATGGGTCAAAAACGGGTATTTTAGCCCGCTTTTAGGGGCCCCTTCAAAAGGGGGGCATTTATTCCCTTGGAAAGCTATGAACCCCCGAGTCACATCCATCCGATACCGCGCGCGGCGTCGCGGTCGTTAAGTTAAGAGTTTGTGGGCGACGCCGTTCCTGGCTCTCCCTCTCTCGGAAGCAGTATAGTGCAGCGCATCGGCACCAACGTTCGCCAACGTGGAGGACGCGCGCGGTCGTTAAGTTAAGAGACCGAAGACGGCGCCGCTCTCGGTGATCTTCACCATGGAGCGGTCGAGGGAGACGGTGATCTGTACGATCGTCCACGTGCGCGGGAACGTCGGAACCGCTTGGAGGATCCCCTTCAAGGAGCGGAGCAAAACAAAAGAGCGGAAGCTTACGGCACTCCGCTCTCAATAAAATTTATTCGATAGTCAAGCCCCGACACTCTGCAAATACTCGCCGCGCTTTGGCAAGTGCGCGGTAGATCGTCTCTTGACTGTAGTATACAGCCGTCGAATGGGCGATCACTCTCTTGTGAAGCACATGTCTGGAGACGTTGCAGCTCCCACGGTCGGGAACGTATACCGCCCGGACTGCGTTTGCAGTTTTTTCATCCAAGAGACCAAGGGCAGCATCAACCGCAACGAGGTCGGCACGTACTGCCATCGGAAGCCCATCTTCTAAACGTTTGACTTGCGACGCGCGTATAAACGCCGCGACTGCATACTCATTGTAAGCACCTTTCGCCCTCATGGTTGTACCACCTCCCTTGTTTTTTCAGTCTATCACGCATGCGAAGGGACTGTCAAGGGTAAGGAGAAAAAAAGCTTAAAATTAATAATTTGCGCGAAGTTTAGAAGCACCCGGAAAAAAGTTCACCATCTGCCCTTTTTTTAAGGCATGAAGTTTCACGATTTTTTATTCTTAAGAGCGGTACGGTATGCCCATCGGCGCCGACATTCGCCAACGCGGAAACGTGTGAGGTCGTTAAGTTAAGAGACCGAAGACAGCGCCGCTCTCGGTGATCTTCTCTTGGGAGCGGCACAGGGAGCCGGTGATCTGTCCGATCGTCAACGTGCACGGGAACGTCGGCGCCGCTCGGAGATCTCCCTCAAGGAGCGGAGAAAAGAAAAAGAGCGGGAAGCTCACGGCTCTCCGCTCTTAGTAGTTAAAGATCGATCCCGATAATCGCGCGTTCGTAAAGAAAATCTTTGAGCGGATCTTTCTCGCCTGTGTTGTAGAGGTGCAGCAGCAACTCGTTAAACCGCTCCATGTGTTGATCCGTCACGGTGAGCACTCCCGCCCCCTCTGACAGTAGAAGCTTATTCGCTGCCGTCATCGAGGTGCGTTTGTTTCCGTCCCAGAACAACTGACTGCGTGCGCCCCATGCAAAAAGATCAAGCGCCTTTTCGGTAGCGCTGACGTCGGCACCGAGAATATCCGATAGCTCTTTCTCGGCAACGTCCCACGTGGGGATCGGCGGCAGGTAGTCCGTCCCCGAGATCCCAACGCTTCCGGTGCGGAGCTTCCCCCAGACCAGGGCTTCGTTACGTGCGATCAGACCGTTGAGTGTGCAGATATATTCCAGAGTGAGCGGTTCGTCTACCGTCGCCATAAGGTGCCGCCACGCGTCGCGCATGTTTAAGATCGCTTGGATATCATCAAGCTGAACTCCGGGAACGTTCACACCGTCAAGGATGGTTCTTGTCTGCGGGAACGTCACCGCTCGGTTTTCCATCCTCATGCCGCAATACACGTTTTCATCCCATTTCTTTTTGGCAAGGAATCCGCTCTCTGTTTTGGTCAGACGGTACTTGTCCGGGTATCTCATGATTCCGCTCCTTCCTGTTGGTTGTCGCGGTCGATGGTCTCGTCAATCGCTCGGTTAATAAAGGCGTTTGTACTTTCCCCGCGTTTCTGCGCATGAGCCTGTATAAGCGCCCTTTTCCCTTTTGGAGATCTGACTTTGATGTCATCATAATTCGCCTTCATGTATTTAGCAACAGCCTTTTGATTTGCTTTAGATACTGGCATTAACAAAACCTCCTCTCTATGAAGTCTATAATTTATTATAACATAAAACAATATCGGGGACAATATGCATTTTCCACAAAACCATGATCCGTTTTTTGTTTATATTGTACCCGATATTTTTTCTTTTTGCCTCTTGACATATCGGGTACGATATGCTACAATGATACCACGATGATCAATCCAGCGCAAACAAGCGTAAGAGGAATCCGTCGCAAACAAATAAACGCAAAGGAGTACAAACATGCACACACCCCACAGCCCGCCGCATGGCGGTAGAGAAAAGAAAAACGCCCCGCGTGATAAGGTCGGCAAACCTCACGCGGAGCAGCACCCAACCCCTAAGAAAAAAGTGGGAGCGGTTTTATTATATCGCTCTCTCTTCAAAAAGTCAATAGAAAGCGAGAAAAAATATACATGAAATTCCGAGAAAAGAACGACGAAGGGCTTGAGCTTCATTTGTCCCTTGCAGAGCGGATCTTCCTTTGCACCGCTCTTCAGGTCTATCTTTCCCACGTTGCCGGGAAGACCATGGGCGAGATCCCTACCATGCTTTGGGAGGCGATCAACGTCATCAGCCCCGCGGGTTTCAGATCCATTGGAGGTGCCGACCGATGAACCGCATGGAACAGATCAAGCAGTCAAGGAGCTTTCAATCCTTGATGGATCAATACGCGGATCTGTGCGGCTGGTACGGTGACAGCTGGCGCGAGGACCCGGACAAGCTCGCGGATGCGGAGACTTATGCGTTTGAGATGATGGAGTTTGAGGACACCTATCAGAGCTATGATCCACTCCACAGGAAGGAGGTGACGGCATGAAGGGACTGTCAAGTTATCACCTAAAGCCCATCCGATGGGAATCCCACGTCAAGTCGTATGCCTTTATTAAAGGGATTACGCTTGAGGAGGTCGCCCGGGATCCCGTCAAGACCGAGGCGGCGAAGAAGTGGGCGGCTGCCATGCTTGACCGTGAGCACGGACGGTATGATCACCTGGACCGTATCACCGAGGAATACGTCAAGGCAAAGGGATGGAACGGCGCCTGGTGGAGAGATAAGGCCAAGACCTACGAGGTCATGCGCTATGTCAACGCCACGCTATAGAAGGAGAAGAAGGAGGGCAAACGATGAACAGAGTGGGAACCCCGCAGAACGAATACAAGCTCACCCTACGGGAGCGTGAGACCGTGATCCTCTTCAACGAGGCGGACGGAACCGCCGCGATCGAGACCTTTAATGCAAGAATCCTCCGCCAACTCCGTAAGGTTGCGGGAGCGGAGGGCGTGACTGTGGAGGAAGACGGACCCGGTTACGGGGCGTACATCATTCCCAAGGGGATGATCAGGATCCAGGCACCTCATCCAAAGCGGGAGATCAGCGACGAAGAACGGCAAAGAGTGGCTACAAGATTGAAAGGCGGGAGAGATAAGAAACGCCAAAATCAAATTTGAGACGGTTTCGCTTTGTTCGTACAAAGGAACGAACAACAATCACCCCCTCCCCATGGGTAGATGTACCCCCCACTCCTTAAAGTGTCAGAAACACGCTTATTTATAGGCTTTTGCGCGCACAGAACGCAAACGGGGAGCGGAGGGGGTACGACAAGGGACTTGAACCGCTCCCGGGAACGTATCCGGGGAGCGGTCCCTACCGTGCGGAGGGTGCCAACGTGCACCGCTCTTATGGTCGTTAAGTTAAGAGACCGGACACAGCATCGATACCGAGAATCCCAACCGTTTGGGATTCTCTCATTCCGGAAGCGGTACAAAATCGAAAGCGATTGCGAATTTTATCCGTGAGCGGAGCTACACAATATCAATCAAAAATTTCGGAGGTATGAAACAGACCGGATGATCAACGAGACAGAAACAGAATACCACGCTGCGGGCGCGTCCGAGGAGGGCAAACGGACGTCACTTTCGGATGTGCTCGCAAACGTAAAAACGGGCGACACCTTTTACGTGCGCGCGAATGACGACAGCATGGAGCCGCGCATTGAATGCGGCGACGTGCTCTTTGTGAACCGTCAGAGAGACGTCGACCACGGCGACGTTGCCGTGGTCCTCATAGACGGCAAAGCACCGCTCGTGCGGAAAATCTTCTTCGGGGACGAGACGGTGATCTTACAGCCGCTCAACGTGCGCTGGGATCCGCTCACCTTTACCGGCACGGAGCGGCAGCGGGTGACGGTACTCGGCAGAGCGACGAAGCTTGCCCGCGCGATCGACAGGGATCACTTCAACCGCACGTGGGCCCACGTTGGGATGTGTGTTCCTAAACCCCAACCGCTCGACGGTGATCCGCTCCAGGGAGCGGTGCCGACCGGGGAGGACGTACATCATGAGTGATTACGAATCATCACAGGCGAAATGCCCCTTTTATCTTGACGGAGATCCCAAATACAGTAAAGGGATCCATCAGATACGGTGCGAGGGGATCGTGAGAGATTCCACGGTCAATCTTGTATTCAAGAGCAAGAAAGCCGAACAGGCACACAGATCGCGCTTTTGCTACGAGCTCACGGGATGCGCGACGTGCCCCGTGTATCAAATGCTTGACCAAAAGTACAAAGACTAAATCAAAGAACAGGAGAACAACCGAACATGATAAACACCCAAAAAGAAACCGAGACCGAACATCTCTGCCGCCTCCTTCGGGATGCGATGGATAAAGCAGCCGACGCAGAGGAGGCAATCACGTCGTGCCGCACACTCACCGCGGATCTTCACGACCGATGGTTCGACGACTTTGAACCGACCGAAGAATCAGTGCAAGCTATCAGACGGGACTTCGGGATCATTCAAGCTTACCTTCGGAGTATCCTCGCCAACATGGGAAGGGCCATCGAGGACGTCCGCTCCATCATCGAGGGCGAGGGGGTGACGGTATGCCAATGAACGTTGAAGCACTCAAGGACAAAAAGCCGATCCTCTCCCCCAAGGAGGTGTCAAAGCTGCTTGGTATCGCACTCCCGACCGTCTACGTATTGATCCAACGTGGGAAGCTCCCCGCAATACGCATCTCAGAGCGGCGCATCATCATCCCCTATGACGCTCTCATGAAGCATATCAATCGCTTGGCAGAGGTGAACGGTGCGGAGGTATGAAACACACCGGGAAAGGCTTCTTTCTCTTCTTCGACTGGATCGATGATCTGGACCGGCTGGACGGAGCGGACGCATGGGAGATCGTCAAGGCGATCAGAGTATATCATCAATTCGGTATCGATCCCGTGGAGCTGGTAGACGGTCCTCTACAAGCGACCGTATCGCTCATGTTCAGCCAGATCAAACGACAAGAGCAGATCAGTGAAGCAAGGCAAGCAGCGGGACGGTCGGGTGGAACCGCCAAAGCTGCCCGTGATGAGCGGTTGCTAAATTTTGCTAAAGCAAATGATAGCAAAACGGCATTTTGCTATAGCAATGCTAAAGCAACAGAAGAACGAAATACTAAAGACTATATTCAATCATTCACTCTATCGGGCGCGCACGCGCACACGTGCGAGGAGGACGCGGAGGTTGTGGAAAACTCCGCTCCCCCTCTTTTGGAAAAGCTTGAGGAGGACACCGGCGACGAGACCGACGACGTGGATAAGGAGGCGGCCGCCGAGACGTTGGAGCGGATGAAACGTAAATATCTGGGCGGAACACTCGGGCAGGGGCTGGTGATGATCAGTGGGGAGCAATTCGCGGAGCTCTGCCGCGTTCTCTCTCTTGAGGAGCTGGAACATTACATGGGCGTGATCACCAACTCGGAGCGGAAAGGACACCACTACACAAAGCGCACACACTTTGAGGCGATCTGGGACATGGCACAAAAGGACAGACGAACGAAGAAAGGAGATTGAACATGGCAAGACAGACAAAAGAAACAAGAGGATCCCGAGGGAGTGGTTCCGTTCGCCAACGTAAGGACGGACGCTGGGAAGCCCGTTGCACCATCAACGGCCGCACGCGCAGCTTTTACGGTGCGCGTCAGATCGACGTGCTCAAAGCTATGCGAGCGGCGCAGCAGGAATCAGACGAGGGTACCCATATCGATCCCTCCACGCTCACCTTCGGGCGTTGGATGGAGATTTGGTTAGAGGAATACAGCCGCCACCGTATCAAGCCGAACACTTACGTGTCTCGTAAGGTCTTGATTGAAAAACATGTAAAACCCGATCTTGACGACGTTCGTCTGCAAGCTCTCGATACGGCGACGCTACAACGATTTTATAACAAGCTTCTCAAAGAAAAACGTCTCTCGGAAAAAACAATAAAAGTATATCATGCCTCTATTAACTCTTCGCTGGAACAAGCGAAAGATCTCAACTATATCAAGGAGAATCCCGTGAAAAAATGTAAACTCCCTAAGGGAAAAGGAAGAAAGCTCTCCCCGCTCAGCGACGTGGAGATAGTAAATTTTTTGTCCGCAGCTCGCTTGGATCCTCTGTATGATCTTATTCTTCTCACTCTCTTTACGGGAATGCGAGAGGGAGAAGTCTGCGGGCTCCCATGGGATGCCGTAGACTTCGAAGCAGGTACGATCACCGTAGGACAGCAGCTCGTCAAAGACTGGCAAAACGGAGGGTACACCATCGGAAGCCCAAAGAACGGCAAACCGCGCACGTTGACAGCAGCACCCTTTGTTATGGAACTCCTACACAATGTTCGCCGTGAGCAGACGGAGCAAGCCGAGGCTGCGGGGGATCTGTGGCGCAACGAATATGATTTGATATTTACGGACCGGATCGGCGGCTATATCCCCCCTTCTACCGCTTATCGTCATTTTAAGCGTATCGCCGAACGCATCGGGCGCCCGGATGCACGCTTCCACGACCTGCGCCACACCTACGCCGTGATTGCCCTCCAGGAAGGGGACAATCCGAAGACGG